>DASQZF010000059.1:0-30962 GCA_035638835.1 Allosphingosinicella sp. | reverse complement strand
CGACCAGCCGCACATGAACCGGACGGTCAGGCGAGCCTTCGGCCACAGCCCGTCGAGCCTTCGCCGCCATGTATATTGCGTTCAAGCCGGAGCGGACGACGGCCGTTAATCCGGGGTCATGGACCGCCGCACCTTTCTGGCCGCCTCGGGCGCCGCCGCTTTCGCCTCCGTTCTCCCGGCCGCGCCCCCGTCGGCCGCCTTCCGCACCCGCTGGATCGTCCGCGGGTCCGAAGGCTATGACGCGCTGAGCTTCCTGAGCCCGCTCTCCGGCGACCCCTTCTACAGGAAATATTACGAGGCCGAGGTCGCCGCCTTCGCTCCCAGGCTCGATCCCGCGGCGCTCGCTTCGATCGTCGCCCTCAAGTCGCGGGCGGCGGCCGAGAAGGTGCTTCTCTCGCCGTTCCTGGACGTGGTCTTTTCGGGCGGCGACCACAGCAGCCTCGGCGCCCTCGTCGGCGCCCTCGACGAGGCCGAGACCCGGCTTCGGCCGAGCTACGCCGCAAGTCCCTATTGGACCGACGACGCCTGGCGCCGGTTCAGCCGGGACGCCTCGCGGCTCCGCAGCATCCTCGTCGCAATGGATGAAGCGGGTTTCCCGGCCTTCCGGCGCAAGCTCCTCGCCGGCCGCCTGGAGCGCCGAATCGCCGAGCTCCAGGCCGAACTCTCGAAATTCGACGTCGTCGCCGAGGTCGAGCGGTTCACCGGGCGGCGGCTCGAGCCGTCCGTCGAGGTCGCGCTCCTCCATTTCTGCAAGCCGCACGGGATCAAGGTGCAGGGCCAGCAATTCCTGAGCGCGATCGACTGGGCGGACCGGATCGTGATCAGGACCGCGGGCCATGAGCTGCTTCACCCGCCGGTCGATCGCTCCGGGCCGGCCTGGAAAGCGGCGATGGCGGTATTGTCGAAAGATCCCCTGCTCGCCCGGATCGTCGCCGAGCACGATCCCGCCTTCGGCTATAACGATCTCGACGGGCTCGCCGACGAGGATTTGGCGTCGGCGCTCGACCAGATCATCGGCGAGCGGCTCGGAGTCGCCCGGGACCCGGCCGAGCGCTGGACGAAGGTGGACGGCGGGATGCACGTGCTCTCCGCGGCTTTTTACGGGCTCATGCATCGCGACGGCTTCGCCGGGACCGGAGGCGATCTCGACGCCTGGCTTTACGCCAAGGCGAAGCAGGGCTGGCTGGCGCCGCCGCTGCTGCATGGAGCCGCCGCTCAGGTCCTGAAACGGCCGGTGAGCCGGCTGTGGACCTCGCCTCGCGGCTGAACGGCAACAGCGAACCCGGAAAATCATCTGAGTCGCGGCGGCGCGGCTTTCATTTGCGCGTCCGAAACATTAGGTGGGGCGCACGTTCAAAATAGTCAGGAGACTTTGTTATACGTCCGCCCATGATCCGGCGCCCGCAGGCGCCGCCCCTCAATGGCCCCCGCTTCAACGAATTCATCTCCGTGCCCAAGGTGCGCGTGATCGATGAGAATGGCGAGAATATCGGGGTGCTGCTGACCGCCGAAGCGATCGAGCAGGCCGCCGAAGTGGGCCTCGACCTCGTCGAGGTCTCGCCCAACGCCGATCCGCCGGTGTGCAAGTTCCTCGACGTCGGCAAGTTCAAGTATGAGGCCCAGAAGAAGGCCAATCTCGCCCGCAAGTCGCAGAAGACGCAGGAGATCAAAGAGATCAAGATGCGTCCGAACATCGACGATCACGATTACGACACCAAGATGAAGAAGGTGAACGACTTCATCAAGGAAGGCGACAAGGTCAAGATTACCCTGCGCTTCCGAGGCCGCGAGCTTGCCCATGGCGAGCTCGGAATGCGGCTTCTTCAGCGGGTCCAGGCCGATGTCGCGGAGACCGCCAAGGTCGAGCAGCATCCTCGGATGGAAGGCCGCCAGATGCTGATGGTGCTGGCTCCGAAGTGAGGCTGTAGGCGGAAACCGATGCACCGTCATTGCGAGCCCTTCGACGCCGCCTGCGGCGGCGCTCAGGATGAACTGCCGCTTCGCGGCAGCGAAGCAATCCAGTACGGCCTCGGAAGCCCGCTGGATTGCCGCGTCGCTACGCTCCTCGCAATGACGGGAGGGCAAGGCACGTCGCCCGCCCCGCTTCCCCCTTACGGAAACGTCAGCTTTCCGTAGCGGCACGTCCTTATTGCAAGTTTCAATTCGAAACTATATTGTTGCGCGATTGCCATATGGGCCGGAAACCCGCAGAAAAGTGCGGATTCCGGCTGGCAGGCGCGAGTCCTTTTCATTAGCTCTTGCCCCAAACCCATAAGGGAGAGGGGAATATGTCGAAGTCCTTTTGGCTCGTTTCGGCCGGCCTGTGCGCGCTGACCGCTGCGCCTGCTTACGCTCAGGATCAGACCAGCCCGACCGGCGAACCCAGTCCGGTCGAGGAAGCGGGCGAGGTCGCGGCGGATACCGACGTCGCACCGGCCGACAATGCCGCCACCGACGACGACGGCGACATCGTCATCACCGCCCAGGGCCGCACCCAGGTCCTTCAGGATGTTCCGATCGCCGTCTCCGCGGTCTCGGCGGAATCGCTCCAGAACAGCGGCGCCTCCGACATCCGCCAGCTGAACCAGCTCGCTCCGTCGCTCCTCGTCTCATCGACCGGGAGCGAGGCCAACGGCTCCGCCCGGATCCGCGGAATCGGAACGGTCGGCGACAATCCCGGCCTCGAAAGCTCGGTCGCGGTCTTCGTCGACGGGGTCTATCGCTCGCGCAGCGGCGTCGGCCTCAACGAGCTCGGCGAGATCGAGCGGATCGAGGTGCTTCGCGGACCGCAGGGCACCCTGTTCGGCCGCAACGCCTCGGCCGGCCTGATTCACGTGATCAGCAAGAAGCCGAACATGAACCAGTTCGAGGGCTTCGGCTCGCTGACCTACGGCAATTTCGACTATATCCGCGCCGATGCCGGGATCACCGGACCGATCGGCGACACGCTCGGCTTCCGCCTCGACGGGGTCTATGCGCGGCGCGACGGCTTCTACGACGACGTCAACAACGACACGAGCGTCAACGACCGCAACCGCCTGTTCCTGCGCGGCCAGCTCATGTTCCAGCCCAATTCCGACCTCTCGGTCCGGCTCATCGGCGACTATACGCGCCGCGAGGAAGCCTGCTGCGGCGCCGTCTACATCGACCGCGACTTCAACCCCGCGATCGGCAATCTGAACGAGCCCGCCACCCCCCTTCTGGTCGGCGGAGTGGTCAATCCGAACGGCAACAACATCATCAACGTGCTTCGCGATCTCGGAACGCCGCTGATCGCGTTCAACGATCCGTTCAGCCGCGACATCTACGTCACTCCGGGCCGCACCTACGAAGGCGACACCCGCGACTGGGGCATTTCGGGCGAGGTGAATTACGACATCACCCCGAACGTCAGCCTGACCTCGATCACCGCCTATCGCGACTATCAGTCCGGCCAGCCTGGCGACATCGACTACAGCCCGGTCGACATCCTCTACCGCTCGCCGGTCAACGGCGGGCTCGAGCGGAACTTCAAGACCTTCACCCAGGAGCTCCGGATCCAGGGCAAGGCCTTCGGCGACAAGCTCGACTGGCTGGTCGGCGGCTATTTCGCCGACGAGAAGCTGGTCGTCACCGACAACCTCCGGTTCGGCGCTCAATATGGCCGCTTCGCCACCTGCCGACTGCTCTCGGGCACCGGCCTCGCCGGCTTCTACAGCCCGACCACCCCCGGCTGCATCAGCCCGACGGGACGCGCCGTCATCGGTGGCGCGCTCGCTCCGAACGTCCCGTCGCCCTTCGGCCCGGCCGGTCCTCTCGTGCTCGCCGCCTTCGACAGGCTGGAAGGAATCAACGACAGGGGCAGCACGCTCGACACCTATCGTCAGGACAGCCGCAATTACGCGCTGTTCACGCACAACATCTTCCACATCACCGACAAGCTCGCACTGACCGTCGGCCTTCGCTACACCAACGAGAAGAAGGAGCTGAACGCGACCTTCGGCAACGACAACGTCGCCTGCCAGCAGCAGCAGGCGGCGCTGCTTCCCCTCCTCGCCAATCCCGGCCTGGCGCCGCTCGCGGCCGGCCTGATCGGCCTCGCCTGCCAGGGCAATTCGACCGCCGAGCTCAACGGAGTCAGCATCTCCGACGATCGCAGCGAGGACGAGTTCACCGGCACCGGAATCCTCTCCTACAAGTGGAGCCGGGACCTGATGGTCTATGGAAGCTGGTCGCGCGGCTACAAAGCGGGCGGCTTCAACCTCGACCGCTCCGCGCTAAAGGCTCCGGTGCTTCCGTTCGCGGCCACTCCGGGCGGCGCCCAGGGCCTGGTCGGCAACCTCCAGTTCGATCCGGAGATCAACACCGCAATCGAGCTCGGCGCCAAATTCTCGCGCGGTCCGCTCACCCTCAACGCGGTGCTGTTCCGCCAGAGCTTCAAGAACTTCCAGCTCAACACGTTCAACGGCACCGTCTTCCTGGTCCAGACGGTGAACGGCTGCGGGGTCTCCCTTGGGGGCGGGGACCGCGATCAGAGCATCCTTCCGGGCGCTCCCAATTTCGTCGCTCCGCCGGCCGCCAACCCGACAGCGAATCCCGCCGCAGCGACCGGCGCCTGCCCGGCCGGCGACGTCGGCTACGGGGTACGCTCCGAAGGCGTCGAGCTCGAAAGTGCTCTCCGGGTGCGCCGCGACCTCAACATGACGCTCGGCCTCACCTATGCCAACACCCGCTACCGGTCGCAGCTGGTCGGAAGCGACAGCGGCGCTCCGCTCGATCCGGCTCTCCGCAAGCTTCCGGGCGACAACCTCTCCAACGCGCCGGAGGTCGTCGTCACCAGCTCGCTGGCCTGGACCCCGCGGATCGGCGCTTCGGGGCTTAGCGGGCTCTTCTATATCGACGGACGTCTCACCGACGACTTCAACACCGGCTCGGACCTGTTTCCGCAGAAGGAGCAGGACAGCTACGCCGTGTTCAACGCCCGGATCGGCGTTCGCGGCGCCGGCGAGCGCTGGGCGATCGAAGCCTGGGCGATGAACATCTTCAACACCGGCTACACCCAGGTGGCGTTCAACTCGCCCTTCCAGGAAGGCGCCCGCAGCGCGGCTTTCGCCGATCCGCAATTCCCGGGCGGGCGGCAGATCTTCTCGGCCTTCCTCGCCGAGCCGCGCACCTTCGGACTGACCGGCCGGGTCAAGTTCTGATCTGAGGCGGCCTCCTCCTCCCCTCCCTGCAAGGGAGGGGCTGGGGGTGGGTGGGCGAGCGAAGCGGGACCTCTCGCCGACTCGGAGTTTCGGCCGCCTTCGGCGGACCCACCCCTAACCCCTCCCTTGCAGGGAGGGGACGTGCTCGTTCAGGTCGCGAAGCCCGGATCAAGGCGGTACGCCTTGCGAAGCAGCGCTGGCCAGGCCAGCGCTCCGGCGGCCAGCTTGAGCCCCATCTTGCCCTGCTGCGCGGTGACTTCGGGCGAGCCCTGGGGCGGGTTGTTGAGATTGCCCTCGCCGGCCGACAAAGCGAGGATCTGGGCCTCGCAGGCGCGCTCCAGGAAGTACATCGCGACGAAGGCTTCGCCGATCGTCTCGCCCACCGTCAGGGTCCCGTGGTTGCGAAGGAGCATCGCGCTCTTGGAACCGAGATCGGCGACGATCCGCTCGCGCTCGTCCAGGTCGACGGCGACTCCTTCATAATCGTGATAGGCGACCTCGTCGCGGATCAGCATCGCCGTCTGGGTGAGCGGGAGCAGGCCCTCCCCATAAGCGGAGACGGCCTGGCCGTGGGGGGTGTGGAGGTGGATCACGGCCAAAGCGTCCTCGCGCGCCATGTGGATCGCCGAATGGATGGTGAAGCCGGCCGCGTTGGTCATGAACGGGGTCTCGCCGACCGGGTTGCCGTCCATCCCGACCTTGACCAGGCTCGACGCGGTCACTTCCTCGAACATCAGCTGATAGGGGTTGAGCAGGAAATGATGCTCGGGCCCCGGGACCCGGGCGGAGAGATGAGTGAAGACGAGGTCGTCCCAGCCGTAATGCGCGACCAGCCGATAGGCGGCGGCGAGATCGACCCGGATCTTCCATTCCTCCGCGGACACCCGGTCCTTCATCGGGGGAATGTCGAGAGAAGCGAGCGGGGCGACGCCCCTGTCTCCGCCGATCATGTCCCGGCCGATCGAGTCAATGCGTCCCATGGTCTTCCTCCAGCAAAGGCGCCTTTCTGTTTTCTGTAGCGCGGGACCCGGTGCCGTCCAACTCCGGATGCGCCCCTGTCATCCCGGCGGAGGCAGGGTCGCCGGCCATTAGCCCCTCACCTTCAGGGGTGAGCGACCCGCAGGCGGGTCGCTGAGGGTGGGGGCTGTCTGCTCGCTTCACTGGTGTAAGCGAACAATCTCCCCCCACATTCCCCACCCCAACCCCTCCCCTGAAGGGGAGGGGCTTTGCCTCCGCGCGCATATTTTCTCCGGAGCGATCGCCTGCTAAGCTCGCCCTCGCCAAAAGGGGAGGGCGAGCCGGTGGAGATCCGCGGACTGGACAAAGCGGTCGTTTCGCTGATCCTGCTCGGCAAGGGCGAGCGCCGGAGATACGTCCAGGACACGCCCATCCTGCCCGACGTGTGGCAGGCCTATGCGAGGGCCCCCGCCGACCGCCACGATTTGCTGATCGCCCCGCTCAAGTCCCGCTCGGCGATCGCGGCGATGCGGGCTTTGCGCGACGCCCTTGCCGAGCGGCTCGACTTCGCCGATCTCGCCAGGGCCCAGCTCGCTCCGCTGCAGAGCTTCGTCGGGGCCAAGCTCACCTTCGACGAGCTGATCAACGTCGTCCTTCCCCGAACCGAATGGGTCGTGGAGGCGCGAAAGCGGTTCGGCCGGGAGAAAGGCAAGCTGCCCTTCGATCCGGACCAGGCCTTCGAGCAGGTGGTCCGGGCCGCTCACGGCCTTCCGCCCCGCGGCGCAAGGCAGTTGCGCGGCCAGTTGTTCGAGATTGCCCGGGTGCTGACCCTGATCTCGGCCATCTACGTCAGCCAGGACCCGGAACTGGGCGAGATCGTCGACGTCGGGCAGCTCGAGCCGCTCCGGGAGCGGATCGTCAAGGGCGTCGTCGAACTGCTCGGGGCGCTGGCGGAGATACCGGAGGAACCGCCGCTGATCGGCCGAATCACCAGCAACCGGCCGGTCGACCAGGCGAGCCTGGTTTCGCGGATCACGGTCAAGGCGGATGCGGCCTCCCGACTCTTCGAGGTGGAGTGCAAGGACATCACCTGGGCTGTCCTCGACAGCGGAATCGATCAGAGGCATCCCGCCTTCCGCCGCGAGAATCCCCAGCCCGGCGAGACCGAAAGCCGGGTCGTCGCGAGCTATGAGCTGGGGCTTCTCCGCGAGCTTCTGAACGCCGCCTACGAGAAGCGGCCCGAGGACAATCCGACGCTCGACGCCGTCGTCCCCGCCTCGGGGCTGAATCGCGAGGACGCGGTCGCCTATCTCGCCAAAGCCTATCAATCCTACGGCACCGAGATTCTCGACTGGTCTTCGATCGAGCCCCTGGTCAGGCTCCACGATCCCGATCCGCCGGCCGACGGCCACGGCACGCACGTCGCCGGGATCATCGGCGCCAATTGGGTCGAAGGCGACACGATCTTCGTCAAGGGCCTGTGCCCGGATATCCAGCTGATGGACTTCCGGATCATCGGAAGCGGGCTCGACGAGACCGAGTTCGCGGTGCTCGGAGCCCTTCAGCTCGTCCGCTACCTCAACAGCCAGAACCAGCATATCGTCGTCCACGGGGTCAACATGAGCCTGTCCATCCCGCACAAGGTGGGAAGCTTCGCCTGCGGCCGGACTCCGGTATGCAACGAGTGCACCCGGCTGGTCGGGGCCGGAGTGACGGTCGTCGCGGCGGCCGGCAATCTCGGCTACCGGCAGTTCAGCAGCGACGGCGAAGCCTTCCACGCTTATTCGACGCTCAGCATCACCGATCCCGGCAATGCCGAGGACGTGATCACCGTCGGCGCCACCCATAAATACGAGCCGCACGCCTACGGAATCTCCTATTTCTCGAGCCGCGGCCCCACTCCGGACGGCCGGTCGAAGCCGGACCTGGTCGCGCCCGGGGAGCGGATCGTCAGCACCCTCCCCGATGAGGAATCCGGCCCGCTCGACGGCACCAGCCAGGCCGCGCCTCACGTCAGCGCCGCCGCGGCGATGCTGATGGCCCGCTATCCCGAGCTCAACAACGAACCCCGGACGATCAAGAAGATCCTGTGCGAGAGCGCCACCGACCTCGGCCGCGAACGCGCTTTCCAGGGGCACGGCCTGCTCGACATCCTGCGCGCGCTGCAATCATTCTGACGGAGGGGGATCAATAATGGACCATTTCACGCTCGAAGCGCTTCCGGCCCGCTACGGCGACTGTCTGCTGCTTCACTACGGCAGCGATTCCGAACCCGGGCTGATCCTCATTGACGGCGGGCCGGGCAAGGTCTGGGAGAAGTCGCTGGAGCCGAGGCTGAAGGCCCTGCGCGCGGCCCGCGGCAAGGACTTCAAGATCGACCTCATGATGGTCAGCCATATCGACGACGACCATGTCGTCGGCCTCGTCGCCTTCGCGGCGGCCTGGAAGGCTGCGTCGGCCGCGCGCAAGCCCTGGCCCTATCCGGTGAAGGAGCTCTGGCACAACAGCTTCGAGCGGATCTCGAACCGGAAGGACATCGGCGCCGTCACCGCCTCGGTCACCGCCTCGGCGGGCGCGACCAGGATCGACGAGGTCGATCTCGAGAAGCACGGCATCGAGGACAGCCACGAACGGCGCGATGCGCTCAAGGTCCTCGCCAGCGTCACCAAGGGCAAGGCCCTGCGGGACGACCTCGAGGGGCTGGTTCCGAGCAATAGCGGCTTCGACGGGAAGCTCGTCCGCCCCGGCGAGGGGCCAGGCGTCCCCTACCCGCTCGGCCCCGAGCTGACTCTCCACATCGTCGCTCCGCTGCCAAGGCAGCTCGAGGAGCTTCAAAAGGAATTCGCCAAGGAGCTCAAGCTGGAGGAAGCGCTGGCCTCCTATACGGACTCGTCGGTCCCCAACCTTTCGAGCATCGCCGCGCTCGCTTCGTTCAAGGGGAAGACCATCCTGCTCACCGGCGATGCCCGGGCGGACTATCTTCGCGACGGGCTGAAGCAGGAGGGCCTGCTCGATCCCGACGGCAAGCTCCACGTCGACGTGTTCAAGCTGCCCCATCACGGCTCCGACCGGAACATCGACAGGGATTTCTTCCGCGACGTCACGGCCGATCACTATGTCGCATCCGCCGATGGGACCTTCATCAATCCCGACCGGCCGACTCTCGAAATGCTGATCGATTCCCGGCCGAAAGAGGCGGAATATGTCATCCACCTCACCTATGAGGTCGCGGCGCTCGACGCCCAGCGGCGCAAGGAATGGGAAGCGGAGCGCGAAAGCGAGCTCAAGAAGCGGCGGAAGAAGCCCAGCGCTCCGCTCCGCGACGAATGGAATGAGGGACGCCACGGGCTCGGCGCCCTGTTCGAGGCGAAATGGGCCGAAGGCCATGCCTTCAAGGTCAATGCGCCGCCCAAGGCCGGGCAATGGCCGAAGATCGACCTGCTCGATCCGATCGGGTTCTGAATCGTCGTTGCGAGCGAAGCGAAGCAATCCAGTTCGGCCTCGGACGCCCGCTGGATTGCTTCGTCGCTTCGCTCCTCGCAATGACGACGCGCTCAGCCCCCGACGCGCTCGGGATGCGCCGCCGCGAAGGCCTCGAGCCGGTTCGCCTCCGCGTCCACCCGCACCAGGGTCGGATAATCGTCCAGCGGCACTTCGAAACGGCGGGCGTTGAACATCTGGGGGACGAGGCAGATGTCGGCGAGGGTCGGGGAGTCGCCGAACAGATATCGCCCGGCCCTCCGCCCCGCCATCGCCTCGAGCGCCGCGAAGCCTTCGCCGATCCACTGGCGGTACCAGGAGTCCCGCGCCTCCTGCGGCTGGCCGAGCGGGCCGGAGAGATATTTGAGCACCCGCAGGTTATTGAGCGGGTGGATATCGCAGGCGACGATGAGCGCCAGAGCCCGGACGTGGGCGGCATCGGCCGGGTCGGCGGGCACCAGCGGCGGCTCGGGCCGGGTCGCCTCGAGATAGTCGATTATGGCCAGGGTCTGGACCAGGACATGGCCGTCAATCTCCAGCGCGGGCACCAGGCCCTGCGGGTTCAAGGCGCGATAACCGGCGCCCTTCTGCCCGCCTTCCACCAGGTCCACCGGAACGCTTTCATAGGCGATCCGCTTGAGGTTCAGTGCGATGCGGACCCGGTAGCTCGCCGAGGAGCGGAAATAGTCGAACAGGCGCGGTCTGGTCATGGCGGCGCAGGCTAGTCCCGCCAGCGGCCCCGTCAATCGCCCGCCGTCTTGCGCTCGCCCCTCCCGCCCGGTTACGTCGCCGCTCAGACAATGGGAGCCTCAGACTTGTCCGGGACCAAGCCTAAGAAGACCGTCTTTTCCGGGATCCAGCCGACCGGCGGGCTTCACCTCGGCAATTATATCGGGGCGGTGTCGCTGTGGGTGCGCGAGCAGGACAAGCACGACAATATCTTCTGCATCGTCGACCTCCACGCCCTCACCATGCCCGAGGCGATCGAGGCGGAGCGCCTGAGGTCCAACTCCCTCGACGTCGCGGCCCTCTACCTCGCCTGCGGGATCGACCCCGAAAAATCGCTGGTCTTCATCCAGAGCCATGTGCGCCAGCATTCCGAGCTCGCCTGGATGCTCAACTGCGTCACTCCGATGGGCTGGATGAACCGGATGACCCAGTTCAAGTCGAAGTCGGGAGGGTCGGACAGCGTCGGGCTCGGCCTCTATTCCTATCCGATCCTGCAGGCGGCCGACATCCTCCTCTATCATAGCGACCTCGTTCCCGTGGGCGAGGACCAGCGCCAGCATATCGAGATCGCCCAGGATATCGCCCAGCGCTTCACGCATCTGTTCGGCTATCGATTCACCCGGCCCGAGATCATGGTCCAGAAGGTCGGCGCCCGGATCATGGGTCTCGACGATCCCGAGGCGAAGATGTCGAAGAGCTCGGACAAGCCGGGCCATGCCATCGGCCTGCTCGATCCGCCCAAGGCGATACTCAAGAAGCTCAAATCGGCGAAGACGGACTCGCGCACGGCCGTCGACGCCTCCGACCTTTCGCCCGGGGTGAAGAACCTCATCACCCTCTACCACGCCTTCGCCGGCGGGAGCTGGGAGGATTCGGTCCGGCGCTTCGACGGCCAGGGCTACGGAGCGCTCAAGACCGGAGTCGCGGAAGCCGTGATTGCCGGCCTGGAGCCGATCCAGGCCCGCTTCGCCGACATGCGCGGCGACGAGGCCGGGCTGGTCGCTTTCCTCCGCCGATCGGGCGAGGCCGCCGCGGAGCGGGCGGAAGCGACGATGAGGGACGTCCGCACGGCGGTGGGGACCTGGTGATCGCTGGCTCTTGCCAATCGTCATTGCGAGGAGCCCTTCGACGCCGCCTGCGGCGGCGCTCAGGATAAACTTCCGCTACGCGGAAGCGACGCGGCAATCCAGTGGGCCTCCGAGGAAGCTCTGGATTGCTTCGCTCCGCTCGCAATGACGAATTTCATCTACTTTAAGTGATCACAACCTAGGGTTCCCCCATGGACTTCGCCACCCGCGCCTGGAACCACGGCTTTCCGTTCGACCCGATCGTTCGCTCGCTGCTCGACACCGATTTCTACAAGCTTCTGATGCAGCAGTTCATCTGGGAGCATTATCCCAACGAGCGGGTCAGCTGGCGGCTGACCAACCGGACGAAATCGGTCAGGCTGGCCGATGAGATCGCGCTCGAGGCGGTGCGCGAGCAGCTCGATCATGTCCGGACGCTGCGCTTCACGCCCAGCGAGATCGTCCATCTTCGAGGCCAGAGCTTCTACGGCCAGACCGGAATCTTCAAGCCGGGCTATCTCGACACGCTTCGCGCCTTCCACCTTCCCGATTACGAGCTGTCGAGGACGCAGGACGGCCAGATCGAGCTCGTCTTCGACGGCCATTGGTGGGAGTCGACCTTGTGGGAGATATACGCCCTCGCCATCGTCAACGAGCTTCGCTCGCGCGCGCTCCTCAAGGCCATGTCCCGAGGCCAGCTCGACATCCTCTACGCCCGGGCCAAGGTGAAGCTCTACGCCAAGCTCGAGCGGCTGAAGGCGCTCGAAGGCCTCAACCTCTCCGATTTCGGAACGCGGCGGCGCCACGGCTTCCTCTGGCAGGAGCATTGCATCCTCACCGCCCGGGAGCTTCTCGGCGAGAGCTTCACCGGCACCTCCAACGTCTTCCTGGCGATGAAGCACGGTCTCGAGGCCAAGGGCACCAACGCCCACGAGCTTCCGATGGTCTTCGCCGCACTCGCCCGGCAGCGTTCCCCCGGCGACGACGAGGCGCTTCGCCAGTCGCAATACAAGGTGCTCCAGCAATGGCAGAACCAGTATCGCGGCAATTTGCTCGTCTTCCTCCCCGACACCTACGGCACCACCCAGTTCCTGAAGGGGGCGCCGCAATGGGTGAGCTACTGGACCGGGGCCCGCCCCGATTCCAAGGAGCCGGTCGCGGCCGGCGAGGAGCTTCTCGCTTTCTGGGGTCGGGTTGGGCTTACCTCGGAAGCGATCGCCAGGAAGCTGATCATCTTCGCCGACGGCCTCGACGTCGCACTGCCCGGCACCGAAGCGAACGGCGCCGACATCCCGTCCATCCAGCGCCATTTCGCCGGCCGCGTGCAGGCCGGCTTCGGCTGGGGGACCAACTTCACCAACGACTTCATCGGCTGCCACCCGGACGGGCCCGGGCGGATGAGACCGCTCTCCCTCGTCTGCAAGGTGGCGGCGGTGGACGGCGAACCGGCGGTGAAGCTCAGCGACAATTTCGCAAAGGCGACCGGCCCGGCCGAGGAAGTCGCGGCCTATCGCGCCGTCTTCGGGGGCGAGGGTATAGCCGACGCTCCGGTGAAGGTCTGAGGAGGACGAATTGAACGGCTTCGAAGCGCGACCCGGCGATGCGCTGATCATCGTCGATCCGCAGGTCGATTTCTGCCCCGGCGGCGCCCTCGCGGTCGCCGGCGGCGACGAGATCATGGCCGGGATCGTCGATCTCGCTTCCAGCTTCGATCTGGTGGTGGTGACCCAGGACTGGCATCCGAAAGGCCACGCCTCCTTCGCCACAAGCCATGAGGGCGCGTCGCCCTTCGGGACAACCCTCATGCCCTATGGCGAGCAGGTGCTGTGGCCGGACCATTGCGTCCAGGGGAGCCCCGGCGCCGACTTCCACCCCATGCTGGCGCCCGCCGTCGAGCGCGCCCACCTCATCCTCCGCAAGGGCTTCCACCCCGGAATCGATTCCTACTCCGCCTTCTACGAGAACGACCGGACGACCCGCACCGGACTTGCCGGCTATCTGCGCGACAAGGGCGCGGGGCGTTGCGTCCTCGTCGGCCTGGCCTACGATTTCTGCGTGGCCTATTCCGCCGTCGACGCGGTGCGCGACGGGTTCGGGGCGATCGTCCTCAAGGACCTCACCCGGGCCATCGCAATGCCGTCGGGCGGAGGGACCACCGTCGACGAAGCCGAGGCGCGCTTCCGCGACGCGGGGGTGGCGATGGGCTGAAAGGCCGATCCCGCGGCCGTCATTGCGAACGAAGTGAAGCAATCCAGTGCGGCCTACGAGCCCCATGGATTGCTTCGTCGCTGCCGCGAAGCGGCAGTTCATCCTGAGCGGCGCCGCAGGCGGCGTCGAAGGGCTCCTCGCAATGACGGGTGGGAGGCCCTACTCGTCCTCTTCCTCTTCGAACTGCACCGCGACGTCGCCATTGGCGGAAAGCCGCACCTTGTCCCCCTCCACTCCGGCGACCAGGCCGAGCGAGATATAATGGTGGTGGCCTTCGTGCGAGCCCTGGCCGCTGTCGGCCTTGGTGAGCTTGATCCGGCGGCCGTCCACCTTGTCGACGGTTCCGACATGGACTCCGTCGGCGCCGATCACTTCCATATGCTCTCTGATCGAGTCGGTCGCGCTCATTGCAGGCTCCTTTTCTCCAGGGTTGATCGGGACGACAGTGAAGCCATCAGGCGCGAACCGCCAGCGGCGGCTCGGCCGCCATCTCGTTCGGCGAGAGGGCCAGATAGGCGTGGAGCGCCGCCACCACCTGGGCGCCGTCGCCGACCGCCGCCGCGACCCGCTTGACCGAAGCGGCTCGGACGTCGCCGACGGCGAAGACCCCGGGCCGGCTGGTCTCGAGCGGAAGGCAGCCCGCGCGGGCCTCCTGGCCGGTGAGGATGAAGCCGCGCGGATCGAGCTTCAGGCCTGAGCTTCGGAGCCAGTCGGTATTGGGATCGGCGCCGATGAACAGGAAGAGGTGGCGGCAGGCGCTTCGAACCTCCTCGTCCGAGCCGCGGGTCCGCCAGCTGATCGAGTCCAGCGCCCGGCCGCTTCCCTCCAAGGCGGAGACTTCGGCGCCGGAGACCAGCTCGACATTGGGCAGGCTGGCGATCCTTTCGACCAGATAGGCGGACATCGTCTCCTGGAGCGGGCGGCGGGCGACGAGGGTGACCCGGCGGGCGTGGCCGGCGAGGAAGACCACCCCCTGGCCCGCCGAATTGCCGCCCCCGACCAGGGCCACCTCCTGGTCCGCGACCAGCTTTGCCTCCAGCGGCGAGGCCCAGTAATGGACCGACGCGCCTTCGAAATCCTCCAGGTTGGAAACGTCGAGGCGACGGTAACGGGCGCCCGTCGCGAGCACGATGGCGCGCGAGCGGATCCGTTCGCCGTTGGCCAGGCTCAGCCGGCGGTCGCCGCCCTCGTCGCATTCGAGCTTTACCGCCTCGTCCGGGATCGCCATCTCGACCCCGAACTTGCGCGCCTGGCTGAAGGCGCGGCCCATCAGCGCCATTCCGGAAATGCCGGTGGGGAAGCCGAGGTAATTCTCGATCCGGGCCGAGGCCCCGGCCTGGCCCCCGAAGGCCCGGCAGTCGAGCACCAGGACGCTCAGCCCCTCGGAAGCCGCATAGACGGCGGTGGCGAGCCCGGCCGGGCCGGCGCCGATCACGGCGACGTCGAAGAGCCGGTCGGGATCGATCGGACCGACCAGGCCGAGGCAGCGGGCAAGGCAGGCCTCGGTCGGGTTTCGAAGAAGCTGGCCCCCGGGGCAGAGCACGATGGGAAGCTCTTCGTCGGCGACGTGGAAGCGTTCGACGAGGGCCCGGGCGTCTGCATCCCTGTCCGGATCCAGCCTCTGGTGAGGATGGCCGTTGCGCGAGAGATAGGTTTCGAGCCGGAGCAGGTCGGAATCGCCGTCGCGGCCGACCAGGATCGGCCCGCCGGTGCCGGACTCGATCAGCCCGACCCGCCTGAGGATGAGGGCGCGCATGATCCGCTCGCCGATCTCCGCCTCCGCGACGATGAGCGCCCGAAGCCGCTCGGGCGGGATCGTCACCGCCTGGACCGGCCCGCGCGCCTGTGCGTCCACCAGGGCCGGCTGGCCCGACAATTGGGCGAGCTCGCCGAGGAATGCGCCGGGCCCGTGGGTGACGATGAGCTGGCCGGGCTCGCCGTCGCAGGCGTGCCGGGTGATGTCGACCTCGCCGGCGAGGATCAGGCCGAGTCCGTGGCCGCTCTCTCCGGTGCGAACCAGCATCTCGCCGGGCGCATAGCCTCGCCGGGTCCCGAAGCGCTCCAGGCGCTCCGTCTCGGCGGGCGAGAGCGAGGGATAACGTTGCTCCCGCCGGCTGTCCTGAGTCTCGGGCTCGGCCATGATCACCGAATAGACCGCGTCCTCTTCATGGGGAAGCGCCTCTTCCCCCGGCTGGTCCGTCACGCAGCGGCCGGCCCGTCGCCCTGGACGCGCGCCGCCTCCGCGCCGCGGATGAACGCGAGCAAATCGGCGTTGACGATGTCGGGATGGGTCGACGCCATTCCGTGCGGCAGGTCCCGATAGGTCTTGAGCACGCCGTTCCTGAGGAGCTTCACGGCCAGCGGGCCGGCATCGGCATAAGGCACGATCTGGTCGCCCTCGCTGTGCATGACCAGCACCGGAACGTCGATCGCCTTCAGATCCTCGGTGAAATCGGTTTCCGAGAAGACCGCGATGCAATCATAGGCCGCCTTGATCCCGGCCATCATCCCCTGGCGCCACCAGTTGCGGATCAGCGCCTCGACAGGCTCCACGCCCGGCCGGTCGAAATTGTAGAAAGGGCCGGAAGCGACATCGAGGTAGAATTGCGAGCGGTTGCGGGCGAGTGCTGCGCGAAACCCGTCGAATACCTCGATCGGGGTCCCGCCGGGGTTCGAGTCCTTTCGGACCATCACCGGCGGGATCGCGTTGATCAGGACGGCCTTCGCGACCCGGCCCGGCTTGGCCCGGGCGACGTAGCGAGTCACTTCGCCGCCGCCGGTCGAGTGGCCGATATGGACGGCGTTCTTCAGGTCCAGCGCGTCGGCCAGCTCGGCCACGTCGGCCGCATAGGTGTCCATCTCGTTGCCGGAGTCGGTCTCGGTGGATCGGCCGTGGCCCCGGCGATCGTGGGCGACCACCCGATAGCCCTCGGCGAGGAAGAACATGATCTGGCTGTCCCAGTCGTCGCTGCTCAGCGGCCAGCCGTGATGGAAGACGATCGGCTGCGAGTCCCGGGGGCCAAAATCCTTGTAGAAGATCCGGATCCCGTCGCGGGTGGTCAGCATGTTCATCGGACAATCTCCCTTTCTGGCGCGGCTGGATGGCCTTCCTGATCCATGCTGGGATGGGCGGCCGTTGTCGAATCCGTTTCGGTACCGTTATGCCGAGATTGTTACGGCTTGAAGTCTTGCACGGGGGTCGCCACACCCGTCATGCTGAAACAAGTTCAGCATGACGAGTGGGGAACGAGGCTCCCGCCTCCCCCCTCAAGCCGCCTTCTCCATCGCTTCCGACGCTTCAAGCCAGCGCCGTTCGGCGTCGGCCAACTTCGCGCCCGTCTCCGCCAGAAGCTTCATCAGCTCGCTCATCGTCCGCTTCGAATCCTCGGCGCTCGCCGATGCCGGATCGAACATCGCCCGCTCGATCTCGGTCTTGCGCTTCTCGAGCCTCGCAATCTCCGCCTCGGCGGCCTGGGCCGTCTTGCGAAGCGACTGCCCCTGTGCGCGCGCCTCGGCCTCGGCCCGGCGCTCGTCCTTGCGGTTGCGCTTGGCCGCCTGCTTATCGCCGCCGCCTTCCTGGTTCCGGCCGAGGATCATGTCGGTGTAATCGTCGAGGCTGCCCGAATATTCGAGCGCTGTTCCGTTGTCGACGAGCACCAGGCGATCGGTGGTGAGCTCGAGCATGTGGCGGTCGTGGCTTACCAGGACGACGGCGCCGCCATAGTCGTTGAGCGCCTGGACCAGCGCCTCGCGGGCGTCGACGTCGAGGTGATTGGTGGGCTCGTCGAGGATGAGGAGGTGCGGCGCCTCGCGGGTGATCAGGGCGAGCGCAAGCCTCGCCCGCTCCCCGCCCGACATGTCGCCGACCCGCATCACCGCCTTCAGGCCCGAGAATCCGAAGCGGCCGAGCTGGGCCCGAACCGCCGCCGGGGTGGCGCTGGGCATGAGCCGGGCCATATGCTGGAGCGGGGTCTCGTCGCCGTTCAGCTCCTCGACCTGATATTGGGTGAAATAGCCGACCTTGAGCTTGCCCGAGGCCCGCATCTCGCCTTCCATCGCCGGAAGCTGGGCGGCCAGCAGCCGGGCGAGAGTGGTCTTGCCGTTGCCGTTGCGGCCGAGCAGCGCCAGCCGGTCGTCCGGATCGAGTCGAAGGTCTAGGCGCTGCAGGATGGGGTTGCCCGGAGCGTAGCCGACCGCCGCCATGTCGAGCTGGACCAGCGGCGGCTTAAGCTCCGCCGGGCTCGGGAAGTCGAACGTCAGGCTCGGATCCTCGGCGACCGAGGCGATCGGCGCCATCCGCGCCAGAGCCTTGACCCGCGACTGGGCCTGCTTGGCGGTGCTCGCCCGAGCCGAGTTGCGCGCGATATAGTCCTGGAGCCGGGCGCGCTGGGCCGCCTGGTTGGCTCGGGCCGATTCGAGCTGGGCGAGCCGCTCCGCGCGCTGCCGCTCGAACGCGTCGTAGCCGCCCGGATAGAGCGTCACCTTGCCGGCCTCGAGATGCAGGATGTGGTCGGCGACGTTGTTGAGAAGGTCGCGCTCGTGGCTGACGATCAGCATCGTCGCCCGGTAGCCCTTGAGGAAATTCTCGAGCCACAGGGTCGCCTCGAGGTCGAGATGGTTCGAAGGCTCGTCGAGGAGAAGCAGGTCCGGCTCGGAAAAAAGCAGCGCGGCGAGAGCAACGCGCATCCGCCACCCGCCCGAGAAGCTGTCGAGCGGCTGTTGCTGCATCGCTTCGTCGAAACCGAGGCCGACGAGGATCCGCGCCGCCCGGGCTGGCGCCGCATGGGCGCCGATCGCGTTCAGCCGCTCGTGGATGTCGCCGAGGCGGTGGGCATCGTCCGTCTCCTCCGCTTCGTGAAGCAGCCGCGCCCGCTCGACGTCCGCGGCGAGCACGGTCTCGAACGGAGTCGCCGCGCCCGCCGGCGTTTCCTGGGCGATATAGCCCATCCGCGCCGCCCGAGGCATCTCCGCGCCGCCGCCGTCCGGGTCGAGGAGCCCCGCGACCACCCGCATCAGGGTCGACTTGCCCGCGCCGTTGCGCCCGATCAGACCGACTCGGCCGCCCGGCGGAAGCGACGCCGTCGCACCGTCAAGGATGGTCCGCCCGCCGAGACGGACCGTGATCGCGTTGAGGTTGAGCATGGGGGGCCTCTAGCAGGCCGGGGCGGCGGTGTCAGGCCGCTTTCGCGGTCGGAGGGGCGGTTCGCCGGGCTCAGGGCGAATGAGGCCTTGCGCGCCTGAGCTGGGCGATCTCCTCCGCAAACAGCGAGTCCGGCAGCTCGAAACCGTCGAAACGCGCGTAAAGCGGCCGGAGCAGGTAGCCGACGAGCATTTCCAGATCGTCCTCCAAACCGTCGGCGAGGACTGTCATTTCCAGGGTCGCGGAGGATGAACGGGCCCGAAGGCCGGGAGGGGCCGAGTTGCGCGACAAGGGTTTCGCCCAGGAGACCAGCTCTCGCCCCTCGAGGCCCGAATAGGTCGCTCGAAGGTGCACCAGCCCGTTGGGTGCCGCGCTCAGGGCTCGGGCAAGCGCCGCGGCGTGCAGGAGGACCTCGGCGCACCGCCAGATCGGAAGCGTCAGGTCGAAGATCGCGCCGGGCTGAAGATTGTCCGGCCCGTCTTCCTGATATCCTCGCCTCAGAAAGGCCCGTCCTTCCGGGGCAATGCGCCAGAAATCGCTGTGGCCGGCGTCCCTGAAAAGGCGGTCGCTTCCGCTTCCCAGCCAGCATTCGAGACAATTGTCGCGGTTATACGGCTTCAGCCCGGGCTTCGAAGCCACCCGGAAGGGAGGCCATCCCGTATAGGTGGGGATCGCCCGCAAGACGTCCGGCAGCGCCTTCAGCGGCAGGGCCTCGGCGCCTTCGATCCAGTAATCGTAGCTGACATGCCCGTATGGCAGCCGGGCCGGATCGTCCTCGGCGAGGTCCGCGACGAGGTCCTGCCACCGGGTGCGGGAGGCCTGGGCGAATTCGTCCTGGCTGTCCACCGGACCTACGCCCTCGAGCAATCCCAGGGCGGTGAGCAGGTCGAAGACCTTGCTGAGCTGGAGGTTCGTGTCGCCGCGCTCGAACGACAGGACCGTCGCACGGCTGACTCCGGCGATCGCGGCGAGCGCCGCCTGGCTGAGATTCTCGCTCTTGCGGCGCCGAACCGCTTCCTCGATCAGGTCGCGCCAGTTGAGCGGCCAGGCGGTCATCCCAATATCCTTTCCTGGTTCGAGCGCACCACAGTGGCGAATCGATTCCTGAAGTCCCCGAGCGCGGCCCGCTCGCAGGCGAGCAGGGTGGCGGCGCGGCCAAACCCCCGGCGAAGCGCCGCGAAGCAATGCTCCACGGCGCTTCCTTTGAGCCCGATCGTGAAGCCGAGGCTGCGAAGAGGATCGGCGCCGATCGTCTCGAGCGGCCAGTGACGGCCGTCGATCGAGAGCGCCGTCAGGGCATCATATTGATCGTAGACGGCGGTGTTCAGCAGATCATAAGCGGGGCTCAGGCGAAGCCCCTCCGGGCGTTCGAGCAGCGAGAAATTCTTGAGATGCGCGTCCGCATTGCCGACGACGATGTTGAATAGAAGCAGATTGTAGAATCGAACCAGATCGAGCTGGGGACGGGCCGAGAAGCGGCTCACCACCTCCGCCGCGACCTCATAGCTGGAATCATATTTGCCGCGGAAATCGCGCCCGCGCGGCTTGCTCAGTATCTGTGCGAAATCCTCGAGACGGAAACGGCGTTCTCCGTTTCGGTCGAAACGTTGGACGAGCAATGCGACGTCGCCGATGTCGCGCACCGTGGCGATCGAGGCCACCGTCACCTCGCCCGCGCCGAGCACTTCGCGGGCCAGCTTCAAGGTCAGATCCTCGTTCTGCACGAGCGTCCTGACGTCCGGATCGTTGAACTTCGCGATATGGGTCGCAGGCTCGTCGAGTGCGACGGACGGGTGAAAGGCGCCGTCCCGTTGAAAGGCGAGGAGCTTCTTCTGGACTCCCGAAACGGTCCGTCTCGCCTGAACTGCGGATTCCTCCGGAGGCGCCGCGGGGCGGGCCGCGCCGGCCGAGCCCACTTCCTCGTCCGGGAGCAATCCGACCGCTCCGATGCAATCGGCCCCGTAGCGCAGGAGCAGTCCGAAATCGTCCTCCTCGGCGACATGCCCGGCCCGCGCCTGACGGCCGCGCAGCCAGCCTTCCGGCGCCAGATGCTCGAAAAAGGGATGGAGCCCCAATGGCCAGCGATGCTCCCTCTCCGCGGCGGGGAGGACGCAGGCGATGTCCTGGCTCCAGCCTTGATCATAGACGAAGACCGAACCGCCCCCGCCGGTTTCGGACAGGACGCCGGCGCGCTCTCCCTTGAAAGTCACCAAGGCTGAACGGCTGCGGATCGAATCTGCCTCCCTGACAAGCTCGGCAACCTTTATGGCGTTTCCAAGCTATTGTCAATTATTCCAGGCTAATCCGAATAATCCGATTGATATGAACCTAAACATCGACATTTACGACCATCCCTTGATTGTCTCGTCCCTTCAGCAGCAGCTCGAGCCTGGCCGCGCCCTAAGCCGCCATCGCCGTCAGAGTCACATAATCGAGCTTGCCCGTCCCGAGCACCGGCAGGGCGTCCATCACCCTTATGTCTCGCGGGATCATGAGCTCGGTCACCCCGTTCGCCCGCGCCCAGGCCTGCAGGCCTTTCGAATCCGCGTCCTTGCGGGTGGTGAAAAGGATGAGCTGCTCGCCCTTGCGGGGATCGGGCCGGGTGACGACCGCGTGGTCGGCCTCCGGCCACAAGGCCGAGGCATAGCCCTCGACGGCGGGCAGCGAGACCATTTCGCCGCCGATCTTGGCGAAGCGCTTGGCCCGGCCCAGAATCGTAACGAAGCCTTCCGGGTCGAACTCGACGATGTCGCCCGTATCGTGCCAGCCGCCTGTCGGAGGCTGGAGCACGCCCGGGGCGTCGACCTTTAGATAGCCCGCCATGACGTTCGGGCCGCAAATGCTGAGCCGTCCGCCGGTTTCGATCCCGGGCACCGGCTCGAGCTCGGCCCGGATTCCGGGAAGCAGGCGCCCGACCGTCCCGGCGCGATAGTGCATCGGGGTGTTGACGGCGATCACCGGGCCGGCCTCGGTCGCTCCATAGCCTTCGAGGATCCGTAGCCCGAACTTCTCGGACCAGGTCCTGCGGGTCTCGTCCCGGACCCGCTCGGCTCCGGCGAAGACGTAGCGCAGCGAATAGAAGTCGTAGCTGTGCGCCATCCGCGAATAGCCGGCGAGGAAGGTGTCGGTGCCGAACAGAATCGTGGCGTTGGAATCGTAGGCGAGGGCGGGGACGATCCGGTAATGGAGCGGGCTCGGGTAGAGCAGGGTCTTCACGCCGTTGAGGATCGGCAGCAGGGTCCCGCCGGTGAGCCCGAAGCTGTGGAAGACGGGAAGCGCGTTGAGGACGAGGTCCGACGCGTTGAAGTCGATCCGGGCGGCGAGCTGCTGGCAGTTGGCGAGCAGGTTTCGGTGGCTCAGAACGACGCCCTTGGGAAGCCCTTCCGACCCGCTCGTGAACAGGATCACCGCGGGCGAATCCGGCGGGACCTTGCCTGAGCCCCGGCCGGCGGCGAACCGGCCGGCCAGAAGCGCCCCGAGCTTCGCTCCCGCGCCGATTCCTGCGCCGATATCCTCCAGGTAGCGGATAGAAAGCCCCTCGGCCTCCAGCCCGGCCGCCACCTCGCCGAGCTTCGCCTGCTCGACGAAGGCGCGCGCGGTGACGGGGCTCCTCAACGGGACGGGGGGATAGGGGCAAGGGTCATGACAGGCGGTTAATCCTTCCGCCCGCCGCCCAGCGAGCGGCTGTAGAGCCAGCCGATTCCGATCAGGCTGAAGCCCAGGGCGACGAAGGAGGCGATGCGCATCAGCCCTTCCAGGCCCGAGGCGTCGAGCAGGAAGACCTTCGCGACCGCGCCGAGCATCAGCACCAGCGAGCCGATCCGCCAGGTGCGCGAGCCGGTTCTCATCCCCCAGAGCAGGAAGCCGATCGCAAGCGCCACCGCCAGGATCGACCGGGCGATGTCCTCGCCCTGCGACAGTCCGGGGACGATCAGGATCGATCCGTGGACCAGCTGGCGGAGCGTCGAATAGGACAGAAGGACGACGAGCAGCATCTGGGCGACGGCGCGCGGCCGCTCCAACCTCGGGAACAGGTCCGGCGCGAGCCAGGGCGCCAGAGCCAGGAGCGCGAGCGGGAGCCCGTAGAGGCCGATGAGCAGGTTGAGCAGCGGCAGCGATCCGACCGCCTGCGCCGTCCAGAGCGGGTTGTGGAGGACGAGGCCGTACCAGCCGGCATGGGCGAGCGCGGCGGCGCCGAGGGCCAGGGCTTCGCGGCGGGCGCCGAGCTTCCAGGCGGCGGCGGCCGCGCTCAGCAGGAGCGCTTCCCACAAAGTGCGCTCCGCCAGCCCCAGGCCGACGAAGGTTGCGCTCTCCAGGCCGACGATCTGCTTGAACAGGACGTGCGCGGCGACGAGGCCGAGGGCGAGCGCGCTCGCGGCGGCGGCTCTCCGAAGCTTCTCTTCGACCTGCCCGGCGACGGCTTTCGCCGAGGCGGCGATGAGCAGCGCCGGGACGAGCAGGCGCTGAACCGTGTCGCGCACCGAAGGAAGCTCGCCGACGAGCATCGGGTTTCCGGCGAGCGACTCCACCGCCGCCGTCGTCCAGGTGAGGAGGGGCAGGATCGTCCAGCAAAGCGAGATTGCGAGCATCGCCGCCAGCGCCGGGATCAGCCGGTTCGCCGGGCCCGAACGTCCCGCCAAGGCGAACCCGAGCAAGCCGGCCGGGGCCACCAGGGACAGATAGTCCGCCGGAACGATCTGGGCCGCTGCGCCATAGGCGAAAGCGGCGGCGACGGCCTGGGCGCCGTCGCGCGCCGCCCTCAGCCGGGCTTCAGAGGCGAAGAGCAGAGCCGCGCAGCCGAGCCCGGCCCAGCGCAGGAGCGCCATCGGGGTGTCGACGGGTGCGCCGGCGCCTAGCAGGCGCTGGATCTCGGCCCCGAAGCCGGGCGCAGCCGTCAGCAGGACGAGAGAGGCCACGGCGCCGATCCAGGCGGTCGACTCGATCCGCGCGTCCTCCCCTTCAAGGCTGAGCAGCAGGAGCGCCCCGGCGATTGCGGCGATGGCCAGCGGCAGGGTGGCGATCGGAATCGCGAAGCCTGCGGCGATTGCTGCGAGCAGGCCCGCCGTGGAGAAGAGCAAAGCGAAGCGCGGATCCCCCTTGCGTTCGGGCTTCGCCCAGCCGAGCAGCGCCGCGACCGCGGGGAAGCAGGCCGCCGCGAGGGCCGTCCCGGCGAGCGCCATGTCGGCGCCCCCGTCCCAGCGATAGAAGTGCATCGTCGCGAGGAAGGTGCCGCCGAGCGAGAGGGCGGCGATCTGGCCGACCTCGGCCAGCCCGCCCTTGCGCCCCCAGAGGGCCTGAAGCGCGGGTCCGCCGTAGACGAAAGCGGCGGCGATCAGGACGAGCGCGAACTGGGCGGCGCTCGGGCTCGGCCAGGCGCCGAGGAGAAGCAGCGCCAGGGCGAGGCCCACGGCCGGGAGCCGGGCGAAGGCCTCCTCCCGGCGCGAAAGCCAGACGATGGCGATCGAGATCAGTCCGAACAGCCCCCAATGGAGCATCGAGAAGCCGCCGGTCGCGACCAGGGCAGCCATCTGCGCCGCGGCGGCGAGGCTGCCCCCGATCCGAAGCAGCTTGGCGGCATGGGACGGCAGTGCGACGAGCGGAAGCGCGATCCCGACGACGATCAGATAGAAGCCGATCGAAAGGGACGCGGCGGTGTCCAGGGCGCCTCCGAGCAGGAGCACCAGGCCCCAGCCGAGACCGCCGGCCAAAGCGCTTACGCCCAGCCACATCCAGCGCTGGGTCCGGGAAAGGACGCAAAGGCCGCCCACCGCGAGCGCGAGGTAGGACGTGAGGAGCGGAACGTTCGGCTCTCCCGCGCCGACCAGGGCCGGCGCCGCGAGGCCGCCGACCAGGCCGAGCAAGGCGCTCGGGGCTCCGAATCGGATCGACAGGCCCATGGCCAAGGCGGTCACCACCGCCATCGCCGCGAAGGCCGTCGTCGGCCCGATCAGGGCGTAGAGGTTCACGCCGACGAGGATGCTCGCGTAGAGGGAGGCGATCCCGGCGCCGGCGAGCGCCTGGCGGACCCGCGGGTCGCGAACCTTTTCCTCGAAGCGGAGCGCGAGCTCCGCGGCCGCGATCAGTCCGGTGCCGAAGACCAGGCCGGCGATGAACCGGACCAGAGGCGAGAGCAGGCCCGCCTCGATCGAATAGCGCACGATCAGAACGCCCGCGACGGCCAGAGTCACTCCGCCGGCCCAGATCGGAAGGCGGCGGCCGAACAGCTCCTCGAACCCGAAGCCGCGCGCCGGCTCCTCGCCCGCCTCGGCCGGCTCCGGCTCCTCGGGCATTGAAAGGTGCACGGACTCCCGCTTCGGGGCAGGCTCGGGATCGACGACCGGTTCGGGCTCGGGCTTCGGCTCCGCTACGGGTCCGGGTTCACTTCCGGCCGCGGGCTCACTTCCGGCCGCGGGCTCTGCGGCCTCAAGGGGCGCCTTCTCCCACCAGCCTTCGAGAGCGGCGACCGCGGAAGGCGCGGAGGGAGCCCTTTCCGGCCGATCGGAGAGTCCGGGGCCCTTCATCCCGGACTGGGTCCGGGATCCACGAACACGGTCCTCGCCGAAAATGCCGGGGCCCATGAATTCCAGCTTTCGCTGCAATGACGAGGAATGAAGCTCTCCGACCTCGATCCGCTGCTCGAGCAACTTCAGCCGCCCCCACATCTTCCCCACGAGGACGAACAGGACGAGCAAGGCGAGGGCTTCGAACACGGGCTTTCTCCGGTCAGGTCCCGATTCGATAACCCACAAATGATCAGTGTTCAATTAAAATAATGGACAGTGTTCAATTTTATGTGCAGGCGGCTTGCATGGGCAGACGATCAGACCATAGCCGAGCCGAGCTGGAGCGGATGATCATCCTCGAAGGGCACAGGCAGCTCGCCGAGATGGGCTTCGCGCGCTTCTCGGCGCGCGAGGTGGCGAAGCGGATCGGCTATTCGATCGGCACCATCTACAACGTCTTCGGGACCCACGACCGGCTGATCCTGGCGATCAACACCCGCACCTTCCGGCTCTGGGCCGAGCATCTGCGCTCGCGGCTCGCCTGCGCGGGCGGCGACCGGATCCGGACCCTGGTCGAAGGCTATTTCAGCTTCGCCCGGGGAAATCCCAATCTGTGGATGGCGATCTACGACCACCGCCTCCCGCCCGACGTGGCCATGCCGCCCGAATATGACGAAGAGCGCCGCGAGCTCACCGAGATCGTCGCGATGGAGATCGCCGCCGCCCTTCCGGAAGCGAGGCGCGAAGAAGCCCCCCGCCTCGCCCGCTCCCTCATCGCCACGGTCCACGGCCACTGCACCTTCGCCCTCAACGGCAGCTTCGCGCTGATGGGGGAGACGGAGCCGATGGAGCTTGCGCTGGAGCGGGTGAGGGAGTCGCTGAGGCCGGCGGAGCGCTGAGGGCCCCGAGGGCCAGCGATCAGAACAGATTATCCGGGGTGAAGGCGAGGTCGCCTGGAGCCGCTTCGGGCTTGAAAGAAAAATGGTCGGGGAAAGAGGATTCGAGACCGATTTTTCGCCCTCCTCCAGGAACTTCCCTTCCTCAAGGTCGCTGACCCGAGCAACGGTTTTTCCCTGATTGCCCATAGGAGCAGATGAAGATGTCAGCACCCGAAGACCTCAACGATCTATACACCGGCGAGCTGCAGGACCTTTGGTCGGCCAATGACCAGATGAGCCGAGTTCTCAAGAAAATGCTTCCCAAGGTCAGCGACTCTGCGCTGAAGACGATGCTCACCAAGTCGCAGGAAGGCATCGCTGCGCACACCGACGTGCTCAAGCAACTCCTCGCGGACTCGGACGAGAAGGTGAAAAAAGAGCATTGCAAAGGAATGGAAGGGCTCGTCGCCGAGGCGGTCAAGCACACGACCGAGGAAGCGCCCAAAAAAGGTCCGGTCCTCGACGCCGTCATCATCGCGCAATATCAGCGGATGTCACATTATGGGATCGCCGGCTTCGGGACCGCGGCGTCTTACGCCGGAACGCTCAAGCTGAAGGATGCCCAGAAACAGCTTCGCCAAGCCACCAAGGAAATTTACGGCGGCGACGAATATATGACCAAGCTTGCCGAAACGGCGGTCAACATCGAGGCCAAGGACGAATAGGTCGACCAGCGGCGGGGCCACGGTAGTTGGTCCCGCCCAGCACCGGCACCGGTCAGGAGACCGTACCGACTGCCGGATCGGCCAGGCACGTCTGGCCAATGGCGCACGAACGGCGAGCGGCCGCTATGCGCCACTTCACCTCTCTCGGCACCGACGTAGGCGCGCAGGCCCGGAACGATTTCCGCCCGAAGCCCGTTGCTGCGGGTGGTTCCATATTGAAGGACGCTCTTATGAAACAAAGCATCGCATCCGCTGTATTCGACAGCCACTCTGAAGCTGAACGCGCGGTATCCGAGCTGCGCTCGGCAGGTGTCGGCGACAGCGACATCTCAATGGTCGCTCAGCACGACGGCAAGAACACCAGCACCGATGGAGCAGGGGAAGAGACTGGCGATCTCGTAAGCAAAGCAGCGCTTGGCGCCGGAGTGGGCGCACTGCTCGGGGTTGCCGCTCTTGCGATTCCGGGCGTTGGCCCGCTTGTCGCAGCCGGCGCTATCGCGGAAACCGCTATTGGCGGCGCGGCCTTGACCGGGACAGCGATCGGCGCGGCCGCAGGTGGCCTGGCCAGCTTGCTGACCAAGCATGGCATCAGCGATGACGATGCGCGCTACTACGAAGATAGCGTGAACCGTGGCGGCGTTTTCGTCTCCGTCGACAACTCCACCAACGTAGATCGTGAACGTATCGCCGAAATCCTTCATCGCGCCGGCGGTCACAACTCCAGCCGTGCGGCCGACAAGGTCTCCGGCGCATTCGATGGGCATGACGATCCCAACCGCGGACCTGTCGATCGCCTATCGAACGCGGTGAGTGGCCATGACGATCCGAACCGTGGTCCGATCGATCGGGCCGCTAACGTCCTCCAGGGAAGCGACGATCCCAACCGGGGTCCTTTAGACCGTGCGGCAAATGCACTTAGCGGTCGGGACGATCCCAATCGAGGGCCAATCGATCGTACCGCCAATGCGCTCGACGGCCACGACGATCCGAACAGAGGCCCCGTGGATCGCGCCTCGAACGCGCTTGATCGCAATCTTTGATTTGCGAGGAAGCGGTTCAAACATGGGGCGGTAGCTCCGCCGCCCGCAAGCGGTTGTGACCAACGCGGCCACCGGCTTGGCATGAAGCCAAGCCGGTGGTTTCGTACTCGCCATGATCGAGTTGCAGGCGGCGACGGCGCGCGGATGGCTCGGTGCGTCTCCAAGCGGATCGGAAAGACCGGCGGCTTCCAGGCTCGCCCGTCCGCAAGATTACGGAACTGCAACCGGAACCGACGTGCTTGCGTTGGCGGCCTATCAGCAGCGGAGTCAGGTATGGAGATAACGAGACTACCCGTAGGAGAGGTCGCTCCTTCCGATACGGATTGCGTTCGCATCGAGCAGAAGCAAGACGGCACCTACAAGATGACCGCCTCGGCCCTTTGCACGGGAAACGACGACAGCGAGTCGGTATCGATCGTCGATGGCCCCATATTCCAGAGTTTACGGCAGGCTGAAGATGCGGGGATAGCCTGGGCCAACGATGTTGGGGCGGAGCAACTCTACATATCCGTTGGGATGCACGAACGACCGCTAAAGTCCACGGAGATTGACCTCCCACTTCACTGAGGCAGGCGATCGCGATCAGCTCACGAATAGCGCCTGCATTTAATGCGCCCACGGCGTGGATTCGGAAAAGCCCGTCCGGCGCGTCGAGCTATCGCGGCGACGAAGGTCCTGCCGCTCGAGGAGCGATGATCCGAAGTTCGCCAGGTCGCGGAAGCGAGCCCATCGAGGCCCTTCGGCAGTTTTCGAAAAATGGTCGGGGAGAGAGGATTCGAACCTCCGGCCCCTGCCTCCCGAAGACAGTGCTCTACCAGGCTGAGCTACTCCCCGACCGGATCCGGCTCGAAGGCCGCCCGGGAGACAGGGGGCGCTCAATAAGGGAGGGTTTGCGGGAGCGCAAGCGCCCTCTCGACAGCCAAGGAACCTGATCACCTTCGTCATTGCGAGCGAAGCGAAGCAATCCAGTGGCTTCAGCGTCCGAAGCTGGATTGCTTCGTCGCCATGCTCCTCGCAATGACGGCGGAGGGCCCTACCGCCCGAGCTCCGCGATCATCTCGGCGATCGAGGTGAACTTCTCGCGCGGGCTCCCTTCCCTCGCCCGGCCGGTCTCCGCCGCCTCGATCCGCTGCCAGTCGCGGAAGGCGACGGGTTCGACCCCCCGGGCGTGGAGCAGGGTGTCGAGGCCGGCTCCGCCGGTCCTGCCGCCGTCGCCCGGAGGAAAGGCGCCGTGGATCGTCTCGGCGACCTCGAAGCCGTCGGGGCGGTTGCTTCCGATCGTGCCCGTGGGTCCGCGCCGGGCCCAGCCGACGCAGTAAAGGCCTCCTCCGATCACTCCGTCCTGGTTGGCGAATCGGCCGCGGCCATGCTCGTAGGGAACGCCCTCCATGGGCGGGGTCTGGTAGCCGATGCAGCTGATCACCAGGCCGCACTCGATCGCGTAGCGCTCGCCGGTGCCGATCGAGCGCAGGTCTTGAGTGAGCTCCGTGCGCTCGACGATCAGCCGCTGGACCCGGCCCTCGCCCTCGAGCGCCACCGGCATCGCGAAGAAGTCGAATTCGATGGTCTTGGTCCTGTCCTGCGGCAAGCCCGCGAAAGCGCGCAAATGGGTGACCGACTTGCGCATTCCGGGCTCGAGCAGTGCGTCGTCGGCCTGCGGCGGGAAGTCGGCGAGGTCCACCCTGGGCGCGGCCGCCTCGAGATGGCCGAGCTCGCCCAGCTCCTTGGGTGTCATCGCGATCTGGTGGGGGCCGCGCCGGCCGAGCAGGCGGATCGTCCGGATCGCGCTTCCCTCGAGCGAATCGAGGGCTCGGCCGACGATGTCGGAGCCGGCGAACTCGGCCCTCGTCTTGGCGAGGATCCGGGCGACGTCGAGCGCGACGTTGCCGTTGCCGATCACGGCGGCGGCGCCGACGTCCAGCGGCGGGTCGAGATCGGCGAAATCGGGGTGGCCGTTATACCAGCCGACGAAGGCGGCCGATCCGACCACGCCCGGGAGGTCGCTCCCCGGAAGTTCGAGGGGTCGGTCGTTCGGAGCCCCGGTGGCGAGGACGACGGCGTCGTACAGCCCGACCAGCTCGGCCACCGCGACGTCCGGCCCGACGCAGACATTGCCGACGAAGCGCACGTTGGGCGACAAACCCACCTTCTCGTAGCGCCGGTAGACCGCCTTGATCGACTGGTGGTCGGGGGCGACTCCGGATCGGATCAGCCCGTAGGGGACGGGCAACCGGTCGATCATGTCGATCTGCACCTCGTCGCCGTAAAGCTTCTGAAGCGCCTCGGCGGTGTAATAGCCCGCCGGTCCGGAGCCGATGATCGCCACATGCCGCATCTTGCCCGAGCCCTCCCCGCCTTGCGGGCCCGATGCTAGCGCCGCGCCGGGCGGTGGCAAGCCGCCTTCGTCATCGCCGGTTCAGGCCGCCCGGCGCAGGCAGCTGCCATGAAGACCGCCATTCTCCTCCTCGCCGCCGCCGCTGTCGCCGCCCCCGCGCTTGCCCAGTCTCCTTCCGCCCGGCCTCACGCAAAACCGGCCGAAGCCAGCATCCCCTTCGCGAACCGGGCCCGAGCGATCCGCAACTTCGAAGCGCCCAGCGACGAGATCGTCTATCTCCAGGACCGGCAGCGCCGCTGGTACCGGGCCGATGTCGGCCATTGCTTCGGACTCAAATGGGCTCATGCGATCGGCTACGACACGCGCGGCGGGATCAATCTCGACAGCTTCGGAGCGATCCTGGTCGACGGCCAGCGCTGCCCGATCGTCTCGCTCACCCGCAGCGACGGGCCACCGAAGCGGGTGAAGAAGGGGGAGGGGGCTTAGTCGCCGTCATTGCGAGGAGCGAAGCGACGAAGCAATCCAGCGGGCAAAAGCGCCGCACTGGATTGCTTCGCTTCGCTCGCATGACGGCGAGGCCTAGGTGTTTAGTCCCGGCCTTTGATGGGTCGGGTCGATTGTGAATCGTTCGGGCTCGCTTGTCCAGATTTTGCAGATGTATTCGAACGGCGTGAGGCCTTTGAGGGTCTTGAGGCGCCGTCCGTAATTGTAGGCGTC
>DASQZF010000058.1:0-3674 GCA_035638835.1 Allosphingosinicella sp. | reverse complement strand
CTCGAAGCTGGTCTTGAACACGTCTTTTTCCTCGGGGGTGAGGAAATCGAGATGCTGGACCGAGCCGCCGCGCTCGAGGATCGTGTTCCAGACCGCGTCCGAATTCTTGGACTTCTCGATCAGCAGCTTCTCGAGATAGGGGTTCTTGATCGAGAAGCTGCCCGACAGCGTCTTGTGGGTGTAGATGTTGGCCGGGATCGGCTCGATGCAGGCGGAGGTGCCGCCGGTGATGATCGAGATGCTCGCTGTAGGCGCGATCGCCATCTTGCAGCTGAAGCGCTCCATCACGCCCATGTCGGCGGCGTCAGGGCAGGGCCCGCGCTCCTTGGCGAGCATCATCGAGGCTTCGTTCACCTGGGCGGAGATGTGCTTGAACACCTTCATGTTCCAGCTCTTCGCCATCGCGCCTTCGAAGGGGATGTTGCGCGCCTGGAGGAAGGAGTGGAAGCCCATCACGCCCAGGCCGACCGAGCGCTCGCGCATCGCCGAGTATTTGGCCCGGGCCATCTCCTCGGGCGCGCGGTCGATATAGTCGCTGAGCACGTTGTCGAGGAAGCGCATCACGTCCTCGATGAACTGCCTGTCGCCGTTCCACTGGTCCCAGGTCTCGAGGTTGAGGCTGGAGAGGCAGCAGACCGCGGTCCGGTCCTTGCCGAGATGGTCGCGGCCGGTGGGGAGCGTGATCTCCGAGCACAGGTTCGAGGTCGAGACCTTGAGCCCGAGCTCGCGGTGATGCCTCGGCATCGAGCGATTCACCTTGTCGATGAAGATGATGTAGGGCTCGCCCGTCGCGAGGCGGGTCTCGACCAGCTTCTGGAAGAGCGAGCGGGCGTCGACGGTGGCGCGCTCGGAACCGTCCTTGGGGCTCTTCAGGGTCCATTCCGCGCCGTCGCGCACCGCTTCCATGAAGGCGTCGGTGACCAGCACGCCGTGGTGAAGGTTGAGCGCCTTTCGGTTGAAGTCCCCCGAAGGCTTCCGGATCTCCAGGAACTCCTCGATCTCGGGATGCGAGACGTCGAGATAGCAGGCGGCCGAGCCCCGGCGAAGGCTGCCCTGGCTGATCGCCAGGGTGAGCGAGTCCATCACCCGGACGAACGGGATGATGCCGCTGGTCTTGCCGTTGAGGCCGACCGGCTCGCCGATCCCGCGCACCGCGCCCCAATAGGTGCCGATGCCGCCGCCGCGCGAGGCCAGCCAGACATTCTCGTTCCAGGTGTCGACGATGCCCTCGAGGCTGTCGGGCACCGAGTTCAAATAGCAGCTGATCGGAAGGCCTCGGCCGGTTCCGCCGTTGGACAGGACCGGGGTGGCCGGCATGAACCAGAGCTTGGAGATATAGTCGTAGACCCGCTGGGCGTGCGCTGCGTCGTCGGCATAGGCCGAGGCGACCCGGACGAACAAATCCTGATAGGTCTCGCCGGGCAGCAGATAGCGGTCCTTCAGGGTCTCCTTGCCGAAATCGGTGAGCAGCGAATCGCGGCTGTGATCGACCTCGAGCGGGTAGATGGCCGGTCCCGAGCCCGCCGCTCCGGATTTCGCACTGGACGAGTCGGAAAGGATGGTCGCCACGTCGCTCGCTCCCGTTTCGCTGCTTCCGGAAAGGTCCATCTTCCTACCCCTTGTACTATTTTCGTTCCAGCGGATTTAACTCCACCTTAAGCGCTTTCGAGGGGGCGGGGGCGCTTAGTTGCGATTCGCCCCCGATATCCACAGGGCAAGCGAATTCGGCCTGCGCCCGATATAGGAAGCGCAGCAAGCGCCTACAATGTGTTGCGTCGCCCCCATGGCAGCGCCACTAGCCATAGTGTATCAAATCGATTCACACGCCAAGACGGTAAATGACTTATCCACCATTTTTCGGCGGGTGGAGGGGATGCGGGGGATGGGCTGAGACCATGATCTCCACTCGCGCTTTTCGCGGAAGAGGGGGGACCCAAGCCGAAGGCTTGGGGGGTGAGGGTCTTTCTGACTCTGGGACAGACCCTCACCTCCATCGCTTCGCGATGGGCCCCTCCTCTCCCGTAAGAACGGGAGAGGGAATTATGATCGCGGGTGGAAAACTTCGGGAAGCCAGAGCGTGATCGCTTAGCTTGTTCCGTCATTGCGAGCGAAGCGAAGCAATCCAGCACTGAGCCTGTCGCGGCTACCGTCCTGGATTGCTTCGTCGCAGCGCTCCTCGCAATGACGGTTCAAACCGAGGCGATCATGCTCCAGTCGAAAAAGCTCAGGCGCTCCGCGCCATTACGAGGAGGGTGCCGCGGCCGTCGGGGCCGTTCTGGATGCTGAGGCCGGTGATGGTCGCCCAGACCGGGGAGCCTCGGCGCGAGACTCCGACCCGGTCGCCGAGCTTTGGAGGCTTCACGAATCCGAAAGGCCGAGCGCGGCTTTCGTCCAATGAGAGTGCTGCCCTTACCATTTCCAGTCCCCTAGGCCGCGAGGGAGAGTCTTTCGCGCCCCCTTCCGCCCGCTTTGGATAGCAGACGCCCGATTCGCCGCCACGGTATAGTCGGACAAAGGTCTGCCTCATCCTGCGCGGCGGCCTGCCGGAACGGGCAGCGAGTTGACGAAATGTGCCGAAATGTGCGCAATATGGCGGCGAAGGAGTCGCCGGGTGCTGGGGAGCCAAAGCAACGAGGAGAGCGGAGCGACCGCGATGCGGATCCGCGAGGAACTGGCGCGCCGCCGGCTGTCGCGCCAGTGGCTGGCGGACGAAGCGAGGGTCAGCCTGTCGACCCTCGAAAAGGCGCTTTCGGGCCAGCGCCCCTTCACGCTCGCCACCGTCGTCCGGCTCGAAGGGGCTCTCGGAGTCGCGCTTCGGACAAGCAAGGCTCCGGAGCGGGCTCCGGGCGCGGACAGCGACCTCGCGCCCGAGGATATGGGCGCCTATTCGCGCGCCGCGGTCCATTGGCTGGTCGGCGAATATCTGACGCTTCGACGTTCGTTCAGCGAGTCGGATGCGATCTTCGCCTACCGGACCCTGATCGAGTGGGACGACACCGCGCATTGCCTCGCGTTCAGCGAAAGCTCCAGGCTCGACAGCGACTTCGAGCAGCACGGCTTCGTCTCGTTCCCCCATCTTTCGGGGCACATCTACCTGGTGACCAACGTCGAGGGCCAGTTCAGGGTCGCGATCCTCGGCCGGCCGACCCGGGCGGGCTGCCTCAACGGGATCCTCACCACGCTCGCCGCGGGCAACGGCGCCCAGCTGATCCCCGCGGCGACCCCGATCACCCTTCTTCCGATGAGCCGGAGGCCGGGAACGGAATTCGGGCTGATCCAGCCCGGGGACGAGTGCCATGAGGAATATGCGCGGCACGTCGCGGCGGTGCGGGACAAGGGCTATGCGATGTTTCCGTATTGAGGGGATAGCGCCGGTCGGGCGGAACCCCGTCATTGCGAGCGAAGCGAAGCAATCCAGTTCGGCCTCGGAACCCGCTGGATTGCTTCGTCGCTTCGCTCCTCGCAATGACGGGAAGGCCGACAATGCCCTTCGTCGCCCAGCTCAGGCTGGGGCCCCGGCGGGTGAAGATCCCGACGCTTTTCACCCACCGGGATCCCAGCCTTGGCCGGGATGACGGCAGAACCCGTTAACTCCCGACCTTCATCGTCTTGTCCACGGTGCCCGTCGTCACCGAATGGTAGGTCGGCCGCGCCCGGGCGTAGATCCGCTCGGC
>DASQZF010000057.1:0-32712 GCA_035638835.1 Allosphingosinicella sp. | reverse complement strand
ACCTTGTCCGCCGGCACCCCCGCCGCGGCAAGCGCCTCCCGGGCCGCCTCGGTCGCGAGGGTCGCCGTCGTCTCGCCGTCGGCGGCGATGTGCCGGGCATGGATGCCGGTGCGCTCGACGATCCATTCGTGAGTGGTGTCGACCCGCTCGGCGAGCTCGGCATTGGTCACTCGCCGGGCCGGAAGCGCCGAGCCGGTGCCCAGGATGATCGAACGGCGGCTCATCTGGAGGCCATTTCCGCCCGGTGAGTGGAAATGTTGTCGAGATCCTCGATGATCTTGCGGGTCAGGTCCTCCCGGACCATCCGGGCGGCGACCCGTATCGCGTTGGCGACGCCCTTCTCCGTGGCGCTGCCATGGCTCTTCACGACGAGGCCGTTCAAGCCGAGGAAGACGGCGCCATTATGGTTGTTGGGGTCGAGATGGTGCTTCAAAAGCTCGGTCGCCGGACGCGAGATGAGGAATCCGATCTTGGAGCGGATCGAGCTGGTGAAGGCGCGGCGGAGGAGATCGGTGACGAATCGCGCGGTCCCTTCCAGCGACTTCAGAGCGATATTCCCCGAAAAGCCGTCGGTGACGACGACGTCGACGTCGCCGCGGGAAAGCTTGTCGCCCTCGATGAAGCCGTCGAACCGCATCCCCAGATAATCGGCGTCGCGAAGGATCGCCGCGGCTTCCTTGAGATCGTCGGTGCCCTTCAGCTCCTCCGTCCCGATGTTGAGAAGCTGAACCCGCGGCTTGGGAAGCTCCAGCACAACCCGGGCATAGGCCGCGCCCATCACCGCGAACTGCACGAGGTTCTGGGCGTCGCATTCGGTGTTGGCGCCGAGATCGAGCATGACGAGGTCGTTGTCGCCGAGAGTCGGGAGAAGCGCCGCGAGCGCGGGGCGGTTGATTCCGGGCATGGTGCGAAGCGCGAGCTTGGACATCGCCATCAGGGCGCCGGTATTTCCGGCCGAGACCGCGGCCTGGGCGTCGCCCCCTTTGACGGCGGCGATGGCGAGGCCCATCGAGGTGGTCTTGGCGCGCCGGATGGCCTGGCTCGGCTTATCGGCGGCGGTGATCACGTCCGGGGCATGGACGATCTGGCTGACGGAGCGCAGGCCGTCATGCTTGGCGAGCTCCGCCTTCAGCTTCGATTCGTCGCCGAACAGGATGAAGGACAGGTCGGAACGGTGGCCGAAAGCGCGAGCGGCTCCCGCCAGCATCACCTCGGGCCCGACATCTCCGCCCATCGCGTCGACTGCGATCCGCGGCCCGCTGCCCACCTATGCCATCTCCCGAAAGCCGTGAGACGCCGTGCTACGCCTTCTCGACCAGGATTTCACGGCCGTTATAATGCCTGCAGGCCGGACACATGTTGTGCGGCAGGTGAAGCTCGCCGCAGCTCTTGCATTCCTGATAATTGGCCGGCTTCAGCGCGTGATGGCTGCGGCGCATGTTGCGCTTCGACGGCGAAGTTTTTCTTTTGGGGACGGCCATCCTGGCACCTGTTCTCGACTAGGGTTCGTGATTTGGCGAGCACATTGCCAATGGTCAACGGCAAGATCGGGCCGCTGGCCGTGCGGCCGGGTGCTCGCTTGAGCGGTGCCGCCTATAGCGGATTTCGCCGCAGTTGCAAGCACGGCCGCAGCATGCGACTCCGCGGCGACGACCAGGGGGACCAGGCCATGATTCTGCCGATCACGCTGACCATCGCGGGCGCCGCGGCACTGCTCAACATCTGGCTCGCCCGGCGCGTCGGCCAGATGCGGCTCGCCCACAAGGTCTCGATCGGCGACGGCGGCAACGAGGTGCTGATCGCGCGGATGCGCGCCCAGGCCAATTTCATCGAATATACGCCCTTCGTCCTGATCCTCATCCTGCTCGTCGAGCTGGCCGAGGGCTCGAAGCTGTGGCTGTGGATCGTCGGAATGGTCTACATCCTCGCCCGAATCGCCCACGGCTTCGGAATGGACCGGCCGCGCGGCGACAAGCTCAAGCTCAGGACGATCGGGATCGCCGTGACGGGACTCGTCCTGCTCGGGCTCGCGCTCTACGCGATCGCCTTGCCCTATCTCCAGCGCGAACCCGCGCGGGTGACCTATGCGGAGATTGGCACGTCATTGCGAGGAGCGAGCGACGAAGCAATCCAGGGGCCTCCGAGGCCCGATTGGATTGCTTCGCTGCTGCGCAGCAGCAGTTTATCCTGAGCGCCGCCGCGGGCGGTGTCGAAGGGCTCGCAATGACGGCTACGCCCCCGCCAGCGCCTTGTCGCCGACGAACGGGTTCGTCGCCCTCTCGCGGGCGAAGGTGCTCATCGCGCCGTGGCCGGGGACGAAGGCGGTGTCGCCGCCCAGGGGCCAAAGCTTGGTCGTGATCGCGTCGAGCAAATCCTGATGGTTGCCCATTGGAAAGTCGGTCCGGCCGATCGAGCCCTGGAACAGGACGTCGCCGACGATCGCGAGCTTCGAAGGCTCGTGATGGAAGACGACATGGCCGGGCGTGTGGCCGGGGCAGTGATAGACGTCGAAGACCAATTCGCCCACCGTAGCGGTGTCGCCGTCGTCCAGCCAGCGATCCGATTCGAAAGGCTGGCCCACGATCCCGTAGCGGGCGCCGTCCTCGGCCAGACGGTCGATCCAGAACTTGTCGGCGATGTGCGGCCCTTCGATCCGGACGCCGAGCTCGTCGGCGAGAATCTTGGCCGATCCGCAATGGTCGATATGGCCGTGGGTGAGCAGGATCTTCTCGATCGTCACCCCGTGCTGCTTCGCCGCCGCCTTCAAGCGGTCGAGGTCGCCGCCGGGGTCGGTGAAGGCGCCGAGCATCGTCTTCGTGCACCAGAGCAGGCAGCAATTCTGCTGGAGCGGGGTCACCGGGATGATTGCGGCTTTCATCGGGGGTTCGATCATGCCGGGGAGATGGCGCGGGCGGGGAGAAGTTGCAACTGCGCGGGTGCCCGACCGCGGCCACGCGCTACCTTCCCCTCCCTGTAAGGGAGGGGCTAGGGGTGGGTAGGCGAGCGAAGCGAGACTTCTTGCTGAATCCGAGTTTCGGCCGCCTTCGGCGGACCCACCCCCGGCCCCTCCCTTCCAAGGAGGGGAGCTCAGCACGTCACGCTGAACTTGTTTCAGCATGACGATTCCGGTCCGCCATTCTTCCCGCTAAGAGGTTCGCAATGACTCTCACCCACCTCCAACGGCTCGAAGCCGAGGCGATCCACGTCATCCGGGAGACGGCGGCCGAGTTCGAGCGGCCGGTCATGCTCTATTCGGCCGGCAAGGACAGCTCCGTGCTTCTCCATCTGGCGAAGCTCGCCTTCGCTCCGGCGAAGCCGCCCTTCCCGCTCCTCCACGTCGACACGATGTGGAAGTTCAAGGCGATGTACGCGCTTCGCGACCGGGCGGCGGCCGAGGCCGGGATGGAGCTCATCGTCCACCGCAACCCGGAGGCGCAGGAGCGCGGGATCAATCCGCTGGACCACGGCTCCTCGCTCCACACCCAGATGTGGAAGACGGACGGATTGAAGCAGGCGCTCGACCGCCACGGCTTCGACGCCGCTCTGGGCGGGGCCCGGCGGGACGAGGAAAGGGTGAGGGCGAAGGAGCGCGTCTTCTCCTTCCGCTCGGCCGGCCATCGCTGGGACCCGAAGCGTCAGCGGCCCGAGCTGTGGAGGCTCTACAACAGCCGGAAATCGAAGGGAGAGAGCTTCCGGATCTTTCCGCTCTCCAACTGGACCGAGCTCGACGTCTGGCAATATGTCGAGGCGGAGGGGATCGAAGTCTCGTCCCTCTATTTCGCCGAGCCTCGGCCGGTGCTCGAGCGGGACGGCACCTTGCTGATGGTCGACGACGAGCGGCTGAGGCCCGGTCCCGGCGAGACGGTCGAGGAACGCTGGGTCCGGTTCCGGACTCTCGGCTGCTATCCGCTCTCCGGAGCCATCGAGAGCCGGGCCGCCACGGTGCCCGAGCTGATCGAGGAGATGCGCACCGGCCGCCAGTCGGAACGCCAGGGCCGGCTGATCGACCGCGACGGGACGGCGTCGATGGAGAGGAAGAAGCGCGAGGGGTATTTCTAGATGAGTGGGAACGGACACGTCGGAGAGAAGACGCTCCTCCGCCTCATCACCTGCGGCTCGGTCGACGACGGCAAGTCGACCCTGCTCGGACGGCTGCTGTTCGAAACGGGCTCGGCCTTCGACGACGAGCTCGCGCTTTGCGGGGACGATCTTTCGCGGCTCGTCGACGGGCTGGAGGCCGAGCGCGCCCAGGGGATCACGATCGACGTCGCCTACCGCTTCTTCGCGACGGAAAGCCGCAAGTATATCGTCGCGGACGCTCCGGGGCATGAGCAATATACCCGCAACCTGGTGACCGGCGCCTCGACCGCCGAGCTGGCCCTGGTCCTCGTCGACGCCCGCAAGGGGGTGCTCACCCAGACCCGGCGCCATTCCTATCTGTGCCGGCTGCTGGGCGTGTCGCACTTCGTCCTGCTTGTGAACAAAATGGACTCGGTCGGGTTCGACCAGGCCGTCTTCGACCGGATCGTCGCCGATTACGCCGCGCTCGGCGAGGCTTTCACCGCCATCCCGGTTTCCGCCTCGAGCGGCGACAATGTGACCGTCCGGTCGCCGGCAATGCCCTGGTACGCGGGACCCTCGCTGCTCGAGCATCTCGAAGCCGTGGAGTCCCAGGCGGAAGCCGACGAGGGCCCTTTCGAGATGCCGGTGCAATGGGTGAACCGGCACGGCAGGCGCGGCTTCGCCGGGATGGTCGCTCGAGGGTCGATTCGCCCCGGCGACCGGGTGAGGGTGATGCCGGCCGGGACCGCGGCGACGATCGCCCGGATCGGCCTCGGCGATTCCGATCTCGACGAGGCCGCGCAGGGCCAGTCGGTGATGCTGTCCTTCGCCGAGGAGGTCGACTGTTCGCGCGGGGACGTCGTCGCCTCCGCCGAGTCTCCGCCCGAGGCCGCCGACCAGTTCGAGGCGACCATCGTGTGGATGTCGGAGGAGGAGCTGGTCGCCGGTCGGCAATATGGGCTGAAGCTCGCCGCTCAGAGCGCCCTGGCGACGATCCACACGCCCAAATATGAGATCGACGTCGACACTCTCGAGCAGGCGCCGGCGCACGGGCTCAGGCTGAACGGAATCGGGGTCGCCAACCTTTGGACCGACCGGCCTCTGGTTTTCGAGACCTATGAGGACAATCGCGACCTGGGCGGCTTCATCCTGATCGACCGGGTGAGCAACGAGACGGTCGGCGCCGGGCTCATCCGCCATGCCTTGCGCCGCTCGCAGAACCTCCATCTCCAGACGCTCGACGTGACCCGCGAGGCGCGCTCGGCGATGAAGGGCCAGAAGCCCCGCTTGCTCTGGTTCACCGGCCTCTCCGGCGCCGGCAAGTCGACCATCGCCAACCTCGTCGAGAAGAAGCTCCACCTCGCCGGTCGGCACACCTTCCTTCTCGACGGCGACAATGTCCGGCTCGGACTCAACCGCGACCTCGGCTTCTCGGACGCCGACCGGGCCGAGAACATCCGCCGGGTGGGCGAGACGGCGAGGCTGATGCTCGACGCCGGGCTGATCGTGCTGGCCGCCTTCATCAGCCCCTTCCGGGCCGAGCGGCGGATGGTTCGCGAGATGCTGGGCGAGGGCGAGTTCGTCGAGGTGTTCGTCGACGTGTCCCTGGCGGTGGCGGAGGAGCGCGACCCCAAGGGCCTCTACGCCAAGGCGCGGGACGGGCAGATCCCCAACTTTACCGGAATCGGCTCGCCCTACGAGGCGCCGGAGGCTCCGGACATAAGGATCGACGCGGCGGCGATGAGCGTCGAGGAGGCGGCGGAGATGGTGGTGCGCTGGCTTTCATCTCCGTCATTGCGAGCGTAGCGAAGCAATCCAGTGAGGCCTCCGACGTCCGCTGGATTGCCGCGTCGCTTCGCTCCTCGCAATGACGGATCCCGTCACCTCTGCGACGCGCCCAAAGCCGAATATTCGAACAGCCTGAACCGGTAGCGCTGCTGGGCCCGGATGTTGGCGGCGACCTTGCCGTGCAGAGCCTCGTCCCACTTGCCCCAGCGATCGACGAAGGCGGTCGCCGCGGCGGCGTCTCCCGATTCCTGGATCGCGATCACTTGGCTGAGGAGGTCGCGCACCGCCTCGTGATAGCGGTCATAGTCGATGCCCAGCTTCGCGGTGGCGGGATCGAAGCTCAGCACCTTGCGGTCGAGGAACCAGTTCCACTGCATGAGCTGCATCATGTTGTAGGGCTGCTCGCGTCGCGGCCTGTTGTTCTGGAGGGTTCGGAGGATCCCGCTGGCGTAGACGGAGCGCAGCTGCTCCTCGTTATAATAGCCGCGGCGGCGAAGCTCCTTCGCGACGAACAGCGAGACGAGGTCCGCCTTCAGCTCCTCGAGCAGGTTCGAATCGGCGCCGATGACGTCGAGGGTCTGGCCGGAGGCGGTGACGTCGGGGCCGAGATAATGGCCGACCTCGTGCCAGAGCGTCCGGTAGAAATTGGAATCGGCGGTGAGATGGCCGGCCTGGGCCGGGACGATCGCTGCTCCGAAAATGTCGCCCGAGCCCCGGAAGAGGTCCGGGTTGCGCATGATGTTGGCGCGCAGGAGGATGATGCTCCCGTAGCGCTCGACCAGATAGGCTTCGTTGGGAAGGTTGGTCGCGGTGTTGCCGCCGCGGGTCTGGCCGAAATCCGCGACGACGTCATAGACCCCGACCGGAATGTCCTCCATCACCCGCCGGCGCCGCTCGTAGGGGAGCGAATCCTCAAGCGCCTGGATTCCCTTCATCGCTTCGCGGAGCTCGGCCGATTCCCTGGTGCGGGTGGCGAGCAGGCTGAGGCCGTAAAAGGCGCGGGTTCCGAGAAGCTCGTCGTCATAGGTCTCGTAGGCGCCGATCTGGGCGTTGAGGTTCTTGAAGCGCCCCTTCAGCCAGGCGGCGTCGCCCGATTCGTAATCGTCGCTGAGAAGATCGCGGGCGCGGTTGCGAAGATAGCGGGCGAATTGCGGGTCGGACCCCGCGACCGCGTCGGCGGCCTCGTTGAGGAGGCCGTGGCTCCGGACCATCTCGTCGGCGAAAGCGAGCGAATAAGGCGCGGCGTAGAGCGTCGCGCGGTTCGGCCGTTTGGCGAGGGTTTCGATCCGGGCCCGGAGGCCCGGATGCAGGGTATCGATCGCCGGATATTGGCGAAGCTTGGCGAGGTCGCGCTTGAGGACGGCCGGTTCCGCCCTCCGGACGACCGAGCGCAGGTCGGTGAGTCGGGCGCGCTCGGCCGGATTGGCCGCGAGATAGGAATCGAGCTCCGCCTTGGTGAGGTCCCAGGGGTAGACGTTCTTGCCCGGGGGCGCGTCGGCGACGGCGAGAGCCGGCTCGCGCTTGTTGTCGAGGGTCGTCGCGATCGGCCCCTGGTTGAGGCGATAGAGGGTATGGAGCGCCCGGCCCCGGGCGTCGGTGCGTCGCGACAATGCGGCCCGGACGATGAGCGCATTGCGATGCCGCTGCTGCTCGTAGACGTCCTGGAAGATGCGCCCGACCTCGAGCAGCTTCCCCACCGCGACTCGCTCGCCCGGGGTCAGGTGGGCGAGCGAGGGCGCGAGGCGGATGGTCTGGGTCTTGTCGAGGATCGCCTGCACCTGCGCGGGCGCCCATTCGCGCGGGGCGGGCGATTGCGCGGCGGCCGGTGCCAGAAGGCTGGCGAGTAGCAGCGGGAAGGCCAGCAGGGGTGCGGGTCGCGAGCGGCGCCGCCGGTTCGAAAGGTTCGCCGGAAGGTTCATAAGTTTCGGCTTCCTAAGAGCGAAAAACATCCTGAACCTTTCGAAGCTGGAACGCGCGTGGGAGCCGACTCCTTCACATAGAAATCCGACCGTTACACCCACGTTCTGCCCTCCATTACCCAGGCGAAGCCTAACAGGAAAGTTCCTATTCGGAAACTCCCTTGGGCCCCGTGTCGGACTCCCCTTCATGCTGAACTTGTTTCAGGATCCAGGGTCGAGCTGCTCGGCAGGTGGCGGCAACGCATCGCGCGAGTCTCCTCCCCGGCCGGCAGGCCCTGGATTCTTTGAGAGAAGGCACGAAGGTACAAGAAAGAAAAGGGTTGCGCCGCTTCTTCTTGTGCCTTCGTGCCTTCCCTTGAAACTGGCGCCAGGGCGCCGGGGAGCGAGCGCGAACGCCTGTCCAACATCCAACCTCCCGACGGGCGGCGAGCTGGACCCTGAAACGAGTTCAGGGTGACGGTGGGGCGGGCAGTGTCTAGGCTGCGCCCGGATGGAAGAGTTACTGCTCAGCCTGACCCGCGGCAATGTGTCGGAGGTGAAGATCGTGCTGGCCACGGTCGTCGCCTTGCTCGCCGTTTATCAGGTTGGGCTGATGGCGGTGGGCTACGGCAAGGTCCGGCTGGCCTTCCTGCAACCCTTGCCGGCTTCGAAGGCGCATCGGGCGATCGGGGATTCGATCGCCGCGGTGACGCTGGTCGTGACAATCATGTGCATCGGCTATTTCGGGTTCGAGGACGACGCCGCCGTCCACATCCTGCTCGCCTGCGCGTTGCTTGCGGTCCTCGGCTTCAAGATCATGGTCGTCCGCCGGCTTCACGGGCTGGGCCATTGGCTGCCCGCGCTCGGGATCGCGGTTTTCCTGCTCTTCTGGGCGACCTGGCTGTCGGCGGCGGCGAAGCATCTGTTGTGAAGGAGTCGGGAATGGCGGAGGTCAAGGTGAAACGGGCCGGGACTGGCGGCCAGCTGCTCGGCTCGCTGGCCGCGGCGGCCCTGATCGTCGCCCTTGCAATCTGGGCGGTGACGGCCAGGCTCGGCCCGACCAGCATCGCTGGGCAGGAGGCCGCCGAGGAGGCGGAAGAGGCCGAGGAAGAGAAAGAGGGAGATTCCAGAGGCGGACGGCGCCGCCAGGGGCGCGACCGGTGAAGGCGCAAGCGGCAAGCGCTTTTAATCTCCCCTCCCTGGAAGGGAGGGGCTGGGGGTGGGTCCGCCGCAGGCGGCCGAAACTCCGAGTCCGAAAGCTCGCTTCGCTCGCACCCACCCCCGGCCCCTCCCTTCCAGGGAGGGGAAGAGGTCCGTTCCTTCTGCTGGCCTCGGTCCTGGCGGCGTCCTGCGCCTCCGTGCCCGGTCCGCAATCCCCGGCTCCGCCCGCTCACGCCGCTTATGCCTGGGCGACCTTCGACGCTCGCGGGATCACTCGATCGGCCGCCGCCGGCCCCGCCGATCGCGCCGGCGGGAGGGCGCTCACCCTCGACGATCCGGTCCGGATCGCCTCGATCAGCAAGCTCGTCGTCGCTCTCGGGGCGATGCGGATGGTCGAGCAGGGCAAGCTCGACCTCGACCGCGACATTTCCGATTATCTGGGCTGGCGGCTCCGCAACCCCGCTTTCCCGGGCGATGCCATCACTCTTCGGATGCTCCTCTCGCATCGCTCCAGCCTTCGGGACGAGGTCGATTACGTGATCCCGCTCGGGGGAACGGTCGAGGCGCGGGTCGCGGATCCCAAAGCCTACGATCCGGATCGCCGCCCGGGCGGCTTCTACCGCTATTCGAACCTCGGCTTCCCGGTGATCGCGACGGCGATGGAGAAAGCGGGCGGAGACCGGTTCGATCGCCTCATCCACGGCCTCGCCCTCGAGCCGATGAAGCTCGACGCCTGCTTCAACTGGTCGACCTGCTCCGACAAAGCGGCGGCTCGGGCGGTGGTGCTCTATTCGGCGACGGGCGAAGTGCTTCGCGACGATCACAAGGGCAAGAGGCCCGATTGCCCGGTCGTCCCGGCGGCGGATGGCGGCTGCGACCTGTCGGCCTACCGGATCGGGACCCATGGCGGCCTCTTCTCGCCCCAGGGCGGGCTCCGGATCTCGCTTCGCGACCTCGCGGCCGTGGGGCAGCTGATTCTGCGCAAGGGACGGCTTCCCGATGGCTCCCGACTCCTGGCGGAAGCGAGCGTCGCCGCGATGATGAAGCCGGCCTGGCGCTTCGACGGCTCGAACGGCGAGCCGGAGAAGGGCTTCTACTGCGGCTACGGACTGGCGGTGCAGGTCGTGGCCCGATGCCCGCCGAAGGACGATCCGATCGGCGACGGACGGATGCGCTTCGGCCATGCCGGCGACGCCTACGGGGTGAAGTCGGGCCTGTGGATCGACCCCGAGCGCGGCACGGGCATAGCCTATTTCGCCACCGGAATCGCCGACGAGGCCAAAGGCACCCGCTCCGCCTACTGGGCGATCGAGGAGTGGCTCGCGGCGAAGGCGCGGTAGCGCCGCCCCGCCCGTCATGCTGAGCTTGTTTCAGCATCCAGGGTAGAGCGGCTCGTCTGATCGGCGGCAATGCATCGCGCGCGTCGCCTCGACGGACGGCAGGCCCTGGATTCTTCGAGAGAAGGCGCGAAGGTACAAGAAAAAAGAAGTGCTACGCCTCTTCTTCTTCTTCTTCTTGTGCCTTCGTGCCTTCCCTTGAAAACTGGCGCCCAAGGCGCCGGGGAGCGGGCGAACGCTTGTCCCGACATCCAACCTCCCAAGGGGCGCCACCCTGGACCCTGAAACGCATTCAGGGTGACGTTTGCGTTGCCTCCAGAGCCGCGCCTATTCCGTGCCCTTCCTCGGCTTCTCGCCCAGCAGATGGCGTTGCCAGAAGAGGAGGCTGGCCCAGAAGGCGTAGTCCTGGTTGACCTTCTTGGCGAAGCCGTGGCCCTCGTCCTGGGCGAGGAGGTGCCAGGCGGTGCCGCCGTTGCGGCGCACGGCCTTGACCGCCTGCTCCGCTTCGGAGGCGGGGACCCGCGGGTCGTTGCCGCCGGTCTGGACCATCAGTGGAAGGCGCAGCTCCTTGATCCGGGTGAGCGGCGAGATTGCGAGGAGCTTCTTCCTCTGCACGGGATCGCGTTCGTCGCCATATTCCACCCGGCGAAGGTCGCGGCGATAGCTCTGGGTGTTCTCGAGGAAGGTGACGAAGTTGGAGATCGCGACGATGCAATTGGCCGCCTTGAACCGGTCGCCGTAGCGGATCGCGCTGGCGTAGCACATGTAGCCGCCATAGCTTCCGCCGGTCTCGGCGAAGCGCGAGGAATCGAGGGCGGGATCGCGGGCGAGGACGTCCAGGAAGGCGCCGATGTCCTTCACTGAATTTTCGCGAAGGTCGGCGCCGTTGTCGAGAGCGACGAAGCGCTTGCCGAAGCCCGTCGAGCCCCGGACGTTGGGGTAGAAGAGCGCGATTCCGAGCTCGTTCAGAAGATAGTTGTTGCGTCCCAGGAAGCCCGGCCGCGACTGGCCTTCGGGGCCGCCATGGATGCTCATGATCATCGGCCGGCGGCCGGGGAAGCGGGCCGGATCGGGGCGGTAGAGGAAGCCCGAAACCTTCTCGCCGTCGAAGCTGGCCGTCTCGACGAAGACCGGCTCGACGTTGCGGCGGGGATCGAGGCCGCCCGTTTCGCTCTCGGTCCAGCGGGTCGCGGCGAGGGTCTTCGGGTTGACGACATAGACGTCGGCGGGCGAGCGGGCGGAGGTGACTCCGACCGCGATGTCGCCCCAGGGCGCGACGTCGAGCCCGCTCATCGTTCCGACCGGAAGGCTAGTGACGGCCCGGCTCCGGCGGGTTCGGGTGTCGAGCAGCTTGAGGCGGCTGATCCCGGCCTCATTGACGATGTAGGCGACGAATCGTCCGTCCTCGGAGATGTCGAAAGTCTCGACGTCCCAGCGGGTCTCGGGCGCCATCGCGGTGAAGCGGCCCGTCGCCGGGTCGAGGGTGCCGAGGCGCTGGAAGTCGGAGCCTTCGTCCGAGGTCACCCACAAGGCGCCGTTGGGCGCATATTGGGCGGCGCCGTAGGAGATCGGCGCGGCATGGTTGCCGATCGGGGTCATCCGGCCGGTGGCCACGTCCACCCGGTAGAGGTTGGTCTTGTTGATCGAGAGATATTCGGCGACGACCGCGCTCCGGCCGTCGGGGGCGAAATCGGAAAGGCCCCAGCCGCCGCCTTTGACCTGGGCGAGGAGGCGGTTGCTGGAGGGGTTGCGCGGATCGACGATGTAGATGTCGTTGTCGGTGCCGTTGCGGCGGGTCGAGGTGTAGGCGAGCCAGCGGCCGTCGTGGCTCCAGGCGTCGACCTGGTTGCGGCTCTTGCCGTCGGTGATCATCCTCAGCCGGCCGTTGTCCAGAACGTAGAGCTGCCAGAACTCGCTTCCGCCGACGTCCTTCTGGATGACCATGACGTCGCCCAGCTTGCGCGACCAGGAGGCGCTGGAGATGGCGTCCGCCTCGAAGGTGATCTGGCGGCGCATCCCGAGCGGGCGGGCGACTTCGTGGACCTGGGCGGTGTTGCCGAACCGGGTGGTGATTGCGAGCGAGCGCCTGGCCGGGTTCCAGCCCTGGAGGCCGGCGGTTCGGAACTCCATATAGGGGCGGGTGCGCTCGGCTAGATCGTCGGGGATTGCGGGGATTCCGTCCGCGACGATCGCGGCCGGCTTCTCGACCTGGGCGAGTGCCGGGGAAGCGAGGAGGGCGGCGGCGAGCAGGGAATGGCGAAGGCGCATTGGGACTCCTCGGGCGGAAGGCGGCTGGACGCTAGGAGCAGGCGTGACGCTCGGCAAGGCCTTGGAATCCCCCTCCCTGCAAGGGAGGGGCCGGGGGTGGGTCCGCCGAAGGCGGCCGAAACTCCGGCCCCACGAAAGTCTCGCTACGCTTGCCTACCCACCCCTAACCCCTCCCTTCCAGGGAGAGGAACAGGAGTCGGCACTCGGCGGCCAGCGAGCAGGCGGCCCCGACATCGTGGGGAGCTTGACAGAAGGGCTCCGGCAACGCATCTCGCCGCCATGCGGGCCGGGCCCCTCTGGCGCATCTGAAGATGCGTGATGTCGGACCGCATCGAGAATCAGCTCGATGTCAGGGTCCGTTCGCTTTCCTGCCGATTGCCCTGGCATCCCTCGACCAGAAGGAAGGGACCAGGACGTGATCAATCTCAACAGACGCCATCTGCTCGGAGCCGCCGGCGCCGCCACCCTGATGCCGGCCGCGGCCGCGATGGCCGCCGCCACTTCTCCGGCGCCCGCCCCGAGCAAGGGGGGCAAGACGATCCTCACCGCCGACCAGGCGCTCGGGCTCCTCAAGGAAGGCAATCGCCGATTCGTCGCCGACATGCCGGCGACCGGCCCGATCAGCCGCAAGCGGCGGCTCGAGATCGCGAAGAGCCAGGCGCCGTTCGCGGTCCTGGTCAGCTGCTCGGATTCGCGGGTCGGGCCCGAGCAATTGTTCGGGCGCGGATTGGGCGAGCTGTTCATCGTCCGCAACGCGGGCAACACCGCTTCCTCCAACGAAGCGATGGGAAGCATCGAATATGGCGTGGGCGTGCTCGGAGCGCCGCTGATCGTGGTGCTCGGGCACGAGCGCTGCGGCGCCGTCGCCGCGGCGACCGAGGTCGTCGGTAAGAATGCGAACTTCCCCGGGAGCATCGGGCGGATGGTCGAGCCGATCATTCCGGCCGCACTGATGGCTCGCGGGCGGAGCGGCGACTGGGTGGACAATGCCGTTCGAGCGAATGTCCGACGAACCGTCGAGCAGCTTCGAACCGCCGTCGAGCCGATCCTGCTCGAGCCGCAGAAGCAGGGAAAGCTGAAGGTGGTCGGCGCCTATTACGATCTCGACACGGGCGCGGTGGAATGGCTCGAATAGGTCAGCACGCCACCACGTTGACCGCCGGGCGGACTAGCTAAGCTCTACCGAAAGACGGCGGCCCAGGACCTTGGCGGCGCGGGCAAGCGTATCCAGGGTTACGTTGAATTCCTCCGGGTCGAGGATCCGGGCAAGCTGCGCGCGGCTGGTTTCCATCAGCTCGGCCATGCGCGCCTTGGATAGATTCTGCTCGGCCATCGCCTGCTGCAGCTGGAGCGCAATCACGCGCTTGATGGCGCGGGCGGTGACCTCTTCACGGATACCTTCCTCATCGAGGAAGTCGTCGAGGGACGTGAGGCCCTCATACGAACGGATATTATCCGTTTCCGACACTGCAATACTCCTCTTATCGGAATTCCTCCCTCCGCTTCCGTGCCAGATCCAGATCGGCCTTGGCCAGCTTGGCGCTCTTCTTGATGAGAGCGTGAACCACCAGCAGCACTTGTCGCGCCCGATCGAAAAAGAAGATGAGCCTGAACTCACGCTTCGAGGGCAGCGATGATCTTATCTCGTAGAGCCCGTCGCCGAGGGCGCGGCACAGCGGCAATCCCATCGGGAAGCCGATCTGGACCGTCTTCAAATTCTCGCCGACGATCTTCTTCTCCTCGGCAGAAAGCTCGCGGATGAAGTCTAGGACAACCTCATTCCCAGCCTGAGTCCGGTAGAACAGAACCTTGAACATATTTCAGCCTTTCATGGCCTCTATTTTTGATCATCGGCTTGCCTTCCGGTAGGAGTGTTTGGACCCTCACAGCACTGTGCAGGCCCAACGAGCTGTATCATATATGGTTCAGGCGTCAATCGATTTCGACGTCTCAGCAGGCCACCACGTTGACCGCCAGCCCGCCCAGCGAGGTTTCCTTGTAGCGGACGTTCATGTCGAGGCCGGTCCTGCGCATCGTTTCGATGACCTGGTCGAGGCTGACGAGATGGTCGCCGGTTCCGACCAGAGCGAGGCGGGAGGCTTCGATCGCCTTGATCGCTCCGACGGCGTTGCGCTCGATGCAGGGGACCTGGACCAGGCCTCCGACGGGGTCGCAGGTGAGGCCGAGATTATGCTCCATCCCGATCTCGGCGGCATTCTCGATCTGCGAGTTGGAGCCTCCCAGAGCCGCGGTGAGCCCGGCCGCGGCCATCGAGCAGGCCACCCCCACCTCGCCCTGGCAGCCGACCTCGGCTCCGGAGATGGAGGCGTTCTCCTTGAACAGGGAGCCGACCGCGGCGGCGGTGAGGAGGAAGGTGCGGACGCCCTCGACGTTCGAATGGGGGGTGAAGCGCTGATAATAGCGTAGGATCGCGGGGACGATCCCGGCTGCGCCGTTGGTGGGCGCGGTGACGACCCGGCCGCCCGCGGCATTCTCCTCGTTGACCGCGAGCGCCCAGAGGTTGACCCAGTCCAGCACGGTGAGCGGATCCTGCAAGGTCCGCTCGGCCCGGTCGAGGAGGAGCTTGTGGAGGCCCGGCGCGCGGCGCTTCACGTTGAGGCCTCCCGGGAGGATCCCGGCCCGGCCGATGCCTCGGTCGATGCAACCCTCCATGGCGTCGACGATGGAGCCGAGGCGGCGGTCGATCTCCTCGCCGGACAAAGCCGCGCGCTCGTTGGCCCGGGCGATCTCGGCAATGGTCAGCCCTTCGCGATCGGCGATTGCGAGCAGTTCGTCGGCGCAACGATAATTATAGGGGATGTCCCAAAGCCCCTCCGGCGGAGCGTTGCCCGCTATCGCCGCCTCGTCGACGACGGCGCCGCCGCCGACCGAATAGGAGATTGCGGTCTCGAGAACGGCGCCGTCCGAATCGAAGGCGGTGAACCGCATGCCGTTGCTATGGTGGGGGAGCCGCTCGCGCTGGAGGAAGTTGAGGTCGTTCGGCTCGTCGAAGACGATATCCCTGGCGCCGCCGAGGCGAAGGCGGCCGCTGGACCGGACCGCGGCGATGACTTCGTCCGCGGCATCGGGGTCCATCCGGTCGGGGCGCTCGCCCGACAGCCCAAGCAGGATCGCCCGGTCGGTGGCGTGGCCCTTGCCGGTCAAGGCGAGCGATCCGTAGAGTTCGGCGAGGACCCGATCGGTGCGCTCCAGCATCGCCTTTTGCGAGAGCGCCTCGACAAAGCGGCACGCGGCCGTCATCGGCCCCATCGTGTGCGAGCTCGAGGGGCCGACCCCGATCTTGAAGAGGTCGAAAACGCTGGTGACCAAGACGGTGACTCCTGAAGCCCCGGCAGATGGGGCCCCGGCGCGCTTCTGGCAAGCCGGGGCGCCGTTCGTGCTGCTCGAGTTCGAGGGCCGGGCTCGGCTTTATCGCCGCCCCAGGCAAGTGGTGGAGGCCCGGCGGCCGAATGAAGTGCGGCCGGCGCTGGACCGGCTGCGGGGGCGGCACGCCGCCGGGTTCGTCGGCTACGAGGCCGGCCATGGCCTGGAGCCTAAGCTTGCGCCGCTTGCGCGCGAGGCCGGGGCCGGGCAGCCGCCCCTGCTCTGGTTCGGACTGTTCGACGGCCGGGAGGAGGTGGATCCGGCCGGTCTCCTGCCCGACCCGGCGGGCGCCTGGGCGGCCCGGCCCCGGCCGCTCGTGGAGCGCGAGGCGCACGAGGCGGCGGTGGAGCGGGCGCTCGAGCATATCCTGGCGGGGGACATCTACCAGGCGAATCTCACCTTCCAGGCGGAGGTGGCGACGGCGGGCCATCCGCTCGCCCTCTACGCCGCGATCCGGCCGAGGGCTCGGGCGGGATGGGGCGGAGTGGTCTTCACCGGCGAGCATTGGCTTCTGTCCTTCTCGCCGGAGCTGTTCTTCACCCTGGAGGCGGGGCGGGTGACGGCCCGGCCGATGAAGGGCACGGCGCGTGCTGGAAGCGATCCGGAGGTGCTTCGAAGCGATCCCAAGCAGCGGTCCGAGAATCTGATGATCGTCGACCTGCTTCGCAACGACCTTTCGAGGCTGTCGAAGCCGGGGACGGTGAAGGTTCCGGCCCTGTTCGAGGTCGAGACCTACCCGACCGTCCTTCAGATGACGTCGACCGTGGTCGGCGAGCTGGAGGACGGGCGCACGGGCGTCGACCTGGTCGACACCATCTTCCCCTGCGGATCGGTGACCGGGGCGCCCAAGATCCGGGCGATGGAGATCATCGCTTCGCTCGAGGGGGAACGACGGGGTCCCTATACCGGTAGTATCGGCAGGCTTGCGCCGGACGGCGAGGCCGCGTTCAATGTCGCGATCCGGACCCTGGTCCTTCGCGGCGGCGAGACGGCCGCGCGGATGGGCCTCGGCTCCGGGATCGTCGCCGACAGCCTGGCGGCCGACGAGTGGCGCGAATGCCTTGCGAAGGGAGAATTTGTGGCGACGTGCCGAAGCTTCGACCTCATCGAGACGATGCGATTCGATCCGCGCGAGGGCCTCTACGAGCTCGACCGCCATCTGGCGCGGATGAAGCGGAGCGCCGACGCTTTCGGATTCGCCTTCGACCGCCACGATGCGAGGAACGAGCTCCAGGCCGCGACCTTTTTCCTGCGGGAGGCGCGGAGGCTGAGGCTGCTCCTGTCCAGCAGCGGCGCCCTGGCGATCGAGTGCCGGCCCGTGCCGGCGCCGCCGGTGGGCGCGGTGGAGGTGGCGCTTGCGCCGCTCCCGGTCGAGCCCGAGGATTTCCGGCTGAGGCACAAGACCAGCGACCGGCGCTTCTACGACGAGGCTCGGGAGGCCGCCGGGACGTTCGAGGTGGTCTTCGCCGACGCCCAGGGCTTCCTGACCGAGGGCAGCTTCACCAGCCTGTTCGTCGAGCGCGGCGGGCGGCTTCTGACCCCGCCGCTTGGGCGCGGGCTTCTGCCGGGGGTGCTCCGCGAGGTGCTGATCGACGAGGGGCGGGCCGAGGAGGCGGATCTGCGGGCGGAGGATCTGGAGGGCGGGTTCTTCGTGGGCAATGCGGTTCGGGGGTTGATCTCGGCGAGGCTGATCTAGGCCGTCATTGCGAGCGAAGCGAAGCAATCCAGCGCGGCCTCGGATGCTGGCTGGATTGCTTCGTCGCTACGCTCCTCGCAATGACGGGAGAGCTCAAGCCGCCAGCGGAAACCTCAGCAGCCTGTCGGCCACCGGCACCAAAGCCTCCGCCTTGGGGCCCACCGCCCTCACGATCTCCGGATGGCAGGCGTCCAGACCCCCGGTCAGCGACCCGAAGGCCGGAAGGATCAGCTTGCGTTCCGTCGCGACGAAGCAGCGGCGCGAGACCTTGCGCCCGCGATGGTGGATTCGAAGCTTGGGGTGGAAATGGCCGGACAGCTCCGGCCGCGATTCGGCGGGGTCGGCCTCGTGGCGAAGGAGCAGGCCTTCGACCTCCACCGCCTCGGCGAGCGCGCCTCCGCAGGGATCTGAGAAGGCGGGATCGTGATTGCCGGTGATCCAGGTCCAACGAGTCGCTCCGGTCAGAGCGACCAGCATGTCGCGGGCGCGCTCGGGAAGCCGGTCGCAGCCGTGGCGGTCGTGGAAGCTGTCGCCCAGGCACCATATCTCCTGCGCCCCGGTCGAGGCCGCGAGCGCGGTCAGATCGGAGAGGGTGGCGATCGAATCGTAAGGGGGCAGCATCTGCCCCAGTCGGGCGAACCAGCTCGCTTTCTCGAGATGGAGGTCGGCGACCAGAAGGGCCCGGCGCGACGGCCAGAACAGGCCCCCCTGGGAAAGCGCCATCAACTCGTGGCCACAGAACGAAAAGCGAACCATGGGGCCGCTATAACCGCCCCGCTTCAGCGTTCAAGCATTCAGCGCCCGGAGTTGGGGATAACCGACGAGTCGAGCGCGGCGGGCGGCGCGGGCCGCGAGTCGATGAGATCCGGAGTGGAGGTCGCGAACAGGATCGCGCCGACGAGGAAGCCTTCGGCGACGAGCAGGAACGGGTTGGCGAGCTTTTTCAGGAGTTTCATCCGAAGGGCCTGCGCCCCCCAGGGTAAACGAGGGATGAATCGGTCGTTCATCCTCCCTGCCGCGAAGCGGTGGGGAGGGGGACCATGCGAAGCATGGTGGAGGGGTAATTGGCGCCGGCGCCAGGCAGCTCGCGCGCGAATCTTCCGCATCCGAGCCATCTACCTCTCCACCACACTTCGTGTGGTCCCCCTCCCCACCGCTTCGCGGCAGGGAGGATTTAAGTTGCCAAATTCTCCTCCACCACCGTCGCCAGCTGGACGAGGGTGAAGGGCTTGCGAAGAACGGGCACGTCGCAGCCGAGCGCCGCTTCCAGCTGCTCGCTCTCGGCATAGCCGGTGACGAAGACGATCGGCAGGCCGGGATGGAGCTTGCGCGCTTCGCGGGCGGCGTCGGCGCCGTTCATCCCGGGCATCGCATAGTCCATCAGGACGAGGTCCGGCCGCCATTCGCGCATCGCCCGCAACCCCTCCGCTCCCGAAGCCGCCGAGACGATCGTGCAGCCCAGGCCCTCGAGAGATTCGGCCAGGAAACCGCGAACGTCGGAATCGTCGTCGACGACCAACAGGCTCGTTCCGGCGGCGGCGCCCCGGGGCACGGCGCTGGAGCGGCCGGAAAGCCGCTCCGCCTCCGCCTCGGCCGGGGCGTCGGCGGCGGGAAGCAGGATGTGGACTGAGGTGCCCTTGCCCTCCTCGCTGTCGATCCGAAGGGTCCCGCCCGCCTGCTGTGCGATCCCGTAGACCTGGGCGAGGCCGAGGCCGGTGCCCTTGCCCAGCGGCTTGGTCGAGTAGAAAGGCTCGGTGGCCCGGGCGAGGACCCCGGGGGGCATTCCCGAGCCGGTGTCGGCGACCGTGATCCGGACGAACTCGCCGGCCTGGTGGTCCGGCGCCTCGTCGAGCCGGACCCGGTCGGTGCAGATGGTGAGCGTCCCGCCTTCGGGCATCGAGTCGCGGGCGTTGATGGCGAGGTTGAGGATCGCGTTCTCGAGCTGGTTGGAGTCGCAGATGCCGTGGCCGACGGCGGGATCGAGCCGGGTCTCGATCTCCACCGCGCCGCCGATCGTGTGGCGAAGCAGGCGCTGCATCGCCTCGATAACCGAGTTGACCGCGAGCGGCGCCATGCTGATCCGCTGGATCCTCGAGAAAGCGAGAAGCTGGCCGGTGAGCTTGGCCCCGCGCCGGGTCGATTCGAGCGCGGTCTCGGCGATTCGCTTGAGCCTCGCATCGTCGATCCGGGAGGCGATCATCTCCAGCCCGCCCATGATGGGCGTGAGGAGATTGTTGAAATCGTGGGCGATCCCGCCGGTGAGCTGGCCGACCGCCTCCATCTTCTGGGCCTGGCGAAGCGCTTCCTCCGCCTTGAGCCGCTCGCCGACCTCGGACTGGAGCCGGTCGAGCGCGGCGCTGAGATCGGCGGTGCGTTCCGAGACCCGCTTCTCGAGGGTCTCGTTGACCTCCCGGAGCGCCGCTTCTGCCCGTTTCAGCTCGGTGATGTCGTGGGCGACCCCGATGAAGCCGCAATGCTCGCCCTGCGGGCCCCGGCGCGGCTGCGAGACCGATCGGACCCAGCGCCATTCGCCGCGGCTGCGGTAGCGGGCGACCAGCTCGAACGTCTCGAGCGAGGCTTCCCCGGCCATCGATTCGGCGACCACCCGTGCCGAATCGTCCGGATGGATGACGGTCCGCCAGTCGAAGTCGATCGCTTCCTCATAGTCGATCCCGAGGAACTCGACATAGGCGCGGTTGACGAAGCTTCGCTTGCGATCGAGCTTGGTCACCCACATCGGCACCGGCGCCGAATCGGCGATGAGTCGGAAGCGCTCCTCGCTTTCCCTCAGCGCGGTCTCGGCGACGATCCGCTCGGTGACGTCGTAGCCGTCGGCGAAGATTCCGCCGACCGCTCCGCTCGGTTCGAAGATCGGCTGGAAGACGAAATCGAGAAGCCGCTCCTCGCGCGGGCCGCCCGGACGGCGCTGGAGCTTGACGGCCACCGATCGCCCGGAGAAGGGCTCGCCGCTTCGATAGACCTTGTCGAGCGCTTCGAAGAGACCCTGGCCCTCGACCTCCGGAACCGCCTGGCGCACCGGCTTGCCGATCAGGTCGTTCCGGCCGACCAGGATCTGGTAGGACGCATTGGCCATCTCGAAGACATGATCGGGTCCGCGCACCACGGCCATGAAGCCGGGCGCATTGTCGAACAGCTGGCGCAGGCGCTCCGTCTCGTTCAGGCGTTCGCGCTCGGCGAGGACGGTCGCCGTGGTCTCGGTGCAGACGCAGAACATCCCCGCCGATTCGCCCTCGTCGCCGCGAAGCGGGCTGTACGAGAAGGTGAACCAGGTCTGCTCCGCATAGCCCTTGCGAGTCATGGTCAGGGGCAGGTTCTCGAAATAGGTCGACTCGCCGGCCAGGGCGCGGCGCACGAGGGGCTCGATGTCCGTCCAGATTTCGGCCCAGACATCCTCGAAGGCGTGACCGAGGGCGGCCGGATGCTTGCCGCCGAGCACCTCGGCATAAGCGTCGTTGTACAGGAAGCGAAGCTCCGGGCCCCAGGCGAGGAACATCGGGAATTTGGACGAGAGGAGGATCCCGGTCGCGGTCTTGAGCGCCTGCGGCCATCGCTCCGGCTCGCCGAGCGGCGAGCAGGACCAGTCGAAGGCGCGCATCCGCTCGCCCATCTCGCCGCCATCGGCGAGGAAGGAACGGATTTCGGGGCCGTCCGGACCTCCGGACGCATAAGACGCCATCGACACTCCACGCTCGCCCCCCGGCCCGCGAGACCCGAAACTAGCCCCGGGGCGCGGCTTGTGGAAGACCCCCAAAAGGCTCTATTTCGGAAGCGACGAGGAGACATGCCGATGTTCACGGACATGAGGAACGGCACTGCCCAGGACTGGGCCCATATCGCCGCCGAGCACGGCAAGCACATCAAGAGCGTCGCCGCCCTGCAGATCATGGACAGCCTCGCCCGGCTGGAATCGATCGAGGTCGGTTTCGCGGCCAACCAGCTCACCCACTCGCTGATGGCCGGGACTCTCGCACGCCGTTCGGGCGCGAGCGACGAGGAGGTCGTCGCGGCGCTCTGCCACGATCTCGGCAAGCTCTTTTCGATCCCCAATCACGGCCCGATCGCCGCCGAGATGCTCAAGCCCTATGTGCGCGAGGAGATCTACCACGCCGTCTACTGGCACCAGGAGTTCCAGGGCCGCTATTATTTCGAGCATCTCGGCAAGGATCCCGAGGGCCGGGAGCGGTTCAAAGGGGAGAGCTGGTACGGCTTCGCCGAGAAGCTGGTCGACGACTGGGACGCTCCGGCCTTCGACCCGGGGTTCGAGGTGGACCCGCTGGAGAGCTTCGAGGCGGAGGTGGGGCGGGTGTTCTCGTGTCCGCGCTCCATGGTTTGACCCTGTCCGTCATGCTGAACTTGTTTCAGCATCCAGGGTAGAACCGCCTCGCGGGCGGAGAACTGGACCCTGAAACAAGTTCAGGGGTACGGTGAGGGCCGGGCACGGCGTTTTTTCCGGCCCCTCCCCGCTCGCGGGAACCCCCGCGCCCGCGCCCGGTTCTCGCGCGCATGGCAATCCAACCCATAAGCTGGCCCGCGCTCAAGGACTGGAAGGACGTCCTCGTCCGAACCTGGAAGGAATCGGGGGACGACAATGTCGGGCTGCTCGCCGCCGGAGTCGCCTTCTACCTCTTCCTCGCCTTCGTGCCCCTGCTCGCCTCGGCGGTGCTCACCTACGGCCTGGTCGCCGATCCGCAGACGGTGGCGGACCATATCCAGACCCTGGCCCGCACTCTGCCCCGCGAGGCGGCCTCGATCATCGGCGACCAGCTTCAGGCCATCACCGGAAGCAGGAGCGGCTCGCACGGTTTGGGCCTGCTGCTCGCGATCGCGATCGCCCTCTATGGAGCGAGCAAGGGATCGGCCTCCGTCGTCACCGCGCTCAACATCGCCTACGAGGTGAAGGAAAGCCGCGGCTTCATCAGGCGCACCGCTTTGGCGCTTGCGATGACGGTGGGGCTCGTCGTCGTGGTCCTGTTCGCAGCCTCCGCAATCTCGGCGCTCGCCTTCATCGAGCACCTCCTCCCCTTCTCCTCGCCCGTCGTCCATATGCTTCTGAAGATCGTCCTTTGGGGCGTTGCGGCGGCGGTGCTCGGGCTCGGCCTCGCACTCGTCTACCGCTACGCCCCCAACCGGCCCGATGCGCCCTGGGCCTGGATCACGCCCGGCTCGGCGGCCGCGACCCTGCTCTGGCTGCTGGCGAGTTTCGGCTTCGGCCTCTACGTCTCCAATTTCGGCAATTACAACGCGACCTACGGCTCGCTCGGCGGAGTCGTCGTCTTCCTGACCTGGCTCTATCTGAGCGCCTATATCGTCCTGATGGGCGGCGAGTTGAACTCGGAGATGGAGCGCCAGCAGGCGAAGGGGGCGGGGCTTCCCGCGAAGCCGGCCGCGGCGGCGGCTGGCGACGGGAAAACCGCTCCGGCGAGCACGGCTGCTTCATCCAAGGCGAAACCCGACTCCGATCGGATCAGCTGGCCGATGGCTGCGGTGGGATTCCTGCTGGCGCGGAGGGGCGGGCGCTAAATTGCCGCCGTCACTGCTGACCCCGGAATTGGAAATCCGTTCGGGCTGAGCCTGTCGGAGCCCCTTCCTTCCCTGAGGGGGCGAAAGGGAGAGCTTCGACAAGCTCAGCCCGAACGGTGGTTCTCAAGCCATCTCGACCGGCTCGCTCAATCGATGCGCATCGCCGTCGCCGCCAGGCTTTCCGCCTCGATCAGAAGCTGGTCGTCGGAGGTGCCCTGGGCCATTCGTTCGCGTCCGATGATGGTGAGGACGGGCACCGCCAGCGGCGACACCCGATCGAGATCGACGTGGAGCATCGTCTCCTGCGCCCGGTCGAGAAGACGGGCGAGCCGGCCGACGTCGGTCATCTTCTCGCGGGCGTCGGCCCAGGCGGCCTTGAGGAGGAGATGATCGGGCTCGTAGCGTCTCAGGACGTCGTAGATGAGGTCGGTCGAGAAGGTGACCTGCTTGCCGGTCTTGCGCTTGCCCGGGTGGGCGCGGTCGACGAGCCCGCCGATCACCGCCACCTCGCGGAAGGCGCGCTTGAGGAGGTGCGAGCCCTCCACCCAGTCGACGAACTCCTTCTCGAGGATGTCGGCCGAGAAGAGGGAAGCCGGATCGACGATGGGCTCGAGCCCGTAGCAGGCCAGCGCATAATCGTTGGAGACGAAGCCCAGCGGCTTCAGGCCGGCGCTCTCCATCCGCCGGGTGATCAGCATCCCGAGCGACTGGTGCGCGTTCCAGCCCTCGAAGCTGTAGGCGGCCATGTAGTGGACATTGTCGTGCGGGAAGGTCTCGACGAGCAGCTGGTCCGGCGCGGGTATGGCCGAACGATAGTCCTGGACCCTCAGCCAGTCGCGAACCGGATCGGGGAAGCGCTCCCACTGGCCGCGGTCGTGCAGGAAGGCGCGCACTCGGTCCGCGAGATTGGTGCTGATCGCCATCCGGGCGCCCAGATAGGTGGGGATCCGGGCCGACTTCGTGGTCGCATGGACGATGAGGTCGACTCCGTCGATCCGATCGACCTCCAGCACCAGGCCGGAGAAGAAGAAGGTGTCCCCCGGGCTCAGCTTCTCGGCGAAATTGTCCTCCACCGTCCCGAGCAGGCGGCCGTTCTTGAAGCGCACGTAATAAAGCGGAGTGTCGACGATGATTCCGGCGTTCATCCGGTGCTGCTGGATGAACCGCGGATGCGACACCCGCCACAGCCCGTCGGGGCCCTTGGTGATCCGCCGGAAGCGATCATAGGCCTTCAGCGAATAGCCCCCGCTCTCGATGAAGGAGAGGATGGCCAGGAACGTCTCTTCCCTCAGCCCCGAATAAGGCGCGGCGGAGCGCACCTCCTCCAGCATCTCCGCCTCGCCGAACGGCGCGGCGCAGGCGAGGGCCATGATATGCTGGGCGAGGACGTCCAAGGCTCCGGGACGGAAATATTCCTGGTCGAGCGCCCCCTCTTCGATCGCGTCGAGGGCGGCGCGCGCCTCGAGATACTCGAAGCGGTTGCCGGGGACGATGATCGCTTGCGAAGGCTCGTCGAGCCGATGGTTCGCACGCCCGATCCGCTGCATGAGGCGCGAGGAGCCCTTGGGCGCGCCCATCTGGATGACGAGGTCGACATCGCCCCAGTCGACCCCCAAATCGAGGCTGGCCGTGCAGACCAGGGCGCGCAGCCGTCCGTCGGCGACGGCATTCTCCACCTTCCGCCGGGCTTCGAGCGCGAGCGAGCCGTGGTGGATCCCGATCGGCAGATGCGCCTCGTTGACGGCCCACAGGTCCTGGAAGATGAGCTCGGCCAGGCTTCGCGTATTGCAGAAGATGAGAGTGGTCTTGTGCCGCTCGATCTCGCGCATGACGCTCTGCGCCGCCCAGCGGCCGCTATGCCCCGCCCAGGGTATCTTGTCTTCCTCGGGAAGCATGATCGCGAGGTGCGCGGGGGCGCCGGGATCCCCTTGGACGAGGTCGACCGTCTCGAAATCGCCATGGGGCGCGAGCCAGCCGAGAAAGGCCTCCGGGTCCGACACGGTCGCGGAGAGACCGACCCGGCGGAGGCGAGGGGAAAGGCGCTGCAGGCGGGAAAGCGCGAGCGACAGCAGGTCGCCGCGCTTGCCGGTCGCGAAGGCGTGGATCTCGTCGATCACGACGGTGCCGAGATTTTCGAAGAGCAGGACGCTGTCCTCGTGGCTGAGCAGCAGGCTGAGCGACTCGGGCGTGGTCAGAAGCATCTGCGGCGGCCGGACCCGTTGCCGCGCCTTGCGGTCCGACGGGGTGTCGCCGGTGCGCGTCTCGACCCGGATCGGGAGCCCCATCTCCTCGATGGGGGTGAGGAGGTTGCGCTGGACGTCGACGGCGAGCGCCTTCAGGGGCGAGATGTAGAGGGTGTGGAGACCCTCGGTCGGGGATTGGGCGAGCTCGACGATGGACGGGAGGAACCCGGCAAGCGTCTTGCCGGCGCCGGTCGGAGCGACGAGCAGCGCGCCCCGGCCGGCGCTAGCGGCGACCAGCATCTCCAGCTGATGGCGGCGCGGGGCCCAGCCCCTGGCCTCGAACCAGGAGGCGATGACTGGGGGGAGGCTCGTCATTCCGGCAGCCTGATCCGTCATTGCGAGCAGCGAAGCGACGAAGCAAGCCAGCGGGCCTCCGAGGCCGCATTGGATTGCTTCGCTTCGCTCGCAATGACGGAGGGGTTCAGCATGAGGTGATCACGCCCCCGGGCCGACCGCCCCAACACCTATGAGCGCGCGTCTTCCCCGCTGCGCCGTTTCTCCTCTTCCTCGCGATAGAGGTCGTGAGTTCCCCGCTCGCTCCGGTCGACGTCGCGCTTGCTGGTCTTGCGGTTGCGGAGCAGCGCCCAGAGCAGGACGGCTGCGAGCAGCAGCGGCCCGATGATGGTCAGAATCCCCCAACTGCCTCCGCCTGCGTCCATGCTTTCGCTCCTTGTCCTGCGCTCATATCCGGGCGCCGCGCTTGGCGATGCCCGTCCTCGACTCCATATAGCTCCCGATGGCCCGTCTCGGTTCCTGGATCGAGCCTTTTCCCGAAGGCATTTACGTAAAGCCGGCCGACGCCTGGGTCGATCCGAACGTCCCGAAGGCGCGAGTCCTGGTCACCCACGGCCATGCCGATCATGCCCGCGGGGGCCACGAGGAGGTGTACGCGACCCCCGAGACCCTGGCGATAATGGAATGCCGCTACGGTCCGCAGCCCGGCGGCCGGGCGACGCCCTATGGCGAGGTGGTCCGTCTCGGCGAGGTCGAGATGAGCTTCGTCCCCGCCGGCCACGTGCTCGGCTCCGCCCAGATCGTGCTGGAATATAGAGGCGAGCGCGTGGTGGTCTCCGGAGACTATAAGCGCCGGCCGGACCCGACCTGCCCGCCCTTCGAGCCGGTGCCCTGCGACATCTTCATCACCGAAGCCACCTTCGGCCTTCCGGTCTTCCGCCATCCCGACACGTCGAGCGAGATCGACCGGCTGCTCGTCCGCCTCCACGAAAATCCGGATCGGTGCGTGCTGGTCGGCGCCTATGCCCTCGGCAAGGCCCAGCGGCTGATGATGGAGATAAGAGGCCGCGGCTATCACGAGCCGATCTACATCCACGGGGCGCTGGAACGGCTCTGCGCCCTCTATCGGGAATGGGGGGTGGACCTCGGCGAGCTTCGGCCCGCCACCGGCGTCAAGAAGGACGAGCTCAGGGGCAAGATCGTCGTCGCCCCGCCCGGCTGCCTCAACGACCGCTGGTCGAGGCGCCTTCCGGACCCGATCACGGCCATGGCCTCGGGCTGGATGCGAGTCCGCCAGCGCGCCCGCCAGCGCAATGTCGAGCTTCCGCTGATCGTCTCGGACCATGCCGACTGGGACGAGCTGACCGAGACGATCCAGGAGCTCCAGCCCCGCGAGGTCTGGATCACCCACGGCCGCGAGGATGCGCTGATGCACTGGTGCATGACCCGCCAGATCAAGGCGCGCGAGCTCAACCTCGTCGGGCGGGAGGACGAGGACGATTAACCCCCTCCCTGAAAGGGAGGGGCTGGGGTGGGTCCGCCGCAGGCGGCCGAAACTCCGACTCCGCAAAAGTCTCGCTGCGCTCGCCTACCCACCCCTAACCCCTCCCTTCCAGGGAGGGGGCGATCAGCGCTGCAAATCCACCATCGAGATCACCACCACCGCCGCCGCCGCCAATATCCCCCACCGAACGCCCCGCTCGAGCGAGAAGCTGCCGGTGCGCGACAGGATCGTCGCGCTCGTCGGCATGATCAGGATGAACAGGCCGAGCGTGAGCGCTGCGCCGCCCTTCCAGCCGAGCTCCAGCCCGCCATAGACGGCGAGGCCGGCCCAGAGCAGGCAGAAGAGCAGAGCCTCAGGATAGAGTCGGGGCATAGAACGGACGCAACGCACGAGGGGTGGCGATCGCCTCAGACCAGCCGCGGCGGCGCGGGTCAACCGGCGATCCGTTCAGAGGGCCGGCGGACGCTTTCCGGCGACGGCCGAGACGTAGTTGACCGGCGAATGGTCGGCGAAATGTCGGACCGGGACGTTGCCGGCGCCTCCATAGGCCCGACGATAGTCCCGTTTCGCCCGCGCCCGATCCTGCTCCATCGCCGTGGCGTCCGGGGCGGGCCGATGAACCACCCCTCTGCGATCGATATAGAGCAGCTCGCCGGGATGGGCGTAGCCCAGGAACCGGTAGGGCACGGTCGTCACCATATCGGTGCAGCCGACGAAGCGAAGCGAACGGGGGCGGAGGCGCGAGACGAATTCGCGATTGCCGACGAGCGGGCAGCCGAAGGTCACCAGCTCGGCCTCCTCGTGCAACGCCGCCATCAAGGTCGCCATGGCCGCGCCGAGGCTGTGCCCGGTCACCACCAGCCGCTTGGGGCGCATCTCGGCGAGCCAGGCGTGGATCTGGTCGTGGAGCTGCCGGTAGGCGGTCCAGAAGCCGGTATGGACCTTTCCCCCCTTGGGAAACCGGGTCCGCCACGCCGACAGGTCGGTGATGAGATCCGTCGGCCGGTCGGCCTGGGTGCCCCGGAAGGCGAGGAGGGTCAGCGCACCGTCGCTCGAGGTCGCTCCGAACGCCTGGGCATCGCGGTCCCGAAGGGCATGAAGCTTGCGCCTGAACCAGTTGCCAGAGGAAGGAACGTCCGATCTGAAGCAGGCCGGTGCGCCGAAGCCCGCCTGCTCAAGCGCGGTCGAGAGCTGCCGCCTCCCGGCCTCGGTCTCGAACCGGAAATAAGCGAGCCGTGCGAATTCGGCGCAGACCGCCTCGAACGGCCAGTCGTCCCCGGCAGAGTAAAGGCCGAGGGGGTGACGCTCCTCGGGATGGAGCAGTGCCTGAAGGCTCGGATCATATCGCGGCCATCGATGGTCCATCCGGCTCCCCGCGCCCGATCGGCAGGCTCAGCCCAAAGACGGCTTCGCTGCAACGCACATCAGTGGGCGACCTGCTCGCCCCTCTCGAGGCCGGACAGAGCGAGCTGCTCGTCGATCTGCGCGACGAGGCGCTGAAGGCCGGCCTCGTCCTTGGCCTCGGCCCGAGCGACGAGGACATCCTGGGTGTTGGAGGCGCGCAGGAGCCACCAGCCGTCGGCGGTGCTGACCCGGGCTCCGTCGGTCCGGTCCACGTCGGCGCCGCTCGAGGCGAGGCGGTCGAGCACCTCCTGGACGACCGGGAACTTGCGGCTCTCGTCGACCTGGAAGCGCATTTCGGGAGTGTTGATCATCGGCGGCATCGCCGAGCGCAGGTCGGTCAGGGACCCGCCGAGCTGGGAAACGGCGCGGATCAGTCGGACGGCGGCGTAGATGGCGTCGTCGAAGCCGTACCATTCGTGCTTGAAGAAGATGTGGCCGCTCATCTCGCCCGCTAGCGGAGAGCCGGTTTCCTTCATCTTCGTCTTGATCAGGCTGTGGCCGGTCTTCCACATGAGCGGCTGCCCGCCCAGCTGTGCGACCCGGTCGAACAGGGCCTGGCTCGCCTTGACGTCGGCGATGATCGTGGCTCCGGGCACTTCCCGAAGCACCGGCTCGGCGAGGATGGACAGGAGCTGGTCGCCCCAGACGACCCGGCCCTCGCCGTCGACCGCCCCGAGCCGGTCCGCGTCGCCGTCGAAGGCGACCCCGAAATCGAGCCCCTTCTCGAGCACGAGCCGCTTCAGATCCTCGAGATTGCTCTCGACGGTCGGGTCGGGGTGATGGTTGGGAAAGCGCCCGTCCACTTCGGGGAAGAGGACGAAATGCTCGCCGGGAAGGCGCTTGACCAGCCGCTCGACGACCGGCCCCGCGGCGCCGTTGCCGCAATCCCAGCCGATCCGGTACGGCTTGCCGTCGAAGCCCTTGAGGAGCCGATCGACATAGCGCTCCATGACGTCCTCGTCGCGGACGGAGCCTGAGCCCTCCTCCCAATCGGCGGCCAGGGCCGTCCGGCCGAGCTCCTGGATCCGTTCGCCGAAGAAGGCGCCGTGCTTCAGGACCATCTTGAAGCCATTGTAATTTCCCGGATTGTGGCTCCCGGTGATCATGATCCCGCCGTCGACGGGAAGCTCGGCCTCGGCATAATAAAGCATCGGAGTGGGGCCCAGGCCGATCCGGACGACGTCCACCCCGCTCGCCGTCAGTCCCTCGATCAGAGCGGTCTCGAGGCCAGGCGAGCTCTCGCGGCCGTCCCGGCCGACGGCGACGACGGACCCGCCGTCGCGGCGCACCACGGAGCCGATGGTCCGGCCGACAGCCGTCGCGTCGGCCTCGGCCAATGTCTCCCCGTATATACCCCTGATGTCATATTCGCGCAGGCACGTCGGATGCAGACGATGGCTCATTTAGAACTCCGGCAGGGGGGACTCGATCAAGACGCTCGAGGCGGCTTGCGGTTCATTGTTTCGGCGAGCAGCGTGTCGCGGGCGGCGTTGACCCGGTGGGCGAGCTCGGCCGAGCCGCCCGTGTCGGGATGGACCTTCGCGATCAGCCGGCGGTGGGCGTCGCGTATCTCCTGGAGGGTTGCGCCCTCTCCGACGCCGAGCAGCCGCCGGGCGTCCGCTACCGGCATCGGCCTCGACGACGGGCGCGAGCGGCGCCAGGCCGCCCAGAGCGTGGCGCCCGCCATCAGCGCGGCTCCGAGGACCAGCCTGCCCTTGCTGAACAGGCTGAGGCCGAGAAGGAAGAGGGCGGCGGCGACCCCGTCTTCATAGGTGAAGCCCTTGAGCCGGCCGGTGGCGAAGGCCCAGAGCAGGCCGCCCGCCGCGAGAAGGATCAAAACCCCCATTCCGGCTAGCCTGCGAGCGCGGCGGCCCGCGGAGGCGCCGCCTCGCCGGGCTGCGGCAAGGCGAATCCGGCGATCATCTCGCGCAATTCCTGCCGGGCGGCGATATGGGCGATCCCCACCTCGCCGAGATGGGGCAGATCGAGCAGGGTCAGCCCCTTGGGGAAGAGCTCGCGATAGATGACCCGCTCGCCGAGGCCGGGGATGACCCGGAAGCCGACCCGGCGCGAAAGCTCGCCGAGCGCCTCGCCGACCCGGCGCATGTTGCGCGCCTCGATATGCTGCATCCGGTTCCGCAGGACGACCCAGTCGACGCTCGCCCCGTGGGTCTTGGCGCGCTGGGTTCGGCTGTTCCAGACCAGCTCCGCGTAGAAGCTGGGGCGCCGGACCTTATAGGTCTCCGCATCCACCTGGCCGATCAGGTCGAGGTCCACGAAGCTGTCGTTGATCGGGGTGACCAGGGTGTCGGCGCGGATCATCGCGGCCCGGGCGTGGGGATCGTCGCGGCCGGGCGTGTCGACGACGACGATGTCGACCGCTTCCGAGATCCGCTCCATCTGCGCCTCGATCGTCTCCCCCTTGGCGGGGTCGAACGTCTCGTAGAGCGGCATGACGAGATCGACCCCCAGCCGCTTCACGCTTTCCACCCTGTTGTCGAGATAGCGGCCCAGCGTGCGCTGGCGCGTGTCGAGATCGAGCGCTGCGACCCGCCGCCCGGCGGAGGCCAGCGCGACCGCGGCATGGACCGCCGTGGTCGACTTGCCGGTGCCGCCTTTCTCATTGGCGAAAACGATGAAATGCGGCGACGCCATTAACACCCCTGGATTTCCTGGCCTGGATTTCTTGGCCTTGATTCTGCGCTCCGGCCCCCGCAAGGGCGTCGCCCAAGCTGATATCGGAGGCGTGAACGGGGTGCAAACGGTCCGTGACATCGAAACGCTGCGGGAGGCGATAGGCGTCCTGCGGGCGGAAGGCGGCACGATCGCCTTCGTTCCGACCATGGGCGCGCTCCATGCCGGGCACATGGCCCTGGTCGCGGAGGGGCGGCGGCGGGCGGACCATGTCGTCGCGTCCATCTTCGTCAATCCGACCCAGTTCGCAGCCCATGAGGACCTTTCGACCTATCCGCGCCGCGAGGCGACCGACGCCAAGATGCTGGAGGAGGAAGGCTGCGCCATCCTCTGGTCGCCCGATGCAGCGACCATGTATCCCGGCGGTCTCGAGACGGACGTGCGCGCCGGGAGCCTCGGCGAGGGCCTCGACGGCGCCGCCCGAGCCGGCCATTTCGACGGGGTCGCGACCGTGGTGTCGAGGCTGTTCGACCAGGTCCGGCCCGACATCGCGCTGTTCGGCGAGAAGGATTATCAGCAGCTCGCCGTCATCCGGCAGATGGTGCTCGACCGCGGCCTTCCGGTCGAAATCGTCGGAGTGCCGACCCAGCGGGACGCCGACGGAGTCGCCCTCTCCTCCCGCAACGCCTATCTCGACGACGAGGAGCGCCAGTCGGCCAGGGCCCTGCCGAGAGCGCTAGGCGAGGCCGCGGCGGCGATCCAGCGCGGCGGCGGAGTGGCGGAAGCCCTTGCGACGGCAAGGGAGCGGCTGGGCAAAGCGGGCTTCGATCCGATCGATTATGTCGAGCTTTGCGACGCACGGACGCTGGCGCCGGTGACGACGCTGGAGCGTCCGGCGCGATTGCTTGCGGCGGCGCGGATCGGGCGGACGAGGCTGATCGACAATCTGGCGGTGGAGCCGGCCTGAGCCCTCCGTCATTGCGAGCGCAGCGAAGCAATCCAGTAAGGCCTCGAACGCCTGCTGGATTGCTTCGTCGCTTCGCTCCTCGCAATGACGAGGAGCTTCGCTCCTCGCGATGACGAGGCCTGTCCTGAAAAATCTTCGTATCCGCCCCGTTAACCATTTGTTGGTGATCGCCTGCGCAAACCTGTCCTCGACAAGCGATAAACAACGAGGGGCATGTCAAATGGGGAACAGCCTGAAATCCGCGACTTTCCTGATCGAAAGCCGACTTGCCGACGCCGCAATCGGCGATCCCGACGCGCTCTACGAGCTGGGCGTCGCTTACTCGACCGGGACCCATGGGCTCGATGTCGACCTGATCGAGGCCCATAAATGGTTCAATCTCGCCGCCCTCAATGGAAGCGAGCGGGGCCAGGAATGCCGGGCCGAGATTTCCGAGGAGATGACCGCGCGCGAGATCGCCGAGGCCCAGCGCCAGGCGCGGGCGTGGCTTTCGGATACTGGGTTGATGAGGCGCGCGGCTTAGATCAACATTGCGGCCACATCGCCCAAATCCGTTCGGGCTGAGCCTGTCGAAGCCCTTTCCTTCCCTTT
>DASQZF010000056.1:0-1882 GCA_035638835.1 Allosphingosinicella sp. | reverse complement strand
AGGAAGACCGCGAAAGGCTCGTCGCCGACGATCTCGCGGGCGCACCACACGGCATGGCCGAGCCCGAGCGGCTCCTGCTGGCGGACTGCGACCACCGAGCCGGGCGGCATCCGGGTGCTCGAAAGGATATCGAGCGACTTGCCTCGGCCGCGCATCGTCGCTTCAAGCTCGTAGGAGATGTCGAAATGATCCTCGAGCGCCGTCTTCCCTCGGCCGGTGACGAAGATCATCTGCTCGATCCCCGCCTCCAGGGCTTCTTCGACGGCATATTGGATGAGCGGGCGATCGACGACGGTCAGCATCTCCTTGGGCACCGCCTTGGTGGCGGGCAGGAATCGGGTGCCGAGGCCGGCGACGGGAAAGACCGCCTTTCTGACTTTCTTCAACTTGGTCTCCGGGAAATGATGTGCCCCCCCCCTCCAGGGCGCGAGTCAGCCGGTCGGGGGAAGGTCGAAGGGATCGTCCTCGCGCTCCTCGGAACGGCGAAGGCCGTCGTCCTGGCGGGCGGGTCGGGCGTGGGTAGGGGAGGCCAGAAGCTCGTCCGCGGTCGGAGCACGGACCGCAGTCGCCGGCTTGGCCGGCATGCCCTGGCCGGCCCTGGGCTGGAGCGGCTCCATATTGCCGCAGGCGGCAAGCAGGGCGGAGGCGGGAAGGAGGAGACGGATGCGCATGGTGAACGGGGGCCATAGCCGAAGGGGGCGCGGGCGGCCAAGGCGAATCCTGCTACGCGGCAGCCGGGTTCCCCTGCACCGCCTCTCTCGGGCCCCGAAGGCGATGGAGGAGTCGCGCCAGGGAAGCCTGGTGTCGCCTGCCGGCCGGAAAATCGAGTCCGGCTTCAGGATGGGGAGGATGAAGTGCAGTCTCAACTCCTTGTTTCACGTGGAACATAGAGCGAACGAAGGCTATTGAATTGGGCGGCGGTCGTCGCTCGACGCCAAGTCATTGTTTTTGCAAGAGAGTTGAAAGCGGCCGAAGACGTTCGATCCTGTTCGCGAATCGCCATCAGTCGCCATTAATCGCTACTAATCGCTACTAATCGCCACAGAAGGACAGGAAGCGCATGGCGGGGCGCCATGGCGCAGGCGGGCGTGGGCGGCCAAGGCGAATGTGCGAAGCACGGACTGGCGAGTCGCCGCCAACGTCACCCTGAACTCGTTTCAGGGTCCGGTTCTTCGCCCGCGAGGCGGCTCGTCGCTGGATGCTGAAACAAGTTCAGCATGACGGCCCGGGATTGCCGCCGACGCCTCTCCAACCTAGGCGGCGGCATGCGAGCGATCCTGTTCCTCCTTCCGGCCCTGGCCGCCTGCGGCGAATCCGGGCAGGAAAACAGCTCGGCCAGCCCCGGCCGGCCGGGCCCGACCGAGCCTCAGCCGGCCGCTCCCACCGGAAAGCTCGATCGCTCCAATGCCGGCAAAGCGGCCCCGGCCACCGGCTTCCAGGACCCGGACGGCGCTCCGGCGAGCCTCGCCGACTTCCGGGGCAAGCCGGTGCTGCTCAACCTGTGGGCGACCTGGTGCGCCCCCTGCGTCGCGGAGATGCCGATGCTCGACAAATTGGCGGAGCGCGAGGCCGGCCGGCTGCACGTGCTGACGGTCAGCCAGGACCTGGACGGCCGCGAGAAGATCGAGGCCTTCTTCGCGAAGCAGGGCTACCGCAAGCTCGAAACCTGGCTCGATCCGCAAATGGCGCTGATGGCCGAGCTCAAGGCGGACACCCTGCCGACCACCATCCTCTACGATGCGCAGGGCCGGGAGGTCTGGCGGATGGTGGGGATGGAGGAATGGGAGAGTGGGAGGGCGGCTGAGCTGCTGAAGGAGGGGCTGCGCCGCTAGAGCGCTCGGGAGGCGAAGCGCTCGGAATCAAAGCCCCTCCCCTTCAGGGG
>DASQZF010000055.1:0-7504 GCA_035638835.1 Allosphingosinicella sp. | reverse complement strand
AGCCTGAGGAAGCGCGACGGAGTCGTCCTCGATTACGTCTTCGACGCGGCGAATCGCATGTCGCAAAAGACGGTGCCTGCCTCGGTTACGGGTGCGGCGGGATACGGCGTCGTCTACGGTTACGACAATCGCGGGCTCCAGACCTTCGCCCGCTTCGGCTCGGCCAGCGGGCCGGGCGTCACCAACGGCTATGACGGCTTCGGCCTGCTGACGTCGTCGGTCACGAACGTCGACGGCGCCGCGCGCACCCTCGCCCCGCTATATGATCCGGACGGCAACCGCATCGGATTCTCGAACGCGACGAGCTTCGGCTACGTTCCGGCGTTCGACTATGACGGGCTCGACCGGATGAAGGCGATCCGGGAAGCGGCGGGGAGCATCGTCGCAATCGCCTATGACGGCGCGGGCCGCCGTTCGGGAATCCAGACCGGGCTGCCCGGCCAGTCCCCCTCGGCCTCCACCTCATACGATTACGACCCGGTCGGTCGACTTTCGACCCTGGGCCACGATCTGGCCGGGACGGGCGGCGACCAGATATTCGGCTTCACCTACAATTCCGCCTCGCAGGTCCAGACCCGGACCGGGACCAACCCCGCCTTCGCCTCGACCGCCGCGGCCAATGTGGTTCGCCCCTATGCGGCGAACGGGCTCAATCAATATTCGACGGTGGGACCGAACACCTATTTCTACGACGCCAACGGCAATCTCAAGTCGGACGGGACGACGAATTACGTCTACGACAGCGAGAACCGGCTGGTCTCGGCCTCGGGCGCCAAGACCGCGAGCCTCGCCTACGATCCGCTCGGCCGGCTTTGGCAGACGAGCGGCGGAGCTTCGGCGACCCGCTTCTTCTACGACGGCGGCCGGCTGGTCGTCGAGTACGACTCCGCAGGCTCGGCCTTGCGCTTCTACCTTCACGGCCCGCGCGCCGACGAGCCGCTGGTCTGGTACGAGGTGTCGCCCACCGGCGGGCGCCGGTTCCTGAGGGCCGACCACCAGGGCTCGATCGTCGCGGTCGCCGATTCCTTCGGCGCCCCGGTCGCGATCAACGCCTACGATCCCTGGGGCGTCCCCAATACCGGCGCCGGAGGCAATCTCGGACGGTTCGGCTATACCGGCCAGGCGTGGATTCCCGAACTCGGCCTGTGGTATTACAAGGCCCGCATCTACTCCCCCATGATCGGCCGATTCATGCAGGTGGATCCAATCGGTTACGACGATCAAGTTAACCTTTACGCCTACGTCGGCAACGACCCCGTCAATGGAAGCGACCCCAGCGGAATGGCGAGGGTCTGCGCGCCGGCTACAGGTTCCAACGTCCCTTCATGCGTCGGAGTCGACGGCAACGGAAATGGCAGTAGTCGGGATAACGACCTGTCCCGCGCGCAGACGAAGGCATTCTCGCGCGCCTACGGGGGCTTCATTTCTAATCATCGCAACGCGGATTTGTCGAAGCAAGGCGCTTCGGTCGGCGGCAAGTCCCACGACGCAACGATGCTGAGAGTGGCCACTCAGTTCGTGGGCGGAGCATTGCCGGGCGCTTTCAAAAACTTCGAGATTTATATCAACAACAACCTCGACTCAGACACTGCCGCCAGCACTGACTGGATTCGATACGGCGGCGGTGACGGACCGGGCACATATACTACCCAGGTGAACATGGAGTGGAAGGGGCACCGGACGAACCCCAGTGAGCTGGCCAGGACTTTGTTTCACGAAATTGGCCATCACCGCGATCGGTTCGGAATGGTCACGCCAAACAATTCTCTCCATCAAAGGCTTGACGCGGCCGCCAGAAGAGCTGTGATGAGAAATGGACTAGGCGGAATGGGCTGCTCCGCAGTTGGCGGCTATTGGGGATATTTTCAAGATTATCCGGGATGCTGATAGTGAACAACCAATACTTTAGAGCTTTATACAGCAGACAGTTGGCTCCATGACTCTAGGAAAAATCAAAAGCGCTTCAGGAAGGATAGCAATTGCTTTGTTCGTCATATTCTTCATTGGACTTTGTGTATTCTTGTTGAAGAGAGATAACGACTATATCCGTATTCCAGCGGACAAGGCAATGGTAGAAGACGCCTTAGCTCGTCAAGCCAAACATGAACGAGATAGCGTCGGGAATGTACTTTCCAGGAGTAGCATTCGGGTCCGTCGCTTGGTCGGATCCAAATGCGTCGATCTCCGCAACCGGCGTGCAGACACCTCCTCGTCTTATTGCTACGAAATTAATGGTAGAAATCGAAAATTACTGTTCGAGCGAGTAGGCACTCGATAAAGGACAATTCACCGTCGGCCACCCGGACGGCGCCTACGCCGGTTATCTTTACGACGGCCTCGACCGGATGACCGCCTATCGCGAGAATGGCTGGCTCGAGCTTGCCACCCTCACCTACGACAATGCCGGCCGCCGCCAGGGGCTGGGGATGCTCGGGGCCGCCACGGGCTACGGCTACGACGCCGTGTCGAGGCTCGCCTCGCTCGCCCACGATCTGGGGGGAGCGAGTGCGACGAGCCATGACCAGAATCAGACCTTCGCCTACAATCCCGCCTCGCAGGTCCATACCCGCTCGGCGACCAACCCTGTCTACGCCTGGAGCGATCCCAACGGCTATGTCCCCTCCTATGCTGCGAACGGGCTGAACCAATATAGCGGGACGACCAGCACCGGGGCTCCGCCGGCGGCCTATTTCTACGATGCGAACAGCAACCTCACCTCCGACGGCACCCGCGCTTACGTCTACGACGTCGAGAATCGGCTGGTGAGCGCTTCGGGCGGGGCGAGCGCGGCCCTGGTTTACGACCCGCTCGGGCGCCTGTTCCAGACGTCGGGAGGCTCTGCCGCGTCACCCAGTTCCTCTACGACGGCGACGAGCTGGTCTCCGAGTTCGATTCGGCGGGCGCGATCGTCCGCCACTACGTCCACGGCCCGGGCAACGACGATCCGCTGATCTGGTACGAAGGGCCGTCCGACTGGAACCGGCGGAGCCTGATCGTCAACCATCAGGGCTCGGTCATCGCCTCGGTCGGCACACGGAACCAAGTCCGGGCTCGGGCTCTCGCCCAGGCCCGGACTTGCGACTTAATACCGGTAATGGTCCGGCTTGAACGGGCCTTCGGTGGGAACGCCGATGTAGCTCGCCTGCTTCTCGGTCAGCTTGGTGAGCTTCACTCCGAGCTTGTCGAGGTGGAGCGCGGCGACCTTTTCGTCGAGATGCTTGGGGAGGACGTAGACGTCGTTCTTGTAGGTCTCGGCCTTGGTCCACAGCTCGATCTGGGCGAGCGTCTGGTTGGTGAAGCTCGCCGACATGACGAAGCTCGGGTGGCCGGTGGCGTTGCCCAGGTTCACGAGGCGGCCCTTGGAGAGGACGATGATCTTCTTGCCGTCCGGGAACTCGACCTCGTCGACCTGCGGCTTGATCTCGGTCCACTTCATGTTCTGGAGGGCGCCGATCTGGATCTCGCTGTCGAAATGGCCGATGTTGCAGACGATCGCCATGTTCTTCATCGAGCGCATATGGTCGACGGTGATGACGTCGGCATTGCCGGTGGCGGTGACGAAGATGTCGGCGCGCTTCACCGCTTCCTCCATCGTCACGACCTCATAGCCTTCCATCGCCGCCTGAAGGGCGCAGATCGGATCGACCTCGGTGACGAGGACCCGCGCGCCGCCGTTGCGGAGCGAGGCGGCCGAGCCCTTGCCGACGTCGCCGAAGCCGGCGACGGTCGCGACCTTGCCGGCGAGCATGACGTCGGTCCCGCGGCGGATGGCGTCGACCAGCGATTCCTTGCAGCCGTAGAGATTGTCGAACTTCGACTTGGTGACGCTGTCGTTGACGTTGATCGCCGGGAAGGGAAGCTTGCCCTGCTTGCTGAGCTCGTACAGGCGGTGGACGCCCGTGGTGGTCTCCTCGGAGACGCCCTTGATAGCCTGAACGGTCTTGGTCAGGAAGCCGGGCGACTTTGCGATCACGCGGCGCACGGTGGCCTGGAAGACCTCCTCCTCTTCATTCTCGGGAGCCGGGAATTCCTCGCCGGCCTCGATGCGCGCGCCCCAGAGCGCGAACATGGTGGCGTCGCCTCCGTCGTCGAGGATCATGTTGCAGGTTTCGACCCCCCCATTCCCATCTGGGCCCCAGTCGAAGATCTTTTCGACATAATCCCAATATTCCTCGAGCGTCTCGCCCTTGATGGCGAAGACGGGAACTCCGGTCGCGGCGATTGCGGCTGCGGCATGGTCCTGGGTCGAGAAGATGTTGCACGAGGCCCAGCGGACCGTGGCTCCGAGCGCGGTCAGGGTCTCGATGAGCACGGCGGTCTGGATGGTCATGTGGAGCGAGCCGGTGATGCGCGCGCCCTTCAGCGGCTGCGAGGCCCCGAACTCCTCGCGCAGGGACATGAGGCCCGGCATCTCGGTCTCGGCGATCTCGATTTCCTTGCGGCCGTAGCCGGCGAGGCCGATGTCGCTAACTACATAATCGTCAAAACGGGTCTGGGCCTGGCTCGCCACGTACGGTCTCCTGTCGCAATGAAAAACCGCCTGCACAAGGGGGCGGTCGCAGGCCGCGCTCTAGCCGCAACAGGGCGGTAATGCAAATATAAAGATATCTTTATATGTGACTCGACGAGCCGTCATTGCGAGCGAAGCGAAGCAATCCAGCGGAATCGGGGCCGGAGCTTGATCGCTTCGTCGCTTCGCTCCTCGCAATGACGGGGTCCGAGTGCTGCGGAAGGGAGCGTCAGGCCGTGCCGAAGTCCGCGGTCAGCATCCTCGTGTCCACGCCGGCGCTCCGGAAGGCGGCGCACCAGCGGGTGTCGACGTCGCTGGCGAAGAGGAGCTCGTCGTTGCCGGGCGTGGCGAACCAGCCGTTGCCCCGCAACTCCTCCTCGAGCTGACCCGCTCCCCAGCCGGCATAGCCCAAGGCCGCCAGCCAATGCTTCGGCCCGCGCCCCTCGGCGATGGCGCGGAGGATGTCGAGGGTGGCGGTCAGCGCCCAGCGGCCGGCGACCTCGATCGACTCCTCCCCGCCCCAATCGGTCGAGTGGAGGATGAAGCCGCGCTGCGGCTGAACCGGACCGCCGGCATGGATGGCGACGTCCGGAGCGACTCCCGGCTCGATGTCGAGCTGGCCGAGCAGGTCGTGAAAGCTGATCCGCGGGACGATCCGTCCAAGGCCGATTCCGAGCGCTCCATCCTCGTCGTGGACGCACAGGGCGATCACCGCCTTCTCGAAGCGCGGATCGCCGATGCCGGGCATTGCAAGGAGGAGCTGACCGGAGAGGAAAGACGGCTGGTCCATCGGCCAAAGCTATAGGCGCAGACCGAAGGCGCTGCTAGGGCGGCGGCGATCTTACCGACGAAGCGAAAGGAAGCCGAGATGAGCATCAGCGTTGGCGAGCGCCTCCCCAAGTCGGTTCTGACGAAGGCGAGCGCCGAGGGGCCCCAGCCGATCGACAGCGAGGATTATTTCCGCGGCCGGAAGATCGCTCTCTTCTCGGTGCCGGGCGCCTTCACCCCGACCTGCTCGGCCCGTCATCTTCCGGGCTTCGTCGAGCGCGCCGACGAGCTCAAGGCCAGGGGCGTGGACGAGATCGCCTGCATCGCCGTCAACGATGCGTTCGTCCTGCAGGCCTGGGCAGAGTCCGCCGGGGCGGTCGACAAGGTGACCATGCTCGCCGACGGCAATGGGGATTTCGCCCGAGCCCTCGGCCTGACCATGGACGGCTCGCAATTCGGGCTCGGCGAGCGCGGATCGCGCTGGTCGGCGATCGTCGAGGACGGTGTGGTCGAGCAGCTCAACGTCGAGGAGCCCGGAGCCTTCAGCGTGAGCAGCGCCGACTATCTGATCGAGCGGCTGTAGGCGCGGCAGGCAACGCCTGCGGCTCACAGGCGTTCACGCAGGTCTCTTGGAATAGAATGCGGGGAAATCGTCCATGGCTGCCAATTCCGACAAGCCCGGCAAGCGGGAAGGCAAATCGGCGGCTTTGAAGCTGGCCGAGGACATCAAGCGAAGCCCGTTCACCGCCGCGGCCATCGCGGGCGGCGCCGCCGCCGCGGCGGCCGGAGCGGTTTACGGGGCCAGGGCCCTCGCCCGCCGCAACGGCGCTCGCGACGGCAAGCCGGTGAACCAGGTGCTTGCGGCGGCGATCACGGCGACGGAGGCGAAGGCGGCCTGCCAGAAGGTGCCCGAGCCCAGCACGGCGCCGGAGCCGGGTGCCGGCGAGGCCGAGGGCCACCCGAGTTGATCCTGGACGTCACCCCGTACTCGATTCAGGGTACTGTCCTCGGCCCGCGAGGCGGCTCCAGCCTGGATATTGGAACAGGTTCAGCAGGACGCTCTGACCAACGGCCGGTGCCAATTCCTCACGCCTGCCAGCCGCATTTGCGCCCCCGATTCTGCTGCTGGAGCCAGCTCGTCAGCGGCCGGAAATAGTCGAGCATCGGCTGGCCCGACATTTCGCGGGTTCCGGTGAAGGCCTCGAGCGCGTCCGGCCAGGGCTTCGAAGCGCCCATCGCCAGCATCGCGTTCAGCCGCTGGCCGACCTCCTTGTTGCCGTAGAAGGAGCAGCGGTGAAGCGGCCCCGTCCAGCCGGCCTGCTTGCAGGCAGCCTGGTAGAATTGGAACTGAAGGATCCGGGCGAGGAAGTAGCGGGTATAGGGGACGCTCGCCGGGACGTGATATTTGGCACCCGGATCGAAATTCGCCTCGGTGCGGGCCCCGGGCGGAGCGATGCCCTGATATTGGAGGCGAAGGTCGTTCCAGCCCTGGTTGTAGGCGGTCGGGGCGATCTCGCCGCTGAACACCTTCCACCGATATTTGTCTACGAGCAGGCCGAAGGGCAGGAAGGCCACCTTGTCCATCGCCTGGCGGAGCAGGAGGCCGATGTCCTTGTCCGCCGAGGGGACCTTGTTGCGCGGGAGGAGCCCGACCTGGACGAGATATTCCGGAGTCACCGACAAGGCGATCATGTCGCCGATCGCCTCGTGGAAGCCGTCGTTGGCGCTGTCGAGATAGAGCAAAGGCTGCTTGTTGTAGGCGCGCTGGTAGTAATTGTGGCCGAGCTCGTGGTGGACGGTGACGAAATCGTCGGAATTGACCTTCGTGCACATCTTGATGCGCAGATCCTCGACATTGTCGACATCCCATGCCGAGGCATGGCAGATCACTTCCCTATCCCTCGGCGCGGTGATCATCGAGCGCTTCCAGAAGCTTTCCGGAAGCGGCGCGAAGCCCAACGAGCTGAAGAACTGCTCGCCGGTGCGGACGATCTTCTCGGGCGTGTACTTGTTCTTCACGAGCAGGTCGGTGAGGTCGTAGCCGACGTCCCCCGCGCCCTTGGGCGCGACCACGTCGTAGATATTGCCCCATTCCTGGGCCCACATGTTGCCGAGCAGATCGGCGCGGATCGGCCCGGACTCGGGCTGGACCTTGTCGCCATATTTGTCGTTGAGCTTGGCGCGCGTGTAGCAATGGAGCTCGTCGTAGAGCGGCTTCACCTCGTT
>DASQZF010000054.1:0-22929 GCA_035638835.1 Allosphingosinicella sp. | reverse complement strand
CCCCAGCTTTGATCCAGGTGGAGATGGTGAATGCGGTGGAAGGGATTTCCGGTGATCCTTCGTCAACCGTGGGAGCCGCAAGACAGGGTCCCGACGGGAGCCGAACATGCAGGACGAGATGGTAGCGCGAACGATCGACCTGCTGCTCGTCGCCGCACTGTTCGCGAGCCAGGCCGCGATCGCCCTCGGCGCGCTGCCTTTTCCCGCCTGGCTTTCGGCCTAGCTTTCCGGTCCGGCGACGAAGCAGCCGCGCCCGATTTCCGCGAGGCGCGCGCAAAGCCGGCGAGCCCCCGCCTCGTCCTCGATCCCGCCGATCCGGACCCGGTTGATCGTTCCGCGAAGCTGGTGGGTCGCCTTCAGCCGACCGAGCTCCGGAACCTGGCTTTCCAAGGCGGCGAGATCCGCCTGCGCCGCCGACATGTTCCGGAAGGCTCCGACCTGGATCTGCCAGACGCCGAACGGCTGCCGCGGCGCCGGGGCGGCGCCAGGCGGCGGGATCCTGACGGCCGGAAGCGTTGCTTGAGCCTCCCTTCCGGGCCGGGCACCGGCGACGCTTTGCTTGATTCCGGCGGCGAAGGCGGGGTCGGGTCCGCCGCCCAGATTGAACGACAGCGCTCCGCTCGCGAGCACCGCCCCGGCCGCAGCGACCAGGGCAAGCCCGCCCACCGGCCATGACCGGGACGGGCGATAGCGCCGTACCGTCAATTCCCCGGCTTCGCGCTCCGGGGCGTTCAGGATGTTCTGGTGGCGAATGATAGTCTTCCGATACTCAACGCGGGTGGCCCAAACCGCCAGCCCCCGCTCCGGGTTCCCGGCGCCGAACCTGCGAGGCTCCTAGGAAGCGGGTCGTTGCGCCTTGCTGAACGGCTGGAGCGTCGGAGCGTGGCGGTCGGACAAGGTCCTTTGGTTGCGCTTGAGTCCCGATTACGGCGGCCGGCTGCGCGGTGCAAGGATGAGGCTCGGCGCCGAGCAGGGGGAGCGGGGGGTGAATCGATCTTCGTGCAACGCTTCTCCTTGGCCGGGCCATCTATGCTGCAGGAGCCCGTGCGAGAGGGGAGGCTGAAACTCCCAGGGCGAAGGCGCAAAGATGACGGGGCGGATCGGGATGGACGGCCGGAGCGGCCGCAGTCCGCTTCCGGGCCGAGGGCATGGCCCGGACCATGGCGGTCACCGCCGGCGTCCAGATCGTGACGGCCGCGCTGGCGGCGGCGATGGTGCCGGACGTGCGGGGCCTCCTGCTGGGGACGGCGATGTTCGTTCCGACGTGGCTGCTGTCCGCCTGGTTGTTCGCGAGGTCCGCGCGGGAGGCGGCCTGGACGGGAAGGCGAGGCGCTACCTCTCCGCCGCGTCCGCCCGCAGGCGCTTGAGCTCCGCCTCGATCCTCTGGATGCCCTCGAGGATGTGGACCTGCTCCTCGTGGGTGAAGGCGTCCCTGTTCTCGTTAAGCCGGTCGATGAGCCGGACGACGATCAGCGGGGCGACTCCGAAGATCGAGATGTGCATCAGGAAGAACGCCAAGACCTGCCCGCCGAAGGACTTGGGCGCGATGTCGCCATAGCCGGTGGAGGGCGCGGTGGCGCCGGCCCAGTAGAGGCTGGTCAGGAAACCGTGCCCCTCGAACAGCATGAACAGGAAAGTGCAGCTGAGCAGCAATACGCTGTAAAGGACTGCAAGTTCTCTCAGGGTGTCCGTCGCCGCCCGCAGTCTCTTCATGGTCAGCCTCTTATGACGTGGGGAAGGAAACGCGCCCGGTTGCCGGTGATCAGGCCGTCCTCCCTGATTCCCATCCCGGCCGCTTCGCCGTCGACCACCCAGCTGCCCAGCACCGGATAGCCGCCGCCGAAATCGCGAAGCGGATAGAGCTCCTGGTACATGGTCAGGCCTTCGACATACTCGCCCTGGCTTCGGGCGACGGTCTGGCCGGCCTTCACCACTTCGATGTTCGAGCCTTCGCGGGCTAGGAAGGGCTTGGCGACGTAGCTGCTCCCGATCTTCTCCGCGCGGACGGAGGCGGCGAGCAGATTGGGGTGGTTCGGGAACATGTTCCAGAGAATCTGGAGGATCGCCTTGTTGCTCCAGATCATCTTCCAGATGGGCTCGATCCAGGCGGTGTCGTGAAGGTAGCGGACGACGTCCGGCCCATAGGGCTCGTTTACGATCCACTCCCAGGGATAGAGCTTGAAGATGGCGGAGATCAGATTGTCCTCATGGTCGAGGATCCGGCCGGAAGGGTCGAGGCCGATATCGTCGATCAGCACCGCATGAGTCTCGATCCCCGCCTGGGTCGCGAGGTCGCGAAGATAAGTGGTGGTGATCGTGTCCTCGTGGGAAGGATCGGCGGTATGGGTGAACCAGATGCGATTTGCGTAGAGCCGCGATCGAAGCTCCGCCCATCGGCCGATCAGCTTCTCGTGGAGGCTGTTGAACTGGTCGAGGTCGGGGAAGAGGCTTTCCTTCCACTCCCACTGGATCACCGCCGCTTCGAGGAGCGAGGTCGGAGTGTCGCAGTTGAACTCGAACAGCTTCGGCTCGCCCTCGCCACTATAGCCCAGGTCGAAGCGGCCGTAATTGAGCGAGGGCGGCTCCTCTTTCCAGGAGGCCTTGATCGCTCGGTGGCAGAAATCCGGGATCCCGAACAGCTCGAGCAGATTGGGGTCGTTGGCGATCTTGTCGCCGGCCTGGAGGAAGAGCTCGTAGAGCGTCTCCGTCGCAGTCTCGATCGTCTCGATCTCGGCCGACGTGAAGGAATAATAAGCGGACTCGTCCCAATAGGACTGGTCCGCCTCGCTGTGCCAGATCAGCCCCTGGGCTTCGACGACGGACTTCCACCCGTCGCGCGGGACGGCCCTGTGCCGCTCCATCCCGGGGTCAGGACCGCCCGCCGCCGAAGCGCCGGGAGCTCGATCCGAGGCCGCCGCGCGAGACGGCCTGCGACCGGGTCATCTTCGTCGTTGCCGGGGCCCTGCCGTAGTTGACGCCGGGCTGGGGAGCGAAGGTGCCGGGCCGGCCGTGGCGGGCGAAGCGACGGTCGTAGATGGAATCGCCGTAATAAGGCACCGCCGAGCTGCGGCCGATATAATACCAGAGGAAGGCGCTCGATCCGCCGCTCCGTCCGCGGTCGTCGTCGCACAGATCGTCGTCGACCCGGCTCCCCTGCTGGTCGACGCAGACCGCGGTGTCGCGATCCGCGATCACCTCCTCGTTCCAGCCGTCGTTCGACGAGCAGGCGGGGAGGGCCACAAGGGCCGCCGCCATCGCCGTCGTCATGGACAATTGCTTCCTCATCGTCTCGATCCTCGTGCCGGCTTCAAGGGACCATGCAGGCGGCCTGGAGGATGCCGATCCCCAGCCCGATGCCGCCGACGAATATGCCCGACGCCGAGCAGCCTTCCTCGATCCGGGTCGAGATCGACCTGAAGAGCAGTCGGGAGACGAGGAAGAAGACGGCCAGCTGGACGATCGCCGCGACCGCGCCCCAGAGCAGCATGTCGGGAATGTTCACGCTATGGCCGATGACCATCGCTACGGGCACGCAGAAGCCCAGGAAGGTGCCGGTGAGCTGGATGGCGGCGGCATTGCTGCCCTTCCGGATCAGCTCGAACTCCCGGTGCGGAGTGATCAGGACGTAGATGGCCAGGAAGGCGACGGCGAGCGCGATCGCCGCCCCGAAATAGGCCAGGAAATGCGGCAGCGTATCCGTGAAATAGGCGAACATCCGGGCCCCCTTGCCGTTGCGCGATTGCGTGGGCCTAACAGCCTGAAAGCCCGTGCGAAAGACCGTCAGCGTCGGATTTGCGAATGAGCCTCCTCGCGGACGCGGAACGGGCGCGCATTTGGCAGGATAAAAAGGGAACGAGCCACGCCATACCGACCCGGTCGGCATGAGTCGGGGCCAGGCCGAGTCCGACAGGGAAGAAAAGGCCCGCCATTTTACGCCTTTTAAAGGCGGCCTTTCCTAACCTGACCGGAATTTGGGGGGAATGCACATGCCTTATGGTCGCCGGGGCGGCGAGTTCGTCGTCAACAGCAAGGTCGTCGGAAGCCAGTATCTGCCCTCCATCGCCGGCTTCCAGTCCGGCGGCTTCATCGTGGCGTGAATGTCCACCGACGCTCTGCAGGACGGCGCCGGCACCGCGATCAAGGCCCAGCGCTACGACTCCCTCGGAAACGCCGCCGGCCCTGAGATTTTAATCAACAGCAGCGCCGCCGGGGACCAGCGGGCGCCAAGCGTCACGACGCTCGCCTCGGGCGGCTATGTCGTCACCTGGGAGACGACCGACGCGACCAGGACGGCAGCGGCCGGGCGATCAACGCCTCCACCGGAGCGCTCGCCTTCCGGCCCGGCCGATTTCGAGAGTGTCGCGGATTTCGATTCCGACAATGTCTTCGAAGTGATCGTGCGCGCAAGCAACGGGGCGGCGTCGGACGACCAGCATCTCTCCGTCACTCTCATCAATGTCGACGAGGGGGTGACCATCATCTCCGGTGGAGGCGCGGATTCGCTCGCGGTGACTCTGGGCGAGAACCAGACCGCGGTTGCGAGCGTCGGCGCCGTCGATACGGACGGCGGCCCGATCGTCTATTCGATCGCGGGCGGGGCGGATTCCGCGCTTTTCGCGATCGACGCCCAGACCGGACTGCTCCGGTTCGTGGCGGCGCCGAGCCATGAATCGCCCGCCGATCTCGACGGCGACAATGTCTATGTCGTCCAGGTCGCCGCGAGCGACGGACTGTTCTTCGACCATCAGACGATCTCGATCCAGGTCGGCGACGTCGAGGAAGAAGTCGCAATCACCACCGGTCCGGCGCTCTTCGTGGACGAGGACAAGGCCTTCGTGACCCGCGTGGCCGCGACCGACGGCGACGGCGATACGGTCGGCTTCGCCATCGTCGGCGGAGCGGACGCATCGCATTTCGTCATCGACCCGGAGACGGGCGACCTCAGCCTTCGCGCCTCGCTCGATTACGAAGCGCCCGCCGATTCCGACGGGGACAATGTCTACGAAGTCACCGTGCGCGCCTCGGACGGGCAATTCTCCGACGACCGGCAGATGTCGATCCGGGTGAACGACGTCTATGACGACGTCGAGATCGTCTCCTTCGGCGGCGCGGACTCGGTTGCGCTGACGATGGTGGAAGGAAGCAGCTTCCTCGTCGCCGACTTGGACGCTTCCTTCTCCTCCATGGCGGGGGTGAGGTTCGCGATTCAGGGCGGAGCGGACTCGGCCCTGTTCACCATCGATCCCAATGACGGCAGGCTCAGCTTCAACTATCCGTTCATGCCGAATTTCGAAGCGCCGGGCGATTCGGACGGCGACAATGTCTACGACGTGACCGTCGTCGCCACCATGGCGACCAGCAGCGACACCCAGTCCTTCGCGATCACCATCGCGGACCGGAACGAGGGCCTGTGGATCACCTCCGACGGCTCCGGCGACGCGAACCTGACGATCAACGAGGGCAACCGGATCGTAACGACCGTCACCGCCCATGACGAGGATGGGGACGTCCCCGCTTATTCGATCGTCGGGGGGGGCGGACGCCGCCCTGTTCGCGATCGACTCGGCGACCGGAATCCTCACCTTCATCGCCGCTCCCGACTATGAGTCGCCCAACAGCGGCTCGGGGACCAATTCATACTCGGTCGAGGTCGGCGCCAGCGACGGCGTGTTCACGGACTCGCAGAAGATCCGGATACAGATCGGCAAAGTCAACGAGAGGCCCGCGATCACCTCCGGCGGGGGCGGGGAGAGCGTCTCAGTCACCGTGAACGAGAACGGTCAACGAGGCTCCGGTCATCACCTCGGGCGGAGGCGGCGCGACCGCCAGCGTCTCGGTGGTCGAGAACAGCCTCGCCGTCGCGGTCGTCGCGGCGAGCGATCCGGAGGGCAGCGCGGCCTTCTATTCGATCGTCGGGGGCGCCGATGCGGCCCGGTTCACGATCAACGCCCAGACCGGCGCACTTCAGTTCGTCGCCGCGCCGGACTGGGAGCTGCCGGGCGATTACAACCAGGACAATGTCTACGCAGTGATCGTCCGGGCCAGCGACGGCCAGCTCGTCGACGACCAGGCCTTGAGCGTCACCGTCGGCAATGTGCGCGACGGCAACAACGTGACCGGCACCACGGGGAGCGACTCGATCTCGGCAACGAGCCTCAGTTTGGCGCTCCGCACGTCCAACGAGGAGGATCTCGTGTTCGGCCGCGACGGGCACGACACGATTCAGGGCATGGCGGGCGACGACGAGCTCTACGGCGAGGGCGGCAACGATGTGCTGGTCGGCGGGGAAGGGGCGGACAAGCTGGTCGGAGGGCTCGGGAAGGACCAGTTCACCTACAATGCGGTGTCCGATTCGACCGGTGCGCTTCGCGACCTGATCCAGGACTTCAGCCGGGCTCAGGGGGACAAGATCTCGCTCAGCGCGATCGACGCCAATAGCCTGGTCGGCTCCAACCAGGCCTTCGCCTTCATCGGCGCCTCGGCTTTCTCCAACGTGGCGGGGCAGCTCCGCTACGAAATTTCGGGCGGGGTCACCACTGTCTTCGGCGACGTCGACGGAGACGGGGTGGCGGATCTCCAGATCCAGCTCTCGGGCTCGATCGCACTGATCGCGTCGGACTTCGTGCTGTAGGTTGCCCTACCGTCATTGCGAGCGAAGCGAAGCAATCCAGTGCGGCCTCCGAGGCCCGCTGGATTGCTTCGTCGCTTCGCTCCTCGCAATGACGGGGGTTAGCGTCCCTCCCGCCGCCGGTTGAAGCGCTTCAGCCCGGCGAGCAGGCTGGGCTCGTCGGTGGTGGCGATGTCGGAAATTCGCCATCCCGCGGCGGTTTGGACGAACTTCAGGCGAAGGTCGCGCCGCTCCGATCCGGCCAGGTCGATCCGGACTCGCGCGGCGGCGGCCCCGCGCCCCCACGGGCGGGCGTCCCCGATTTGGGCCCGGAGCCCGGCGGCGTCCTGGCACTGGCACAAAGGGTCGGCATCCATATAGCCGACCTCGTCCCTCGACAGCTTCCGATCCTCCCGGATCGCGGCGACCAGCGCCGGAGCGAAGATCCGCTCTGGCCGGGCGAGCGGGTCGTAATCCGGATCCCGATAGCCGGCATAGAGGCGCTCGACGAAGGCGCGGGGGGATTCGGCCGTCGGCGCGGCGGCGAGCAGGGCGGCGGCGAAAGCCAGGCTCATCGGGGTTTTCCGGCGAGGTCGAGCAACGCCTCCCATTCGTCCTCCCGGACCGGGGCGACCGAGAGCCGCGACTGGCGGATCAGCTCCATGCCCGCCAGCCGAGGCTCCGCCTTGATCGCCTTCAAGGTCGCCGGGCCCAGGGACCGGACCGGCTCGACCGCTACGGAAACCCAGTCGGGATCCTTGGGATCGGGCCGGGCTTCGCGGGCGATCCGCATGATTCCAACGACGGCGCGCTCCTTGCCGCTATGGTAGAAGAAGGCCTGGTCGCCGACCTTCATGGCCTTGAGATGCAGGCGCGCGGCCGGGTTGCGGACCCCGTCCCATTCCGTTCCGCCGTCGCGGACGAGCTCGTCCCAGCTATAGCTGCCGGGCTCGGATTTCATCAGCCAGTACGCCATGGATCCTGATCCTCCCGCGGCCAGCGTAGATTTTTACGGCGCGGCAGGCCACAAGGACGCGCATGCGACGGCCTATCCTTTTGCTTTGCCTCCTCCTTTGCGCCTGCGGAGACCGGGACACGGTCCCGGGGCGGTCGGCGGAGGACAATGAGGTTGCTCCACAAGCCTCGGCCGTGGCCTCCGAATCGCGGCCGGTGCGGATCGGGGAGCTCGGAGCCAATTTCCGGGCCTGCGGCGCCGCCGGAACCAGCCGCAACCTGAAGGCCGGGGAAGCGCTTGCGGTGCGCTCGGCGCCTTTCGAGAATGCCGGCGAGACCGGAAAGGTCGACTCCGGCGCCCGCTTCTTCATCTGCACCCGGAGCCACGACCAGAAATGGTTCGGGATCGTCTTCGACGAGGGCGGTACGCTCGCCGAACGGTGCGGCGTTTCCGAGCCTGTGACCCGGCGTCGCGACTATGACGGACCGTGCCGGTCGGGCTGGGTGCAGAGCGCCTTCATCAAGGTCGTCGCAGGGGGGCAGCCGGGCGCGGAGAATGCGCGGCAAGCGGAAAACGTTTCGGAGGCGGCTGATTCTGCCCTTCCAGGTGTCTGATAAATGCGGTTTTTTTGGAAGGTTCCCGAATAAATCGAATTTTTTTTCGTCGTGTCCCTTGAGTCACACGACTCATCGCGTCGACGCCGCCCATGGGTTGCGCGGCGAAACGACTTCGATCATCTCGCCATCAGCTTAGTAGCGAGAGTGGGTCCGCCGCAGCCGATTAGCGGCTGGCGGGAGCTCGAGACGGGGGGCGATCAGGGGATGCAATTCTCGCATCCGGGGGATCAGCCGGCCGCATAAAAAAAGAGACTAGATGATTCGGATCGTTCGCTCCGCGGGCTTCGCCGCTTCTGCCTTTGCGCTTGTCGCCGGTGCCAGCTACTCCGACCCCGCCGCCGCCGGCGAAACCCTCGCTCCGGCGGTCGTAATGACCAAGGCGCCCGAGGCGTCGACCATGACCGATCCGAACCTGTTCTCCAAAATGTGGGCCAACGTCACCTCGCTGGTGAGCCCGAAGCCCGAAGCGGCCGTCATCCCCTCGCCGGCGAAGCCGCTCGCCGACCTCGTCCTGGCTTATGCCGGCACCCAGACCAGCGACCGCGAGATGGAGTGCCTCGCCAACGCCGTCTATTTCGAGGCCCGCAGCGAGCCGATCGAAGGCCAGCTGGCCGTCGCCGAGGTCGTCATGAACCGCGCCGCCTCCGGCCGCTACCCGACCGACCTGTGCGCCGTCATCACCCAGAAGGCGCAATTCTCCTTCATCCAGCGCGGCCGCTTCCCGGCCGCCGACCGCGGCTCCGAAGCCTGGAGGAAGGCCGTCGCCATTGCCAGCATCGCCCGCCAGAAGCTGGCCGGCAACCTCCCCACCAGCGTCCTTTGGTATCACGCCACCTACGTCTCGCCGAGCTGGGGCAAGCGCCTCACCAGGCAGACCCAGATCGGCCTGCACATCTTCTACAGCTGATATCCGGGTTTGGCGCGAGGCGCCTCCCATCCCTGTAAGGGAGGAGTTGGGGGTGGGTCCGCCGAAGGCGGCCGAAACTCCGAGTCAGCAAGAAGTCTCGCTTCGCTCGCCTACCCACCCCTGGCCCCTCCCTTCCAGGGAGGGGACGACATCATATCTTCAAAGTCCTCAGAGTCACCGAGTAGCGCAGGGTCTCGAGCTGCGGGATGCTGTGCTCCCACTCGTTCCTCGCCTCGCCGCGGAGCAGATAGGCCGAGCGGGGCTCGGCGGTGAGCGTGAAGCGCTCCCACTTCGCGCCGGCCTTGCGGCGGAAGCGCAGCGGCGCGGGGGCGAGCAGCGAGATCCCGGCGACATCGCCGAACACCGGCCGGTCGCGGTGCCAGCCGATCCCTGCGCCCGGCGCATATTCGATCAAGAGCGCGTGGACGAACGCTTCCGCCCGGAGGCCCGCCCAGGCGGCGGCCCGCTCGCGCAGCGGCTGAAGCCAGTCCGGAATCGGCTCGGCCTCGCGCAGGCCGCCCCCGTCGAACGCATAATGAAGGCCGAACGAGACGGTGCGCCGGTTGCCGGTGAAGCCGTGAAACTCGAACGGCTTGAAGGGAAGAGCGGCGATTCGGTGGGCGAGCGCAGCTTCCTCCTCCACGCTGACGAAATCGGGCGCATAGACCAGCCCGGACGGGGTCGAAGGCGGCGGATCCTCGAACAGGCTGGGCTGCGGTCTTTGCATAAGCGAACGTCCTCAACGGGTTCGGCTAGCGATTCGGTAATCATTTCTGTGCCATGGGGATGCCCCACACGCCGATCCTGGGGACCGAAATGCACGAACTCCGTTCAACGATCCTTTCCGGGGAAGCCAGGCAGGCCTCCCTCGTTGCGCGAAAGGCGAAAGCCGAGGGCGCCGCGGCCGGCGGCCTCTCCAAGATCGCCATCAAGCGCCAGGAAGCGCGAATCACCAACCAGCGGCTCGAGGACCGCCTTCCCGGAATCGTCGAAAGCACGACGATGATCTTCCGGCGCCGCCGGCAGGACATCGCCGTCGTCAACGTCTCGTCCCGCGGGGCGATGATCCGGGGCGAGATCGACCCGCGCATAGGCGAGAAGCTCGACCTTCTGTTCGACGGGAAGAACCGCACCAAGTGCATCGTCCGCTGGGTGCGCCAGGGCCGTGTCGGCCTGGAATTCGTCAACGAGACCATCCTGTGGACGACGGACCGAAGCAGCGGTCCCGTCTTTCAGCCCGAAAAGGCCGAAGCCCCGGCAATCCATGCCGTCGCCGAGCGCGAGCCGCGCCAGAAGCTGCTTCGCGCCGGGACTCTCTATTGGAGCGGGATCTCGATCCCGGTCCGGCTTCGCAACATCTCCGGCCACGGCGCCCGGGTCGAGAGCGGGCGCGAGCTCTGCCCCGGTTCGGAGGTCGAGCTCGACCTCGGCGAGGCCGGCTTCCAGATCGCCGAGGTGCGCTGGTCGAAGGACGGGCAGGTCGGCCTGAGGTTCGCCCAGGAGTTCGACATCGAGTCGCTCGCGCCCTCGCAGCAGGCCGAACGGCCGCCCGAGCTTCTCAAGCCCGCTTATCTCGAAACCGAGCTCCAGCCCGATTCGCCCTGGGCCGCTCGTTTCGAGAAGCTGTCGCTGACGGACCTGAAGCCGGTCGAGGGGAAGTAGTCTTTGCCTCCCCATCGCGAGATGGGGAGGGGGACCATGCGAAGCATGGTGGAGGGGTAGGGCGCAGGCTTTAGCCGTCTCGCGCCCGACCCTCGGAATCCTCGGCAGCTACCCCTCCACCACGTTTCACGTGGTCCCCCTCCCCACGGCTTTGCCGCGGGGAGGACAATCCCTCATCTCGCCGCCATTGAGCATCGGCACCGGCCGGGAGTAAGGCTTTCGGGCAAGGGAGACTGAGATGCTGAAGCGCGTTCTGGGACTGATCGCGATGGCCTGGGCCGGGGCGGCGGGCGCCCAGGTGGATTATGCAGCGCAGCTCAAGGAGAGCGACGTCGTCCTGAGCGACTTTCGCTTCGCGAGCGGCGAGCGGATGCCTCGGCTTCGGATCCATGTTTCGACCCTCGGCACCCCGCGGCGCGACTCCACAGGCTCGGTGACCAACGCGGTCATGGTGCTCCACGGCACGGGCGGCACGGGCCGCCAGTTCCTCCAGCCGCAATTCGCCGGCGAGCTGTTCGGCCCGGGCCAGCCGCTCGACATCGCCCGCTATTACGTCATCCTCCCCGACGGGATCGGCCACGGCAATTCGTCCAAGCCGAGCGACGGCGAGCGGATGCGTTTCCCCAGATATGATTATGTCGACATGGTCGAGGCTCAGCGGCGGATGCTGGTCGAGGGGCTGAAGGTCACCCGGCTGAGGCTGACGATGGGGACGTCGATGGGCTGCATGCACATCTTCGTCTGGGCGCAGGCCCATCCCGACTTCGCCCGGGCGCTGATGCCGACGGCCTGCCTGCCGACCGGGATCGCCGGCCACAACCGGATGTGGCGAAGGCTCGCGATCGAGGGGATCAGGAGCGATCCTGCCTGGGCGGGCGGCGATTATGAGGCTCAGCCGGCGCAGGGCCTTCGAACCGCGGTCAGCGTGCTTCAGATCGCCGGCTTCGCGCCCCTCTACCTCCAGAAAGCCTATCCGACTCGCGAGGCGGCGGACGCCTTCATCCTCGACCGGGTGGCGAAGGACCTCCCGACCCGGGACGCCAACGACCTCATCTACCAGCTCGAAGCCTCGCGGACCTACGATCCCTGGCCGGGGCTGCAGCGGATCCGGGCGCCGATGACGTGGATCAACTCCGCCGACGACTTCATTAACCCGGCCGACTACGGGATCGCCGAGGATGCCGCCCGGCGGCTCAGGACGGGGCGCTTCATCCTGATCCGGGCGACTTCCGACACGCGCGGCCACGGGACCCATAGCTGGGCGAAGTTCTGGAGGCAGGAGCTGATCGACCTGCTGGCGCGGACGGAGGAATAGGTCGTCATTGCGAGGAGCGCAGCGACGAAGTAATCCAGCGGGTCTCGGAGGCCCACTGGATTGCTTCGCTACGCTCGCAATGACGGTCCCAGTCGCTCTATATGGCAGCCATGAAGGAGACGCTTCGAAGCCTCGTCGCGGCCGAGTTAGCCGAACCGGTCGACGCTCGCGTCTCCGCCATGGCGGCGGCGCTTGCGGGGCGCTACCCGGGGGCCGCCCGCGCCGTCCTCTTCTACGGGTCGTGCCTCAGGCAGCGCGAGCTGGATGGGCTGATGCTCGATTTCTACCTGATCGTCTCCGATTATCGCGAGGCTTACGGGCGGAGCTGGCGGGCGCCGGCCAACCGGCTGATCCCGCCCAACGTCTTCCCGTTCGAGCATGAGGGGCTCGTCGCCAAATATGCGGTGCTGAGCGAGGCGGACTTCGAGCGATTGAACGGGCCGGAGACTCTTTCCGTCTCGGTCTGGGCGCGGTTCGCCCAGCCATCGCGGCTGGTTTGGAGCTCGGACGAAGCCGCGGCGGCGAGGGCGGTCGCTGCGGTGGCGAGGGCGGCGCCGACCCTGCTCGGCGAGGCCCGGCCGCTTTGGCAGGGGAGCGGCGATCCGCTCGACCTGTGGCGGTGCGCCTTCACCTTGACCTATTCCGCCGAATTGAGGGCCGAACGGCAGGGACGGCCCGCTTCCGTGGTGGAGGCGGAGCCCGAGCGCTACCGCCGCTTCACCGGTCCCGCGGTCGGTGCGGCGGGAATCGATCTTCACTCTCCGGTGCCGCAGGGGGAGCGCAACCGGGCCGAGAAACGCTGGGCGGCGCGGCGGCGGGCGGGAAAGGCTCTGACCGTGCTTCGACTGATCAAGGCGAGCGGGACCTATGCGGGCGGGATCGATTATCTCGCCTGGAAGATCAACCGCCACGCCGGAACCAAGATCGAGATCAGGCCCTGGCAGCGGCGCTGGCCGCTGGTCGCCGCTATCGGCCTGCTGCCGCGGCTGCTGAAGCGGGGGGCCATTCGTTAGGCCGGCGGGCCAGGGCTCCGGCGACGGCGTCCGCCAAGGCGGCGACGGTGAACGGCTTTCTCAATATGTCGTGGCCGCTCAGCTCCTCGCTGCCCGCCTCGCCGACATAGCCGGTTACGAACAGGATCGCGGTCGAGGGCCAGCGGGCCGTGGCTTCGCGGACCAGCTCCGGCCCGGTCATCTCGGGCATCATGATGTCGGTGATGACGAGCTCGATCCGCCCGGCTTCGCGCTCCAGTATCTCGAGCGCCTCGCGCCCGCCGGCGCAGGCGATCGGCCGGTAGCCGAGCTCCTCGAGCGCTCCGACGGTCGACCGGCTGACCCGGGGATCGTCCTCGACGACGAGGATTGCGGTGCCCGCGGCGGCCGCGGGCCCGAGGAGGCCGAGGGCCGGATCGACGGCCAGTGTCTCCACCTCCTGGGTCGAGCGCGGGAGGTAGAGCGAGACCGTGGAGCCGATCCCGACGGTGGAATCAATCACGACCTCGCCGCCCGATTCCCGGGCGAAGCCGAAGATCTGGCTGAGCCCCAGGCCGGTGCCCTTGCCGACCGGCTTGGTCGTGAAGAAGGGCTCGAACACCCGCTCGATCACTTCGGGGGACATGCCCGATCCGGTGTCGGAGACGCTGATCCGGACATAGTCGCCGGCCCCGAGCTCCCCCACCTCGCCCGGGCCGAGGGGGACGTTGTCGATCACGATCTCGATCTGGCCTTCCCCATCCATGGCGTCGCGGGCGTTGACGGCGAGGTTCAGGATGGCGTTTTCGAGCTGGTTGGTGTCGACGCTGACGTTCCAGGTGTCTTCCGGGAAGCGGGTCGAAACCGCGATCCGTTCGCCGATCGAACGGTCGACCAGGTCGAGCATGCCTTCGACCAGCCCGGCCGGGGCGACGGCCACCGGGAGCAGAGGCTCGGCCCGGGCGAAGGCGAGCAGTCGGCGGGTGAGCGCGGCGGCCCGGGTCGCCCCTTCCATCGCATTGTCGAGGTGGAACTCGACCTCGCGGCGCCGGCCGGTGAGCTTTCGGCGGGCGAGGTCGAGGCCGCCGACGACGACGGCGAGCATGTTGTTGAAGTCGTGGGCGATTCCCCCGGTGAGCTGGCCGACCGCCTCCATCTTCTGGACCTGGCGCAGCTGGGCCTCGGCCGCCTCGCGCTCGGCCGATTCCTCCTTGAGCTGCTCATAGGCCTGGCTGAGCTCGCGCGTTCGCTCGCGGACCGCCTCCTCGAGCTGGCGGGCCCGGCTGGCCTCGCTGTCGGCCTCGCGGATCGCCGCGAGCCGCTCGCTGATCGCCCGGAAGGCGAGCCAGCCCAGGACGATCGCGCCCAGGCCGATGGCGACCGCAAGCCAGCCGAGCCATTTGGTGAGCTCGTCGGAGCGGGTGCCGGAGACCCGGGTGGTGGCCATTCGCCGCCTGAGGTCCTCGCGTTCGGCGGCGGCGATCTGGGCGAGGGTCTCGCGAAGCTTGGGCCCTGTCGCGGTGAGGGCCGCGCCGTAGAAAAGCGAGATCCCGCCGCTCCCGCGCTGGGCCTGGGCGGCGACCGCGGCCGGCGCAAGCTCGCGGCCCCGGGTGGCGAACAGGGCCTCCAGGGCCTCGACCCGGGCGAGCTGGCTCCTGTTGCCGCGGACCTGCCGCCTGAGCTCGGCGATGAGTTGCTGGGCCTGGCGCCATTCCGCGCCGTAGACGCTGCCGCTGGTGGCGACGTCCTCGTCGAGCACGTAGCGGCCGAGCGCCGCCTCGGCCCGGGCGATGGTGCCGTCCACCGTCCGGGTCAGGAGCATGACGTCGTAGCTGTGGCGCTCGGAGGCCAAGGCCCGGTCCCGAGCCTCGTTCGAGGAGGTGACCATCAGCATCAGGGCGACGAGCAGCAGTGCCGCGAGCACGGCCCCCGCGCTCGCCAGCGCTCCGCGCCATGCCCCGGAAGCCCTTTCCTCGGACATGACGTACAGGTCGTCGCCCGCCATGAACTCGGGTCTAGATCAAGCGGGGAGTGGATGGGAAGAAGGTTGCATGGCGCCGGCTTCGATTCGCCGCGCTTTGGGGGGCGGTGGCCTTAAATCCTCCCCTCCCTGGAAGGGAGGGGCCGGGGGTGGGTAGGCGAGCGAAGCGAGACTTCTTTGCTGACTCGGAGTTTCGGCCGCCTTCGGCGGACCCACCCCCAGCCCCTCCCTTTCAGGCAGGGGAGGCAATCAGGAAAGAATCCCAGTCGACTTGCCGGCGCTCTCGAACATTCCCAGGATCCGGGTGACCTGCTCTTCGCTATGGTCCGCGCACAGGGAGCAGCGCAGCAGGTACATTCCGGCCGGGGTCGCCGGGGGGCGGGCCATGTTGACGTAGACTCCAGCCTCGAGCAGCGCCTGCCACATTCGAACGGTCCGGTCCTGATCGGGCAGCAGGATGGCGATGATCGCCGACTGGGCCTCGGGCGTCGCGAGATCGAAGCCGAGGTCGCGAAGGCCCTTGTGGAGGCGCCGGCTGTTCTCCCAGAGATGCTGGCGCTTGTTGCCGGCATATTTCAGCTTGCGGATCGAGGTCGCGGCGGTGGCGACGACGCTGGGCGGAAGCGAGGCGGTGAAGACGTAGGGACGGCAGACCAGCCGGAGCACTTCGAACTTGGGATGGTTGGAGACGACGAAGCCGCCCACCGTCCCGACCGATTTGGAGAAGGTGCCGACGACGAAGTCGATCTGGTCCTCGACCCCGGCCTCCTCGAACACGCCGCGGCCGTTGGGGCCGAAGAAGCCCATACCGTGAGCCTCGTCCACCACGACCATGGCGCCGTGGCGCTTGGCGACCTCGACCATCTCCTTCAGCGGAGCGATGTCGCCGAGCATCGAATAGACGCCCTCGAGGACGACGAGCCGTCCGCCGGTCGCCGGAAGCCGTCCGAGCCTCTTGTCGAGATCCTCGACATTGTTGTGTCGGAAGCGGACGATCTGGGCGTCGCCAAGCTTGCAGCCGTCGTAGATCGAGGCGTGGCTGTCGGCGTCGAGGATGATGTAATCCTCCTTGCCGGCAAGGGTCGACATGAGGCCGAGATTGGCCTGGTAGCCGGTCGAGAAGACCATGGCGTGAGCCGTGCCGTAAAAGTCCTTGAGGGCGTCCTCGACCTCCATATGCCCCTGGTAGGTGCCGTTCAGGACCCGGCTTCCGGTGGTGCCGGCCCCGTAGGAATCGAGGGCCTGCTTGCCCGCCTCGATCACGTCCGGATCGAAGGTCATGCCCATGTAATTGTAGGTGCCGAGAAGGATCGTCTCCTTGCCCTTGACGATGGCCCGGGTCGGCGAGAGCACCTCCTCCATGACCAGCCCGAACGGGTCCCGCACCCCGGTGTCGAGCAACGCCTCTCGCTCGGCGATCAGGGCGTCGAACTTGGAGAAGAGGTCGCGTCCGACGGTGTGGCCGGCGGGCGCGTCGGCGGGATCCATGGGGGTGGCTGCGGATTCGGTCATCAATGATCCTCCCCATCGGAGATGGGGAGGGGGACCCCGCGAAGCGGGGTGGAGGGGTAATGGCACAGGCTTCTGCCAGCTACCCCTCCACCACCCTTCGGGTGGTCCCCCTCCCCCCGAGCTTCGCTCGCGGGGAGGATTTTCAGGGTCGCCATCCTCATCCGTCTTTCCGAAGCGTCTCGACCGCGTCGACCAGCTGGCCGACCGTCTCGATCTCCGCCTGCATGTTCATCGTGATCAGGATGTCGAACTCGTCCTCGACCGAAGCGACGAAATCCATGACGATGAGGCTGTCCCATTCGAGATCGCCCGCGAAGCTGGTCTCCTCGGCGAGCGGCACGTCCTTCTTGTTGAACGGCTCGATGAGCTGCGCGACCTTGGCGAACGTCTCTTCTCTGTCGGTCATCCCCAGCCCCTTATGTCCGGCGCGAGGCTCTGCCAAGCGATTAGGGCGTGAATGGGGCCGCCGCCTGGCAGGCCGGGACGGCAATGTCGATGCTGGCAATAGAGGCGAGGCCTCATCGGCCCAATCTCCACCTTCCGTGCTCATGGATCCCGGCCCTCGCCGGGATGACGTTCAGGCCAGCGCTTCCAGAATCTCCGCCGCGAACTGCGTCAGGGTGTCGTCGCGGGCGCCCATGATGAGGATCCGGTCGCCCGGGCGGGCGAGAGCGGCGAGGCGGCGGCCGGCCTCGGCCCGGTCTGCGATATGCTCCGCCTTGCGGCCGGTTGCGGCGACGTCGGCGACGATGTCGGCGCTGGTCACCGTCCGCTCGACGGTGCCGCCATAATAAACCGGGTCGCAAAGGATGAGCACGTCCTCCGGGCCCATGCCATCGGCGAAGGCGGCGGCGAGCTCCTTGCGCATGGCTCGAAGCGGCCCGTAGCCGTGGGGCTGGAAAAGGAGGAGCAGCCGGCCCTCAAGATAGCTCAGTGCAGCCTGGAGAGTGGCGGCGATCTTATCCGGGTTATGCCCGAAATCGTCGATGACGGTCACGCCGTTCGATTCGCCGACGATCTCGAAGCGGCGGCGAAGCCCCTCGAAGCCGGCCAGACCGTCGATCGCGACATCGAGGTCGAGACCGGCGGCGAAGGCGGCGGCGAGGGCGGCGAGGCCGTTGCGGGCATTGTGGGCGCCCCACAGGCGGACCGTCGCGAGACGCGCATTGGCGTCGTCGCCTTTTGGAATGACCGCAAAACGGGTGAAGCCGCTGCCCTCCTCGATGGCCGGGCTGTAGAGGTCCGCGGAGCGGTCCTCGAAGGAGAAGGTGAGCCGCCGCTCGGACGGTATCGTCTCGGCAAGCGCTCGGGCTTCCGGATCATCGAGATTGACCACCGCGGTCCCGGCGCGACCGAGAAAATCCCCGAACAAGGCCCGAAGCTCCTCCATCGACTTGTGGTCGAGGCTGACATTGTTCAGCACGGCGATCTTCGGCCGGTAGAGCGCGATCGACCCGTCGCTCTCGTCCACCTCGCTGACGAAGACCCGGTCGCCGCCGACCAGGGCGCTCGCGAAGGCCGCGTCGGGGGTGGCGAAATTCTTCATCACCGCGCCGTTCATCACCGTCGGCTCGAGGCCTGCACGATGGAGGATCCAGGCGATCATCCCGGTGACGGTCGACTTGCCGCTGGTGCCGCCGACGGCGATTCCCGTTCCGGCGGCGTTGAACAGGCGGGAGAGCAATTCGGCGCGGGTGATCCGCTCCAGGCCGAGGCGGCGGGCCGACTGGACGTCGGGCACGCTCTCCTCGACCGCGGCCGAGGCGACGAGGATCTGGCCCGGCCTCGGCCCACTTCCGTCCTGCGGATAAAGCGCGATGCCCTGGCCCTGAAGATAGTCGAACTTCGCGGCCGTGCGGCCCTGGTCCAGCGCACGGTCGGAACCGGAGACCTCTGAGCCCCGGCCTCGGACGATGGCCGCCAGCGGAAGCATGCCGCTTCCGCCGATGCCGCAGAAGAAATAGGATTTGGTGCCTGACATGGCGCCGCCCTATTGAGGTCGGCGAACCATTTCAAACTTTAGGGGCCCAAGGGGCGCGATGCGCATCGCCATGGTCGCACCGAGCACCCCCATCCTGCCCGTTCCGGACATGAGCACGGAACACCGAATGCAATCTCGGACGGCGGTGTCCATGGATTCCGGCTTTCGTGAGAGCTTTGCATAACCCTTTCGAAGCGTGCGGAGGCAAAGCCCCTCCTCTTCAGGGGAGGGGCTAACAGCCGGCGACTTATGCAAAGGTCCCGCTTTCGCCGGAATGACGAAGAGTGGCGAATCGGGGCGGCACGGCTGGGCCCGTGGAAAGCCCTCCCCTCTCTCTGCGACCCGTTTTCGGGCAATGATCCACATCAAAAACGCGCTGGAACGGCCCCCAGCGGCGATCCGACGATTTCACGCCTTGGAATCTCTTGCGCTCGCCGCGCGTTTGGGGCTTATCACCCGAGCATTCACAGGAGGGATAATCATGGCAAAGGCTACTACAGCAGCAGGCGGCGCAGCGAGGGGCGGACTGTCGCGCCCGGTTACGCCGTCGGCCGATCTGGCGGAGATCACGGGCAAGGACCCGCTTCCGCGCAGCCAGGTGGTCAGCAAGATGTGGGACTATATCCGCGCCAACAAGCTCCAGAATCCGGAGAACAAGCGCGAGATCCTCGCCGACGACAAGCTCAAGAAGGTCTTCGGGACCGACAAATGCTCGATGTTCGAGATGAACAAGCATCTCTCGCGCCATCTGAGCTAAAGCCTTCCGCCTCGGCGGAGAACAGGATCGGCCTCGCCCGCAAGGGCGGGGCCGTTCTGGTTTTAGAATTGCCTCCCTAGGACGAAGTCATGGGGAGGGGGACCACCCGAAGGGTGGTGGAGGGGTAGACGGCGCAGGCTTCTGCCGTCCCGCGATCGAACGTCTGAATCGGCGCCAATACCCCTCCACCATGCTTCGCATGGTCCCCCTCCCCATCTTCGATGGGGAGGCAAGCTACCTGCACCCCCGCCAGCCGGTGGCGCCGCGTTCCGCCTGGTCGAGGTGGAAATGGTCGCGATGGGCCTCGTTATAGTCGGGCGACAAGGTCGTCGCGAACAGGCGGCAGGCTCCGTCGCGGACGTCGCGGAGGAAAAGCGCCTTGGCTCCGTCCCCCTTCCAGTCCCCGACGACGCTGATTCGGCGGCCGTCGGCGAGGCGGAAGGCGGCGATGTCCACGGCATTGGCCGAGGCATGCTCGCTCCATGCGCCTTCCGAGCGGCCGTAGATCCGGCGGCAGCTGTAGCTTCCATAATGCTCGACCGTTTCGACCCTGGTCCCGAAACGGCGAAGCGCCGCGGGCTGGACCACATGCCATTCCCAAAGCGCCAGGCCGGCCGCGACCGGGCAGCTCGTCGCGAGATCCTTCGGCCGGTAGCCGATCGAGAGCGCTCCGCCGGGCGAGAAGCGCACGGCATCCGAATAGCCGCATTGGCCGCCGCCGCGGGGCGTGAGCCGGGCGAAGCGGATCCCGGCGCGGCGCATGAGGACTGCGCACCTGTCTCCTTCGCCACGGAGCGCCGCCAGCTTCCGGCCGGTGAAGGCGCCAACGGGCCGGGAGAGGTCGAGCTCGGTCCAGGGGACGTCCTCCGGGTTCCGGTTCGAAACGGCGACGAGCCAGAGAATGCCGCCGGCCAGGAGCAGGAGGACGAATAGAAGGGTTGCAGCCTTGCGAATGCTACGGCTCCCGGATCATGCCCGGGCCCTAGGGCAACCGATGCGATGTCGGCAATGCGCGGAAGAGTCGCTCGGCTATAGCCTACGCATTCCCTGCCTCCGCGCGGCCTGCGCCGTGCCGCCGCCTCACCAGCCCGATAACGAAGAGAATTTGCCACCCCGCCCAAAGCCCGAGCCAAAGAAGGATGAACAGGGCGCCGTCGGGAAATCTCCACATCTTGACGATATATTCCGACTCCGAGGCAAAGCTCCCGAAGACGAGAAAGTCGAGAGCCACCGCCGCGACCACGACAATTGCGGAAATGGCAGGCAGATAAGCTTTCGAACAGAAGGCGGCGACGAACGCCATCGGGTATAGGACGATCAGGGGCATCGAGAAGAAGAATGGCTCGCCCCATCCGTGGCCTCCTCCCACCAAGCCAAGTCCGATCGCCTGCGCCGCCAGCCAGAACAGCATGCCGATCATTATCGCCAGGATAGTCCGAGCCACGACATCCCCTTTTTGCGGTGAGGAAACCTGGCAGAGCCTGCGAAAGCCGGCAATGTGCAATCGGAATGCCGGGACTTCCCGACGAAGCGACTTTTCACATGCCGGGCACCTGGAGCGGCCGCTTGCTCGGGAAGACGCGCGGTCGAAAGAAGCGGGCTCGGCACTAGGAAGATTTTTACCCGGCGCCGTTATGACGGCCTCTCGGGAGCAGGGCGGCAGGCCTGGGCTCCGTGATCCGGGAAGGACGACAAGGTGACGGCGAGCCGCCTCGCTTCAAGGCAGGTCGAGAAATTGTGGGGGCGTTCCGAGCTCCCGCAAAGCTTCGGCGCGGCCGCGGCTTCGGGAGAGCCGATCGGCGAGATCTGGTTCCAGGACGCGCGCGGCCCGGAATCGGAGCTGCTCGTCAAATATCTTCTGACCCGCGAGAAATTGTCGATCCAGGTCCACCCCGACGGCGACGCGGCGAGGGCGGCGGGCCATCGGCGGGGCAAGGACGAAGCCTGGCTGATTCTCGAAGCCGAGCCCGGCGCCCGGATCGGCCTCGGCCTCAAGAAGCAGATTTCACCTTCGGAGCTGCGCAGCGCCATCGAGTCCGGGAGCCTTGAAGCCTTCGTCGACTGGCGCGAAGCCAAAGCGGGCGATTTCTATTATTCCCCGGCGGGAACGATCCACGCCCTCGGGCCGGGCCTGACGCTCGTCGAGATCCAGGAGAATGTCGACCTCACCTACCGCCTGTTCGATTATGGCCGAAAGCGCGAGCTTCAGGTCGAGGCCGGGGTCGAAGCGGCCCGGCCCGAGCCGTACCGGACGCCGACCGAGCGGCGGGAGATGGAGCCGGGGCGCGAGATCCTCGCCGAAGGCGGGGCATTCGTGGTCGAACGCTGGACCCGAGCCGCGGGCGGGCGGCTGGCCGGCGAGCTGGAGCGGCCGGTCTGGCTGGTCCCGGTCGGCGGCGGCGGGCTGATCGACGGCCAGGCGCTCGAGCCGCCTTCGGTCTGGCTGGTCGAGGACCAGAGCCGGGTCCGGCTCGACCCGGGTTCGGAGATGCTGTTCGCCTATCCCGGGCCGAGCGTGATCGAGGCCCTGTTCGTCGACACCCGACAGTCGCAGCCCGTCGAGCTTCTCGAAGAGCGCCGCCGCTACCGGCCGCCCGTCCGGCTGGAGCCGAGCTTTCGCTGAAGCTTAACGATTCGCCGCAACTATCGGAACTTGCAGACTCGCGGAGCTTTATCGCTTTATGTTGTACGCGTTCCCAATCCTCATCGCCCTCATGCTCACCTATATGTTCTGGCTGACCGCTTTCCGCCTTCGGCGGGACCGGCTCGCCGTCGCGCGGCTTTCGCGCCGACCGGAACGAAATCAGCGCCGCCGCGCGCTTTCATAGGGCTCCGAAGTCACCGGGTAGCCGATCCCTTCGGGGATGCAGACGAGGCGTTGCCCGCCGCGCTCCTCGACCCAGGGCGTGATCTGCCTGACCGGATGGCGGGCGGAATCCTCCCGGGCTTCGTCCAGCGAGCCGAAGCGGGCGAGCCGCTCGAGGTTGCGGCGGGTCGGGAAGATCGCCTTGGTGCGTCCCGCCTCGATCTCGTCCAGGACCGTTGCCGCGCTCGCCCAGAAGGTGTGGACGCTCTCCGTTTGGTCGGCGCTGTGCAGCGTTCCTCCGCCGGGCGGGGCCTCGGCCAGGTAGAAGAGGGTGTCGAAGCGCCGCGCCTCGCGGAAATTGGGGCACCAGCGGGCGAAGGGGGTGAGCGCGCCGAGGTCGAGCGCGACTCCCATCTCTTCGAGCAGGTCCGCGAACGGGCGGCCAGCCGCCATCTTTTCGCGAAGCGCCGCGGCGTTGGGGGCTGGCCGGATCGCCGGGGCGACTCCGGTCTCCTCGATCGTCTCGCGGATGGCGGCGATTCTGGCGGCGGCATCCTCGATCCCGGGAAAGCGCTCCGCCAGCGCATGATCCTCCGGGTCGATCCGGCCGCCCGGGAAGACGAGGGCGCCGGCCGCGAAGGCCATGGTTTCCGCGCGCTCGAGCATCAGGATCTGGGGCGGCCCGCCGGCCGAAGAGGGCCGCATGAGGATGAGAGTGGCGGCGGGTATGGCTTCCGGCAGGTCGTCGTCCATGGCGGCGGCTTAGGCGCGGAAGAGGGGACAGTCACTAGGGCTGTCCCCGGTTCGTTGGAGGTCCGCTGTATTGCTTCGTCGCTTCGCTCCTCGCAATGACGGTCC
>DASQZF010000053.1:0-6745 GCA_035638835.1 Allosphingosinicella sp. | reverse complement strand
CGCGACGTCGGCGACGCCCGATTTGGTCGTGTGAGTGACCGCGCCGCCAAGCTCTTCCTGAGACACCACTTCGTTGGTCACGGTTTTCACGACGTCGGGCCCGGTGACGAACATGTAGCTCGAATCCTTCACCATGAAGATGAAGTCCGTCATCGCCGGCGAATAGACCGCGCCGCCCGCGCAGGGGCCCATGATCAGGCTGACCTGAGGCACCACTCCGCTCGCCAGCACGTTCCTCTGGAACACCTCGGCATAGCCGGCGAGGCTCGCGACGCCCTCCTGGATCCGCGCGCCTCCGCTGTCGTTGAGGCCGATGACGGGCGCGCCCACCTTCATCGCCATGTCCATCACCTTGCAGATCTTCTGCGCGTGACGCTCGCTCAGCGAGCCTCCGAAGACGGTGAAGTCCTGGGCGAAGACGAAGACCAGTCGCCCGTTGATCGTGCCCGATCCGGTGACCACCCCGTCCCCGGGGAATTTCTGGGTCTCCATCCCGAAGTCGGCGCAATTGTGCTCGACGAACATGTCATATTCTTCGAAGCTGCCCTGATCGAGGAGGACGGTCAGCCGCTCCCTGGCGGTCAGCCGGCCCTTCCTGTGCTGGGCCTCGATCCGGGCCTCCCCGCCGCCGAGCTCGGCGCGCCGGCGCCTTTCCTCGAGTTCTTCGATCGTGGTCGCCATCGAGGTCCCGCTTGCCTGTGTTGCAGAGGCGATTTCCTTAGGCCGCCGAAATGGAAGAGGCAATTCTCCCCTCCCTGCAAGGGAGGGGCCGAGGGTGGGTAGGCGAGCGTAGCGAGACTTTACGGACTCGGAGTTTCGGCCGCCTTTGGCGGACCCACCCCTGGCCCCTCCCTTCCAGGGAGGGGGTCAGCGGCCCTCGAACCTCGGCGTCTGCTTCTGGAGAAACGCCATCACCGCGCCCCTGAAATCCTGGGTCTCCCCCGCCTCGCGTTGCGCGACCCGTTCGGCCACCAGCGCCTGGCTCAACGGAATATCCCCAGCCTCCCGAGCCAGCTTCCGGATCAGGCCCAGCGCGACCGTCGGCCCCTGCGCCAGCTTCGTCGCCAGCGCGACGGCCTCGGACTCGAGAGCCTCGTCCTCCACCACGCGCGATATCAGCCCCCATTCCAGCGCCTTCTCGGCCGGCACCCGCTCGCCCAGCAGCATCATCTCCATCGCCCGCGCCCTGCCGACGAGGCGCGGCAGGATCCAGGTCGCTCCGGCGTCGGGGATCAGGCCGACGTTCACGAACGCCTGGAGGAAATAGGCCGAGCGCGCCGCGATCACGATGTCGGCGGCCAGAGCCAGCGAGCAGCCCGCCCCCGCCGCCGGCCCGTTCACCGCCGCGACCACCGGGATCGGCGAGGCGAAAATGGCCTCGACCAGCGGATTGTAATATTCCTCGAGCGCCGCGCCCGCATCTTCCGGCAGGCCGCCCTCCCCGGCCAGATCCGCCCCGCTCGAAAAGCCCCTGCCCTCCCCGGTCAGGAGCAGGCAGCGGGCCCCGGATCGGGCGCTTTCCTCCACCGCCTCGCGAAGCTCCTCCAGAGTCCGCGCCGAAAGGGCGTTCAGCCGATCGGGGCGGGCGATGGTGACGGTGGCCACTGCGGCAGGGCTCAGATCGAGGCGGATATGTTCGTAGGTCATGATCCTCCCCGTCATTGCGAGGAGCGAAGCGACGAAGCAATCCAGTTCGTGCGCCCGCGCCGCTGGATTGCTTCGCTACGCTCGCAATGACGGATGGGCTAGTCCGAAAGCGCGCCCTCTTCCGGCGCGTGCAGCCTGAGGCGGGTGACCCGCCGAGTGTCGCTCTCGGTCACCTCGAGCCTCCAGCCCGACGGATGATGGACGATCTCCCCGGCCTGCGGCACATGGCCGGCAAGCACGGTCGCCAGACCTCCGAGAGTATCGACGTCCTCCTCGACCGCGCCCAGCCTCGCGTCGATCTGCTCGGCGACGTCCTCGAGCTCGGCCCGGGCGTCGGCGTCCCAGATCCCGTCTTCCAGCGGGATCAGCATTCCCGGGGCTTCCTCGTCATGCTCGTCCTCGATCTCGCCGACGATCTCCTCCACCACGTCCTCGATGGTCACCAGCCCCTCGGTGCCTCCGAACTCGTCGACGACGATGGCGAGATGGACCCGTTCCGCGCGCATCCGCGCCAGAAGGTCGAGGACCCCCATGGATTCGGGCACGTAAAGCGGCTTGCGAAGCAGGCCGGCAATCTCCTCCGGCGGCTCCGCGCCCGATACCTCGACGGTGAAGACGTCCTTGATGTGAGCCATCCCCACGACGCTGTCGAGGCTCTCCTCATAGACCGGAAGGCGGCTGTGGCCGGCTTCCGCGAACGCCGCGACCAGCCCGTCGAAGGTGATCGTCAGTGGCACCGCGATGATGTCCCCGCGCGGCACCGCGATGTCGGCGACCGTGCTCTCCCCGAAATGGAGCAGGTTGCGGAGCATCTGCCGCTCGATCGGGGAAAGGTCCCCGACGATCGGAGCTTCGCCCTCGTGGCTCTCGATCGCCTCCTCGATCTCCTCGCGAAGGGTGGCTTCCCCCTCGTCCCCGAACAGCATCGCCCGGATTCCCCGCCAGATGCTGCGCTCGCCGGTCTGCTCGTCGGTCATCTTTGGTGGACCTCGTAAGGGTCGTCGATCCCGAGCGCTGCCAGCGAGCGTCGCTCGGCCTCCTCCATGGTCTCGGCATCCTCGTCGCCGCGTTCGTGGTCGAAGCCGAGCAGATGGAGCGTTCCGTGGACCACCAGATGGGCGGCATGGGTGCGGGTCGCGAGGCCCTTCTCGGCCGCTTCCGAGGCGCAGATGCCGTGGGCGAGGACGATGTCCCCGAGCAGGGCCTCGCCTTCCCTTGCACGGGTAAGGGATTCGAGCTGGTCAGGCTCGACCATGGGAAACGAGAGCACGTTGGTCGGCTTGTCCTTGCCCCGCCAGTCGGCGTTCAGGCCCTTCACCTCCGCGTCGGAAGTGAACCGGACGGAGACTTCGGCGATGAGGCCGCTTTCTAGGAGGGCGGCCACGTCGCTCTGGGCGACCGCAGCGCGGACTGCGGACTCGGCGACCCGAGCCCAGTCGGTGCTACTGTCCCATTCCTCCGAGACGTCGGCTTCGACGAGGATCACGATGCCGGACTCCGACTCCGTTCGTGTCGAGCGACGTCGAGACACCCCTTCGAGCGAAGCCGAGAACGGGCCTCGGCTTCGCTCGGCAAGGCCCCTCGACTTCGCTCGGGGCGAACGGATTCTAACGCTCGCGCTACTCCCCTCACGCCGCCTTCCCCTCGTAAGCCTCGACGATCTTCCCCACCAGCGGATGGCGAACCACGTCGGCGACGCCGAAGCGGACGGTCGCGATCTTGGGGATTCCCTCGACCTTGGCGACCGCGTCGGCCAGGCCCGATTTGCCCGGGTCGGGAAGGTCGACCTGCAGCGGATCGCCGCAGATCACCATCCGGCTCCGCATTCCGAAGCGGGTGAGGAACATCTTCATCTGCGCCGGGGTCGTGTTCTGGGCCTCGTCGAGGATGATGAAGGCGTCGCTGAGCGTCCGGCCGCGCATGAAGGCGATCGGCGCGATCTCGATCTCTCCCGACGCGATCCGCCGCTCGACCTGCTCGGCGGGGAGCATGTCGTAGAGCGCGTCGTAAAGCGGCCGAAGATAGGGATCGACCTTCTCCTTCATGTCGCCCGGAAGGAAGCCCAGCCGCTCGCCCGCCTCGACCGCGGGGCGCGACAGGATCAGTCGGTCCACCGAGCCTCCGATCAGCTGCTGGACCGCCTGGGCGACGGCGAGATAGGTCTTGCCGGTGCCGGCCGGCCCGAGCGCGAAGATCATCTCGTCCCGGCCCAGCGCCTCCATGTAGACGGCCTGCATCTTGGAGCGCGGGACGATCGTCTTCTTGCGGGTCCGGATCATCACCTTGGGCGGCTCGGCCACCTCCCTGGTGATGATCCCGTCCAGGGTCGGCTGGCCCGACATGGCGATGATCGCGTCGACCATCCCGGCGTCGATGTCCTGCCCCTCGTCGAGCCGGTTGTAGAGGCCGAGAAGGACGTCGCGGGCACGCGCCGCATTCTCGGGCTCGCCCTCGATCTGAACCTTGGCTCCGCGCGCGGCGATATAGACCCCCAGCCGGTCCTCGATGGCGACGAGGTTGCGGTCGAACTCGCCGAACAAAGGCCCGAGCAGGTGCGGCTGCTCGAACTCGAGCTCCAGCCGGGCGCGAGGGGCCGCGGTGGCGGCTCCGGCGTCGGGCGCTTTCTTAGCGGCCATCAGATCGTCAGCCCGGCGAAAGCCGGGACCTCGGGACGAGAAGTCTCGACGGGTCTCCCCGAGGTCCCGGCTTCCGCCGGGATGACGGGTTCAGGCAAGGCCCCAGCCTTCGCCGGGATGACGATCCCGGCCAGGCTGTTCGGCCCGGCCGACACCACTTCGACCTCGATCAAGTCCCCGATCCCCGCCTCCGTCTCGACATGGACCGACTGAAGCCAGGGAGTCTTCCCGATCATCTGCCCGGGCTTCTTGCCCGGCCGCTCCAGAAGCACCTCCACCGGGCGGCCGACGCTGGCCCGGTTGAACCCCAGTTGCTGCGCGTTGAGCAGCGCCTGAAGCCGCTGAAGCCTTTCGTCCATGATCTCGCGGGGCAGTTGATCCTCCATGGCCGCCGCCGGTGTGCCCGGGCGCGGCGAATATTTGAACGAGTAAGCCATAGCGTAGTTCACCGAGCGGATGATTTCGAGGGTCGCTTCGAACTCCGCCTCGGTCTCGCCCGGGAAGCCGACGATGAAATCGCCGGAAACGGCTATGTCGGGCCGGGCCGAGCGGACTCGTTCCAGCAAGGCGAGGTAGCTCGCGGCGCTGTGGCTTCGGTTCATCGCCTTCAGCACCCGGTCGCTTCCCGACTGTACGGGAAGATGGAGGAAGGGCATCAGCTTGCCGACCTCGACATGGGCCCGGATCAGTCCCTCGGTCATGTCGTTGGGGTGGCTGGTCGTGTAGCGGATCCGCTCCAGCCCGGGGAGGCGGTCGAGCGATCGGATGAGGCCGTCCAGGCCCTGCATTCGACCGGTTTCGTCCTCGCCCGTCCAGGCGTTGACGTTCTGGCCGAGCAGGACGATCTCCTTCGCCCCGCCGTCGACCAGCGCCCGGGCCTCGTCCACCACCGCCCCCCAGGGCCTCGAAACCTCGGCGCCGCGCGTATAGGGGACGACGCAATAGGTGCAGAATTTGTCGCAGCCCTCCTGGACGGTCAGGAAGGCCGAAGGCCCGGACCTTCGCCGGGCGGGAAGCGCCCCGAACTTCGAGAGGAGGGGCATGTCGGTGTCGATCCCCCGCTTTCCCCCCATCACCCCGGCGACGAGCTCGGGCAGCCGGTGATAGGCCTGGGGCCCGACGACGATGTCGACATTCGGAGCCCTGCGCGGGATTTCGGCGCCTTCCGCCTGGGCGACGCAGCCGGCGACCGCGATCATCGGCCTCGATCCGTCCTCGCGCTTCAGCCGGCCGATCTCCGAATAGACCTTTTCCGCCGCTTTCTCGCGGATATGGCAGGTGTTGAGGACGACGAGGTCGGCCTCGGCGGACGAGCCGGCCGAAGCCATGCCCTGGGCCTCGAGCAGCCCGGCCATGCGTTCGCCGTCATAGACGTTCATCTGGCAGCCGAACGACTTGATCTGGAAAGTTTTCGGGGCGGCTCTGGTCATCGCCGCGCGCCTATAGGCGATCCGTCGGGCCGCCGGAAGGGCCAGGGTTGCCGAGGGCTTCGGCGATTTCGCCTCGCGCGGCCCTGGCCAGGGCCTTCCGGTCGCCCGTCGCGGGATCGACCGGGGCCAGGAAGTGCAGGACCACTTGGGCCGTGCCCGGCCGCGACAGGACCTTGCGGACATTGTCGAGCCCCGGCTCGTCGCCGACCCAGGCGAGATCGAGCGCCGACTCGCCATAGTCCAGTGCGACCGGCTGGACCCGGACGCCCGGTAGCGGCGGGAAGAGCGCGGCGAGCAGGCTGGCGCGAAACGGGAGGATTTCCGCCCCGCCTTTGGTCGTCCCTTCGGGGAACAGCGCCACCGGCTGACCGCTCGCAAGCGCCCGGCGCAGCGCGTCGGCCTGGCCGCGAACGTCCGACCGCTGGGAGCGCGCCACGAAGACCGTGTCGTTGAGCCCGGCCAGCCAGCCGATCACCGGCACCTGCGCGACCTCCGCCTTGGAGACGAAGGCGGTGCCGCTCGCCCCGGCCAGAACGAGGATGTCGAGCCAGCTCAGATGATTGGCGAGGAACAGGACGTCGCGCTCCAGCGGAACGCCGACGACCCGAACCCGCATCCCGGCCGCGCGCGCGACCAGGCCGAGGAACCGGCGGGGCCATGGCGACGGGCGACCGGCCAGCTTCCACAGATAATGGAGCGGAAGGCACAGGAGGAGCGCGCCGGCCATCGCCAGGACGCGCGGGATGAGGCGGATCATGAGTGCGGATCGGACATGGCGGAGCGGCCCGTCAAGAGCCTATCGAGCGGCCCGCGTGGCCCGCCCGATCCCGCGCCCGGATACACGTCATGCTGAACTTGTTTCAGCATCCAGGGACGCGCCGCCTCGCGGGCGGAAAACTGGACCCTGAAACAAGTTCAGCAACCATTAGCCGAGTTGGGTTTGTTTTTCCCATGCTGAGCCTCTGGCGAGGACGGTGTTGACGAAGACGAGGAGCTTTCGAGCGCAGGCGACGAGGGCTTGTTTGTGGGGTC
>DASQZF010000052.1:0-14094 GCA_035638835.1 Allosphingosinicella sp. | reverse complement strand
GGCGACCATCCGGGCGGCGTCGCCGATCGAGTGGGCTCCGGTCGAACAGGCGGTGACGACGGCATGATTGGGACCCATCAGGCCGTACTTGATCGAGACCTGGCCCGAAATGAGGTTGATCAGCCGGCCGTGAACGAAGTGCGGGCTGACCCGGCGCGGGCCCTTTTCGTGAAGGACGATCGATTCCTTCTCGATCCCCGGCAGCCCGCCGATTCCGGACCCGATGGAGACCCCGGCGCGCAGGCGCTCCGCCTCGCTCATGTCGGTGAGCCCGGCATCCTCGAGCGCCTGGCCGGCCGCGTCGAGTCCGTAGATGATGAACGGATCGACCTGGCGCTGGACCTTGTGGTCGACCCGCTTCGCCGGATCGAAGCCATATTCATGCTCGGGCGGCTTCACCTCGCAGGCGATCTGGCAGACATAGTCGGTCGGATCGAACCGGGTGATGCGGGTCGCGCCGCTCTTCGACGCCAGGATGTTCTTCCAGCTGGTCTCGACGTCCGGGCCCAGCGGGGACACCATTCCGAGACCGGTGACGACTACGCGGCGCATGCCAAGCTCCTCAAACGGCGTAAAGACGAACGGCCCCCCGCCTTGGGCGGAGAGCCGTTCATGTCAAGCGGCTCGGCACCGCCGGGCCGACGAACAGGGCCGTCAGGCCTTGTGGGCCTCGATATAGTCGATGGCGTCCTTGACCGTGCTGATCTTCTCGGCCGCGTCGTCCGGAATCTCGACCCCGAACTCCTCTTCGAAAGCCATGACCAGCTCGACGATGTCGAGGCTGTCGGCGCCGAGATCGTCGATGAAGCTGGCTTCCTCGGTGACCTTCTCGGCTTCGACGCCGAGATGCTCGACGACGATTTTCTTCACGCGATCGGACGTCTCGCTCATGTTTTCCCCTTCGGATGTCGCAGTTGGGTTTCCTGAACGCACGTAGAACGGGCTTTGCGCAGGTGCAAGAGGCTTAGGGCGAGGCGGCCTTATCGCGTTCGACCTCGGCGACGGCGAAAAGCTTCACCATCAGGACGAAGCGCTCGAGGGGCTCCTTGTCCCACGACTGCAGGGTCGCTCCGATCGTTCGATCCTGGTGGATAGAAACGAGGAATCAGATCACCTTTCAGGACAGCATCGCCATACCGCCGTTGACGTGGAGTGTCTGGCCGGTGACGTAGCCGGCTTCCCGACTGGCAAGATAAACGGCCGCCGCGCCGATGTCGCCGCCCTCGCCGAGGCGGCCGGCGGGGATCCGGCCGGTCAGCGCCTCTTTCTGAGCATCGGGAAGGCCGTCCGTCATCGCCGACTTGATGAAGCCCGGAGCGATGCAATTGACGGTGATGTTGCGGCTCGCGACTTCTTGGGCGAGCGCCTTCGACATCCCGACCAGCCCGGCCTTGGACGCCGCATAATTGACCTGGCCGGGATTGCCGGTCGCTCCGACCACCGAGGTGATCGAGATGATCCGCCCGTGCCGCGCCCGCATCATCGGCTTCAAGGCAGCCCGAGCGAGGCGGAAGGCGGCTTCGAGGTTGATCCGGATGACGTCCGACCATTCCTCGTCCTTCATCCGCATGGCGAGATTGTCCCGGGTCACGCCCGCATTATTGACGAGGATATCGAGCTTGCCGAGCGCTTCGACCGCCTGCGGGACCAGCGCGTCGACGGCGGCGGAGTCGGAGAGGTTGGCTTGGAGTGCGACATGGTCGCCCCCGAGCCCAGCCCGGAACGCCTCGAGCTTGTCGGCATTGGATCCGGAGACGGCCAGCCGGGCCCCCTGCCCCGCCAACGCCTCGGCGATCGCCGATCCGATTCCGCCGGACGCTCCGGTGATGAGGGCGGTCATTCCTGTGAGATCGAACATCAACTTCTCCATTCCACGGCCGTCATGCTGAACTAGTTTCAGCATCCAGGGTCGAACCGCCTCGCAGGCGGAGAACTGGACCCTGAAACAAGTTCAGGGTGACGTTGCTCCGTTCCGCCCCGCCTAAATCTCCTTCACCAGCGCTTCGATGTCCTCCATCGTCACGACGCTGGTCACCTTCGAATCGGGTGCGATGCGCTTGACCATCGGACCGAGCACCTTGCCCCCGAATTCGATGAAATGGTCGACTCCCGCCTCGGCCATCGCCGCAACGCTCTCCCGCCAGCGCACCATCCCGGTCACCTGCTCGACGAGGAGGCTGCGGATCTCGTCCGGCTCCTCCACCGGAGCGGCTGTGACGTTGGCGTAGATCGGCACTGCCGGCTCGTCGATTCCGACTTCCGCGAGGGCCTGCTCCATCTCCCGCGCGGCGGGCTTCATCAGGGGCGAGTGGAAAGGTGCGGACACCGGCAGCAGGACGGCCCGCTTGGCCCCTTTCTCCTTGGCGATCTCGAGCGCGCGCTCGACCGCTCCCCGGTGGCCGGAAATCACGACCTGCGAGGGATCGTTGTCGTTGGCGACCACGCATGTCTCGCCTTGCGCCGCGGCGTCCGCCACCGCCTGGGCGATCTCGACGCTCGCGCCGAGCAAGGCCGCCATTGCCCCCTGCCCCACCGGCACCGCGCGCTGCATCGCCTCGCCGCGAAGCCTGAGCAGCCGGGCCGCGGTCGCGAGGTCGAAGCTGCCCGCCGCGCAGAGCGCGCTATATTCGCCCAGGCTGTGGCCGGCGACGAAGTCCGCCTTCTCCATCGAGATGCCCGAGACCCGGAGCGTCGCCAGGGCATTGGCCATGATCGCCGGCTGGGCGTTCTCGGTGAGGGTGAGATCGTCCTGAGGACCGTCGGCCATCAGCCTGAACAGCTTCTGGCCCAGCGCCTCGTCCACTTCCTCGAACAGGTGGCGCGCGACGCTGCTGGCCTCGGCGAGCGCCTTGCCCATCCCGACCGACTGGCTCCCCTGACCCGGGAAAATGAATGCGCGCACATGGCCTCCTTTCGTTCGTCATTGCGAGGAGCGCAGCGACGAATCAATCCAGTGCCGCGTCAGGCGCTCTGCTGGATTGCTTCGCTGCGCTCGCAATGACGGGGCTGCTAGGCCAGCGGACGTCGCAAAGGCAAGCGGGCTTGCTTTTCGGCCCATCCTAAGCCACATGCCCCTCGTCCGGGGCGAAGGCCATGCCTTCCGCCCCGTTCAGCTTTTTAGACGAAAGCCGGAGGGGCGTCCGCATTGGGCGGCGTCAGCGATCGGCCAAAGACAAGGAACAGCGCAGCCATGCCGCTCTACGAGCATGTGTTCATCGCGCGTCAGGACCTGGCCCAGGCCCAGGTTGACGCGCTGGCGGAAAACGCCACCAGCATCATCGAAGCCGCCGGCGGCAAGGTCGTCAAGACCGAGACCTGGGGCCTTCGCTCGCTCGCCTACCGGATCGCCAAGAACCGCAAGGGCCATTACGTGATGCTCGACTTCGACGCTCCGGCTCCCGCCGTGCTCGAGCTCGAGCGCCAGACCCAGATCAACGAAGACGTGATCCGCTACATGACCGTGCGCGTCGACGCCCACGAGCAGGGCCCGTCGGCGATGATGCGCCGCGGCGAGCGCGACCGCGAGCGTGGAGACCGGGGCGACCGTGGCGACCGCGGTGATCGCGGCGGCCGTGACCGCGACCGTGGGGACCGCGGCGACCGCGCCCCCCGCCCCGACTTCGCCGACGCGTAAAGAGAAAGGACCAGCACGATGGCACGCCCATTTTTCCGCCGCCGCAAGAGCTGCCCCTTCTCGGGCAAGGACGCTCCCGTGATCGACCATAAGGACGTCCGCCTGCTCCAGGGCTTCGTCTCCGAGCGCGGCAAGATCGTTCCCTCCCGAATCACCGCCGTCTCCGGCAAGAAGCAGCGCGAGCTGGCTACCGCGATCAAGCGCGCCCGCCATCTCGGCCTTCTCCCCTACGTCGTGAAATAAGGAGCGCGAGCAATGGATGTCATTCTCCTCGAGAGGATCGAGAAGCTCGGCGCGATCGGCGACGTGGTGAAGGTGAAGAACGGCTACGCCCGCAACTTCCTTCTTCCCAACGGCAAGGCGCTTCGGGCCAACGAGTCGAACCGCAAGGTGTTCGAGAGCAACCGCGAGCGGATCGAGGCTACCAACGCCGAGCGCCGCTCCGTCGCCGAAGCGGATTCGAAGGGCATTGACGGGATCACCGTCCAGCTCATTCGCCAGGCCTCGAACACCGGCCAGCTCTACGGATCGGTCTCGGCCCGCGACCTCGCCGAACTGCTCGAAGCCGAAGGCCACAAGATCGCCAAGAACCAGATCGTGCTCGACCGGCCGATCAAGTCGATCGGCCTCCAGGACGTCCGGATCGCCCTCCACCCGGAGGTGTCCGTGGCCATCAAGGTCAACGTCGCCCGCTCGCCGGAAGAGGCCGAGCTTCAGGCGAAGGGCGTCGACGTCATGGCCGACATGTTCGAGAAGGACACGGCCGGCTTCACCGAGGATTACGATCCGAACGCCGAGCCGGGCGAGATTTCGACCGACGCTTCGGCGGCGGACGAGGCTCCGGCAGCGGAGGCTGCTTCGGACGCGGACGCTGGCGACGGCGAGGCGGACGAAACGGACGAAGCCTGACCCTGGAGGGGTCGGCAACCGTCATTGCGAGGAGCGTAGCGACGAAGCAATCCAGTGGGCGGAAGCGCAGCGCTGGATTGCTTCGCTTCGCTCGAAACGACGTGTTCAGGAGCGGCGGCGCACAGGAGACCCTATGCTGAAGCTCATTATCGGCAACAAAGCCTATTCCTCCTGGTCGCTTCGCGGCTGGCTTGCGGTCAAGCAATCGGGCCTGGCCTTCGAGGAGATCACCGTCCCGCTCTTCGACGAGGAATGGGAGAAGACTCGCGAAGGCAACGAATTCGCCCCTTCGGGCGGCAAGGTGCCGGTGCTGTGGGACGACCAAGCCGTGATCTGGGATTCCCTCGCAATCGTCGAATGGCTTTCCGACAAGACCGACCGCGACCGCTATTGGCCCAAGGACGAGGTCGCCCGGGGCATGGCGCGCTCTATGGCGGCCGAGATGCATTCCAGCTACGACAATCTTCGCCGCGAATGCCCGGTGAACCTCAGGAAGCAATTCCCGCCCAAGGAGTTGTCGGAGAACGTCCGCGCCGAGGTCGTCCGGATCCTCGAATTATGGGCTCAGGCCCGAGCGCGGCACGGTGGCGGAGGCCCCTATCTGTTCGGCACGTTCGGGGCGGTCGACATCATGTTCGCCCCGGTCGTAACCCGCTTCGTCACCTATTCGGTCCCCGTCCCCCGCTTCGCGGCGGCTTATATGGAAGGGATGCTCTCCCACCCCTGGCTCCGCGAATGGGTCGAGGCGGCGCAGGAGGAGCCCTGGGTTATCGAGAGATACGAGAGCGCGGCGGAATAGTCCGTCGCCCCGGCCGTCATTGCGAGTGTAGCGAAGCAATCCAGTGCTGCCTTCGAGACCCGCTGGATTGCTTCGCTTCGCTCGCAATGACGAGGATCAGTAGGGCGTCCCGTCCTTGCGGGTGAAGCGGCTGGTGGCGCCGTCGAGGTGAAGGTCGATGTCCGGATAGTGGCAGTCGGTCGTCGCCCACTTGCCGACCGCGATGAAGACGCACGGCGCGCCGCTCCGGTTGACCAGCCGGTGGCCGTTGGCCGCGCCCTTGGGAAAGGAAGCGCAGTCGCCCGCCCGCATCGGCGACTCGCCTTCATCCTCCTCGAGAACCGCTTCGCCTTCCAGGATGACGACGAACTCGTCCTCGCCCTCGTGCCAGTGTCGCTGGCTGGAGATCCCGCCGGGCTCGAGCGTGACCTGGCTGACCCCGAAATCGGTGAGACCCGAGACGGGACCGAGGCGGCGGACGAGGCGCGTGGTCATCTCCTCCCGCCAGGGCGACGGATAGCCGGTCGCATTGGTCTGGGCGATCGCATCGAGGTCGAGCTTTGGCATGAATGGCCTTTCGCTGGGCAAGCTGTCGACCCCTTGCTAGGCGAAGCCGCATGAGCAGCGCAATCGACCCTGTCGACCTAGCATCGCAGCTTATCGCCTGTCCCAGCGTCACGCCGGCCAGGGGGGCGGCCTTCGACGCACTGGAAGCCGCGCTTCGCCCGCTCGGCTTTGAGGTCCACCGCTTCGTGAGCGGCGGCGAGGTCGAGAATCTGTTCGCGAGCCGGGGAGGCGGAAGCCCGCATTTCGGCTTCGCCGGCCATCTCGACGTCGTTCCGCCCGGCGAGGGCTGGACCGGCGATCCGTTCCGCCCGGAGCTTCGAGGCGGCCTCCTCTACGGGCGTGGGGCCGTGGACATGAAGGGGGGCATCGCAGCCTTCGTTGCGGCGGCGGCGGAGGTGCCCGAGCATCGCGGCACGTTGAGCCTGCTCATCACCGGCGACGAGGAAGGCCCGGCGATCCACGGCACGAGGGCGATCATGGAGTGGATGGCGCAGCGCTCGATCCGGCCCGACATGATCCTGATCGGCGAGCCCACCTCGGAGGCGCGACTGGGCGATACCGTCAAGATCGGCCGCCGCGGCTCGGTCAACATGTGGATCACGATCCCCGGAGTGCAGGGGCATGTCGCCTATCCGCACCGGGCCGACAATCCGGTGCCCAGGCTGGCGAGGGTGATCGAGGCGCTCGAGGCGCTTCACCTCGACGACGGAAGCGAGGCCTTCCAGCCTTCCAACCTGGAAGTGACCGCCGTCGAGACGGACACCAAGGCCACCAACCTCATTCCGGGGAGCGGCCGGATCCAGCTCAACATCCGTTTCAACAACCTCCAGAGGGGCGAGGACCTCGTCGAGCTGGTTCGGCGCACCGCGCAGGAACAGGCGCCCGAAGCAAGCGTCGAGGCGATGATCTCGGGCGAGGCCTTCCTGACGCCCGCCGGACCGCTCTACGCGCTGATCACGAAGGCGATCAGGGAGGAAACCGGCGTGGAGCCGACCCTGTCGACCGGTGGCGGGACTTCGGACGGGCGCTTCCTGATCGCGCTCTGCCCGGTCGTCGACTTCGGCCTTCGCAACGCCACGATGCACAAGCTGGACGAGGCGGCTTCGGAGGAGGATCTGCGCGCCCTCGCCCGAATCTACGCGCGCATCGTCAGGGCCGCGCTCGGATAGACGTCATGGGCGAGGCTTCGGGCGCAGTCCTGGGCTTCGGCCCAGGCGAGGAACGCGTCCTCGGGCATCGGCGCCACTCCCGGGAAACCCTGAAGGCTGTCGCAGCCCAGGGCCCGGAGCACCTCGACCTGATCCTGCCGCTCCGCCCCCGCGGCGACGGCCTCGCAGCCGAGGCCGTGGACGAGGTGGATGAGCGAGGCGGCGACGCTCCTCGCACGCTCGGACCGGTCGATCTCGGCGACGATCCCGCGATCCAGGCGGACCCGGTTCATCGGCAGGCTCGAAAAGCCCGAAAGCCGCGCCCGGCCGGATCCGAAATCGCTGACGCAGACCTCGACCCCCTCGAAGCGAAGCCGCTCGAGCTCGGCGACCACCCATTTGTCGCAGCCTGAAGCGGCGGCTTCGTTGAGCTCGATCTCCACGCCCCAGGGCGACGGCCCGGCGCGGGTCAGAGCCGCGCGCAGCCGCTCGATGAAGTCGAGCCGCTCGAACTGGCGCGCTGCGACCGGAAAGCAGAGCCGGTGATCGAGCCCGGCGGCGCGCCAGCGTTCGAGCGCGGCGGACACGGCGTCGAGGGTCCATTCGCCCAGGCGGACGGCGAGACCGGTTTCCTGGAGAATCGGTTCCTCGCCGGAGAGAAGCCGGCTTCCACCGACCCCGTTCCAGCGGATCTGGGCCTCCGCCGCGGTGATCGCGCCGGTCCGGAGGCACAAGCGGGGCTCGAAGACGAGCTCCAGCTCATGCTTTTCGACGGCGCGCCGGACCGAGGCCTCCACGGCGTGGCGCTCCTCGGAAGCCCGGGCGAGGCCCGGCTCGTAGCTGCACAGGCGAGAGCGGCCCGACGCCTTGGCATGGTACATCGCGATGTCCGCGGCCTTCATCAGCCCGGCAAGGTCGCTGCCGTGCTCGGGCGCCAGGGCGATCCCGATCGAGCCTCCGATGAGGACGGATCCGGCGGGGGACCTGAACGGCTCGGCGAGCGCGGTGAGCGCCCGAGCGGCGATCCGCTCCGCCTCGTCGCGGGTGGAGACTTCGGGAAGGAGCATCGTGAACTCGTCGCCCGCCAGCCTGGCGAGCAGCGGGGGCGCCAGGGTCCCGTCCGCCACTTCGGCCTTGAGAACGACCCGAAGCCGGTTGGCGACCATGATCAGCACCTGGTCGCCCTGGGCGTGGCCGAGGCGGTCGTTGACCTCCTTGAAGCCGTCCAGGTCGACGAACAGCAAGGCCGCGCCGCTGTCGCGCGAAGACAGGATCCGCTCGGCTTCGCGGCGAAAATGGACACGGTTGGGGAGCGCGGTCACCGGATCGTACATCGCCAGCGCCTGGGCGTCGTCGAGGTTCGAGCGGACCTGGTCGAACAGGCCTTCGACGGCGGCGGCCAAAGCGGGCATCTCGCGCTTGAGAGCCGGCGGCGCGGGCGAGGCGAGATCGCCGCGGCTGACCGCCATCAGCCGGTCGATCAGAGCGGAGACGGCGCGGGCATGGGCGCTGTTGGGCCGCTCGGCGGCCAGATAGACGATGGTCAGAGCGAAGAGGCCGAAGACGACCGAGGCGGCGACCTGCTGGTTGAGGCTTCCGAGCAGAAGAAAGCCCAGCAGCGTCAGGACGAAAGCCGACAGCCCCGCCGCCACCGAGAGTACGCGATTGCTGATCTTTTCAACCGTCGAAGCCATGATCGGCGGTGTTTCCTGTCCGGCCTGCCGCACGATCCCCCACGGTGCGCGTTGCCGATACAGCTTATGCCGGAAGCGTTACCATTCGGTATCCATCAAGTCCGGGGACGCCTGAGGACGATGTAGAGCGCCCCGGTCCCGCCATGGCGCGGGTGGGCATTGCGAACCGCGGCGATCCTCCCCGAATGCCTCGAAGCGTGAAGCCAGTCGCCGACGGCGGCTCGGATGGCGCCGCGCTTAGCCGGCCGTTCGGGCCCGGGCGGCTTGCCGGTGACGAGGAGCATCAGCCTCGCCCCGGACCCGATCGCCTGCTCGAGCCGCCGGTCGAGAAGATCGTAGGCGGTGGCGAGGTTGTGGCCGTGGAGGTCGAGCATCGAGTCCGGCGACACCAGGCCGCGGCTCAGCCGGCGGTCCCAGCTTCCGTCGAGAGTCTCGCCGGGAGGCTTGCGGGTGGGAGGCGGCGGCGGCGGCTTCGCTCCCCGGCGAACGCCGGGGCCTGGCGGAGGCGTCTCCTGGGCCGCGGTCTCCGCCGGAGCGCTCGCAGGCTCTGGCACGGCAACCCCGTCGAGCGGGCGCACCGACTCGACCACCTTCGCCCACAATCTCGCTTCGTCAGGGCCTAGTCGTCGCATCGAGCCGCGCCAGCGTGCCTTTGGGCACCAGGACGTAAGCGCGGCCCCGGCCCTGCATCCCGCCGGCGATTCTGGCCGCGTCGGCGCCGGCGCCCCAGAATGTATCGAAGCGGTTCGAGCCCTTGATCGCTCCCCCGGTATCCTGGGCCACCCAGAGCCCGTTGGCCTCGGCCCGGTCCAGCTGGAGCAGGACGGGCGCCCCCATCGGCACATATCTGGGATCGGTCGCCACCGTCGCCCGACCGGTGACCGGGAGTCCGAGGGCTCCGAGCGGTCCGGCGCCGGTCAGCTCCTGGAAGAAGATGTAGCTCTTGTTCTCGCGCATGATCGCCCTTCCCTCTTCCGGGTTGGAGCGAAGCCAGGCGACGATGCCCTGCATGCTGGTCTGGCCGGGGCCGAGCAGCCCGCGGTCCTTCATGAGCTTGCCGATCCCGACATATTCGCGGCCGTTCTGCCCCGCATAGCCGATCCGGATCACCGAGCCGTCGGGCGAGCGGAGCCGGCCGGAGCCCTGGATCTGGAGGAAGAAGAAGTCGATCTCGTCGGCCGCCCAGGCGATTTCGAGGCCCTGATCGGCGAGCGCCCCCGCCTCGATTTCGGACCGCTCGAAATAAGGGACGACGACGCCGTTCTCAAGCCGTCCGCGGCGCGGGGTTCCGGCGGCCTGCGCCGTCGCGGCGTCGACTTCGACGAGGTCGGGAGGCTTGCGGTAGACGGGCACTTCGAAGCCGGGCCGGCGGGTCCGCGAGCCGGCTATCTCAGGCTCGAAATAGCCGGTGACGAAGGCGGTGCCGTCGCCGACCTGCACGACCTCGAAATGCTCGGCGAAAAAGGCTGCGGGCGCCGGGGCGGTAGCGGCGGCGGCGCAGGCCTCCCGCCAGTCTTCAGGCCGCGTCAGGCCGCTTGCGTCGGTGCGCTTGGTGAGGGCCGGGCAGCTGATCCGGAACGCCTCGAGCGCGCGGGCGGCCTCGGCCTCACCGATCGCCGGCAGCGCCGGTCCGGCGGACACTCCAAGCAGGACCGCCGAGGGGGGCATTGCAGGTGCCGGGGGAGCGGGCGCTGCGACCGGCGGAGCAGGTGGTGGCAGTGGAGGCTCGGGCCGCCGCTCCTTGGGCACGCAGCTGGCGAGGAGGACCATCGCCAGAAGCGACGGAAGGTTCATAAGGTTCGGCTTCCCAGGAAGCGAAAAACTTCCGCCCTCGAAGAACCTTCCGGTTCGATTCCGCCGCTCTGATTCGACCCTGCTCACTACGTCAGGATAGCCTTAGAGAGGGGGTGCAGGAAAATTGTTTCTGCCTCCCTGCCGCGAAGCGGTGGGGAGGGGACCATGCGAAGCATGGTGGAGGGGTGGGCGCGGGCTCGGAGGAGCAAGCGCGAACCCGCCAGTTTCGCGCCAGTCACCCCTCCACCACCCTTCGGGTGGTCCCCCTCCCCATGCTTCGCACGGGGAGGCAAATCAGTCCGCTTCGTCGGTTTCGACGAGGAGCCAGTTGGGATCGCCGCTGGCGAGGTTGCGGCGGAAGGTCCAGACGTCATGGGTGGGGATGGCGTCGGTCAGGGTGCCGGCGATGACCTTGCCCTCGCGGTCGCGGGTGACGGCGGCGATGTCGGCGTCGAAGCGCACGTCGACCTCGGCGGAGCGGCCGGTGAGGCGCGCGTCCTGGATGACCGCGCGCTCGATCTGGACGAGCCGGTTGTCCAGCTGCTCGCCGGCTTCCTCGCGGGCGGTGATCGCCTGTTCGAAAGTGGCGAGAACGTCGCCGCCGACGAGGTGCCTCAGCTCCTCGCGGTCGCCGCGCCAGAACGCCTCGAGGATCATCCGGTAGGCGGCCTGGGCGCCCTCCAGGAACCGGGCGACGTCGAAGCTCGAATCGGCCCCGACGATTGCGCGTATGCCGGGGGTGGCCGGCTCCTCATAGACGAATCCGCCCGTATCGGGGCGGTCCACGGCGAGGTCGGCGGCCGGGGCGGCGGCCTCCTTCGCCGCCGGAGTCTCGGCGGGCCGGAGGATCGGCTGCTGCTCGTGACCGGTGCGGCGGCCGAGCACCGAGTAGAGCCTCAGGCCCACGAACAGGGCCACCATCGCCAGGAGGACAATCTCGGTCACTAGTTTCTCCGAACTCAACGAGCCTGATACATAGGCGGTTGGCGTCAAGGATTCAAATGGCGGACGGTTCCATGAGGTGAGCGGCCTTCAGATCGCGCCGGCTCCCCCTGGGTATCCCTCTCCCACGAAAGCGGGAGAGGGATACCCACGCCTCTGCCGCCCGGTTGCGCGGTCCGGCCGCGCCTGCTAACCGCCCGGGCGCACCGGGTCCCGAGCCTCGCGGCCCTTCTCCACACAAACTTTTTCCCCATCCACTTCTATCAAGGGCGAATCAAATGGCCGAAGAGCAGGGCAATCCCGCCGAGACGCAGCCCAACGGCAACGACACGTCACCGCAGGTCGGAGTCATCTCCCAATATGTGAAGGACCTCTCGTTCGAGAACCCGAACTCACCGGCGGTCTACCAGTGGCAGACCCAGCCCAAGATCGAGGTCGACTTCAACATCGGCTCGAGCAAGCTCAACGACGAGATTTACGAGGTCGCGCTGAGGATCGAGGTGCGCGCCACCGCCGACGGCCAGACGGCCTTCGCGGTCGACCTCCTCTATGCCGGCCTGATCGGGATCCGGAACATCTCCGACGAGGGCGAGATCCAGGCCTTCCTTCTCGCCGAAGCGCCGCGGATACTCTTCCCCTTCGCCCGCCACATCGTCGCCCAGACGGTGCAGGAAGGCGGCTTCCCGCCGTTGATGCTCGACCCGATCGACTTCCACGCGCTCTACCTCGCCCGCGCTCAGCAGGAGCTCGGCGAAGGCGGAGCGGCCGGCGAGATCGGCCAGGCCTGAGCCTTTCGGCCCCGGGGGCGGCAGCGTGAACCTCTGGAAGGCGACCGGGACGATCGGCGGGCTCACCATGGTGAGCCGGGTCCTCGGCTTCGTCCGGGAAGTGATCGTCGCGCGGGTGCTCGGAGCCTCGGCCGCGGCCGACGTGTTCACGTTCGCCTTCCTGATCCCCAACCTCTTCCGACGGCTGTTCGGCGAGGGCGCCTTTTCGGCGGGCTTCGTTCCGCTCTTCAGCCAGAGGCTCAAGGAAGACGGCACCAGCGCGGAAGCCCGGCGCTTCGCCGAGGAAGTCCTCGCGGTCTTCCTTCCGCTGCTCCTCGTCATCACCGCGATCTTCATGATCTTCATGCCGCTGTTCATCGGCCTGATCGTCGGGGGCGACTGGGGCGGCGACGCGGGGAAAACCGCGTTCGCCGTGTCGATGACCCGGATCACCATGCCCTATCTCGTCTTCATCTGCCTGCTGTCGCTGGTGTCGGGCGTGCTGAACTCGGTCGGGCGGTTCGCGGCGGCGGCCTTCGCCCCCGCGCTTCTCAACATCGCGCTGGTGATCGCACTGATCCTGGTCCCCGAAGGGGGGCGCCCGACCGTCCAGGCTATGTGCTGGTCCGTCGTCGCCGGCGGAGTGGCGCAGCTCGGGCTAACCTGGGCGAGCATGGTCAAAGCGGGACTTCCGCTCAAGCTCCGGGCGCCGCGGATCACGCCCGGGGTGCGCGAGCTCTTCACCCTCGTCCTGCCCGCCACGCTCGCGGGCGGCACTTATTACATCAGCCAGTTCTTCTACATCTATTTCGCGACCCGCCTGCCGGAGGGATCGCTCCTCATCCTCGGCCAGGCCGACCGGCTGAACCAGCTCCCGCTCGCGCTCATCGGGTCCGCTCTAGGCGTGGCGATCCTTCCCTCGATCAGCCGGGCGATCGGCAGATCGGACGAAGCGGCCGCGACCCAGGTCCAGGCCCAGGCGATCGAGATCGGGATGCTCCTCACCCTTCCGGCGGCGATCGCCCTCGCGGTGGTTTCCGGCCCGATCGCGACGGTGATCTTCGAGGGCGGGCGCTTCACTCAGGAGGATGCTGCCGTCACCGGCGCAGTGCTCGCCACCCTGGTGCTCGGCCTTCCGGCCTATGTGCTCATCAAGATCCTGTCGCCCGGCTTCTATGCGCGGCGCGACGTCAAGACGCCGGTGTTCGTCGCCGTCGCGACCCTGCTTGGAAGCGTCGCGCTCAACTTCATCCTGGTGCCTCGGCTCGGGATCGTCGCCCTCCCCCTCTCGACCGCGATCGGCGCCTGGGCGAACGCTCTGGCGCTCGCCGGCCTGCTCCATTCGCGCGGGCACTTCCGGCTGCCGGGCTGGCTCGCGTCGCGGCTGGTCCGGCAGCTTCTCGCCGGAGCGGCCATGGGCGTGACCTTGTGGATGCTCGAGCGCGCGCTCGCCGACCGCTTCGCCGGCTCGACGGGCGACCGGGTCCTGGCGATGGGAGCGCTCGTCGCGGCGGGAGGAATCGTCTATTTCGCAGTCGCCTGGACGATCGGAGCGATGAACCGCGACGACATATTGATCCTGCTCAGGCGCAAGAAGGTCGAGTGAGCCGTAATTGGTGCCAGGCACCAATTTTCCGGCCGGCATGATCGGTGCTTGGCGTAATTGGTGCCTGGCACCAATTTGCTTGGCGTAATTGATGAGGGGTTGGTGGTGCGCGCATCCCCTTCACCCCCCATTCAGCCGCCCTTTTGTAGAAAGGCGGGGTTTCCTATATAGTTACAGCTGCAGCTCCGTTCCCAAGAGGATGCGTCCCATGTCTTTCGCCAAGAAATTGCTGACCCTCGCCGCGCCCGCGGCCCT
>DASQZF010000051.1:0-9560 GCA_035638835.1 Allosphingosinicella sp. | reverse complement strand
CGACAGGCTCAGGGCGAACGGTTGTAGCGATTCAACCTATTCCCACAGCGCTCTAGCGGATTCGAGGGCCGCCGAAGGGAAGCGGCGGCGGCGGACGCCGGTCGCGGCGGGGGATCTGCGCCTGGTAGGCCACCCCGCAATGCTCGACGCAATAAGGGAAGCCCGGATTGGACTGATTCCCGCAGAAATGGAAATCGGGCTCGCCGGGATGGCCGATCGGCCATTTGCAGATCTTCTCGTTGAGATCGAGGAGGCTGGTCTTGTCGGCGATCTCGGGGCTCGGCTTGGCTGGGACGAGCCGGCGCGGCGGGGCCGGGGGGATCGGCGACTGCTGCTCGCCCGGCGCCTGGCGGACGAAGCCGCCGGGGCCGATCGAGCGGATCTGGGGCTGCGGCGGGGCCGGGGGAGAGGGGGCAGCGGCAGGCGCGGCCAAAGCGGCGGCCGGCCGGGGCTCGGCGGCGGCTTCGATCTCTTCCGGTTCGGATTCTTGCGCTTCCGGCTCGGCTTCGGTCCTGGGTTCGGGCCGGGCTTCGGGCTCGAACGGCGAGGGCGCGGCCTCGCCTGGTCCCTCGTTCGGCTTCACCGGCGAAGGCCGCGACTGGAGGCCGAGCCGGTGCGCCTTGCCGATCACCGCGTTGCGCGACACTCCGCCGAGCTCGTCGGCGATCTGGCTCGCCGTATTGCCCTGGGTCCAGAGCTCCTTCAGCCGGTCGATCCGTTCATCGGTCCAGGACATGATTTAAGATGCCTTCCTTGCGCTTGCGGCCCACCGCGTCTGCCTCTAGCGACGGCGCGGTGAACGACCAGCCTTCGAATTGCCAGTCTTCTAATTGGATGCGGGCCGCCCCGGGCGTCCCGGTGATCCGGAACGTGAACTGGGTGGCCTCAGGACCCTCTATGTGAAGGAGGTGAGGCGTTTCTTCAAGGTCCAGCTTCAGACGGTGTGGGGCCCGGCCCTGACGACCCTTCTGTTCCTGGTCATCTTCAGCGTGGCGCTGGGCCGGAGCGACCGGATGGTTCAGCTTGGAGCGGCGAGCTTCCACTTCGCCGATTTCCTGGCCCCCGGCCTGATCGTCATGGGAATGCTCCAGAACGCCTTCGCCAATTCGAGCTTCTCGCTCCTGGTCGGAAAGATCCAGGGCAATATCGTCGACTATCTGATGCCTCCGCTTTCGCCGACGGAGCTGATCGGCGCACTGATCGGAGCCGCCGTCACCCGGGCGGCGCTCGTCGGCCTGGCGGTGTTCCTGGCGATGCAGCTCTGGCCCGGAGTCCATGTCGCCCCGGTGCATTTCTGGGCGGTGCTCTGGTTCGGGCTGATGGGGAGCATGATGCTCGCCTTCTTCGGGCTCATCACCTCGATCTGGGCGGAGAAGTTCGATCATGCCGCGGCGGTGACCAACTTCGTCGTCGCCCCGCTCTCGCTGCTGTCGGGCACTTTCTACTCGATCGACAGCCTCGCTCCCGCCTTCCGGGCGGTGAGCCACGCCAATCCCTTCTTCTACGTGATCTCCGGCTTCCGCTACGGCTTCCTAGGAGCCGCCGATTCGCCGATCCTCCTGGGCGCGTTGCTCCTCCTGGGGATCAATTTCGGGCTGGGCATCGTGACTTACGCGATGCTTCGAACGGGGTGGAAGCTGAAGGCCTAGGTTTTGGGGCGCTCTCACCGCCGTCATGCCGAACTTGTTTCAGCATCCAGGTTCGGGCGAGGTCTTGCGCTTGCGCGTTGGCGGAATGATCAGGGCCGCATCCACCCTGGACCCTGAAACAAGTTCAGGGGGACGGAGGGAAAGCTGCCGCATGTTGTTCATAAAACTCGATGTTTCCCTGAACGCGGCCTGTCGACTCCATTCAGGCCCGTATCAGAGAGCGAGCCGTAGAAGCTCCCTACCAACCCAAGGAGCAAGACAATGCGTAAGTTTCTAATCCCCGCTCTGGTCCTTTCCACCGTCGTCGGCGTCGCTCCGGCCGCGGCCAACCATGGCGGCTACCACAGCGATCGCGGCCATTCCGGCCAGCATGCGGGCCAGCATTCCGGCTGGAACCGCGGCGGGCCTTCGCGCCAGGCGATCAATGAGCTGCTTCGCGACCTCCAGCGGGCCGAGAACGGCATCCAGCGTTCCGTCCAGCGCAGGGTCATCTCGCAGCGTGAGGCGATGGGCCTCCGCCGTGAGGCGAACCAGATCGAGCGTCGGCTCAGCTTGGCCGGCCGCAACGGCATCAGCGGCCGCGAGTTCGGTGCGCTGAGGGTCCAGGTCAACCGGCTCCAGCAGCGCCTGCGCATCGAGCGTCAGGACCGCGACGGCCGCCGCTACTAAGGCGGAAGCCGAAATGGGCGGGCGCCGCGAATTGACGCGGCGCCCGCTCCCTCTCTAGAGAGGCAGGGAGGCGATCCGATAGGGTCGCCTTTTTGCATTCACAATCCGGAGCCCCCCATGGCCATCACGCCGCTCATGCCCGTCTACCCGCGTTCTCCGGTGCGGCCGGTGCGGGGGGAGGGGGTCTATCTCTATGGCGAAGGCGGCGAGAAATATCTCGATTTCGCCAGCGGCATCGCCGTCAACCTGCTCGGCCACGGCCATCCGCATCTGACCAAAGCGATCCAGGAGCAGGCCGCGACCCTGATCCACGTCTCCAACCTCTACGGCTCCCCGCAGGGCGAAGCGCTGGCCCAGCGGCTGGTCGACAGCACGTTCGCCGACACGGTCTTCTTCACCAATTCGGGCGCCGAGGCGGTCGAGTGCGCGATCAAGACGGCCCGGCGCTACCATCATCATCACGGCCGGCCCGAGAAGAACGTGCTGATCACCTTCAGGAACGCCTTTCACGGCCGGACGATGGCGACGATCAGCGCGACCGACCAGGCCAAGCTGCGCGACGGCTTCGCGCCGCTGCTCCAGGGCTTCACGGTCGTCGAGTTCGACGATCTCAAAGCGGCCGAGGCCGCGATCGACGAGAATACGGCCGGCTTCCTTGTCGAGCCGGTGCAGGGCGAGGGGGGGATCCGCCCGGCGAGCCCCGAATTCATGCGCGGCCTGAGGCGGCTTTGCGACGAAAACGACCTCATGCTCGTTCTCGACGAAGTCCAGTGCGGGATTGCCCGCACCGGCAAGCTTTTCGCCCATGAGCATTATGGAATCGATCCCGACATCCTGGCCTCGGCCAAGGGCATCGGCGGCGGCTTTCCAATGGGCGCCTGCCTCGCGACGGAGAAGGCCGCCGCAGGGATGGTCGTCGGTACCCACGGTTCCACTTATGGCGGCAATCCTCTGGCGATGGCCGCCGGCCAGGCGGTGCTGGACATCGTCGCCCAGCCCGAGTTCCTCGACCATGTCGCCCGGATGGGCGAGCGGCTTCGGGGCGCGCTCGAGCAGATGATCCCCAATCACGACCATCTGTTCGAGAGCGTCCGGGGCCTGGGCCTGATGCTGGGCGTGAAGATGAAGACCGACAGTCGGGCCTTCGTCGGCCACCTGCGCGAGCACGGCCTGCTCACCGTCGCCGCCGGCGACAACGTGCTTCGGGTGCTTCCGCCGCTGGTGATCGAGGAAAAGCATGTCGCCGAGTTCGTCGAGCGGCTTTCCGAGGCGGCGCGCGGCTACGAGGTTCCGCAGGCGGCGTGATGGATCCTCCCCATGCGCAGCATGGGGAGGGGGACCATGCGAAGCATGGTGGAGGGGTAGCTCGCAGAAGCCTGCGCCATTACCCCTCCACCACCCTTCGGGTGGTCCCCCTCCCCATCTGGCGATGGGGAGGCAAGAACCTTGAACCCTCTCGCCGCCCTAGCCACATCGCCTCCATGACCTCCCCCGATTTCGACACCGCGGCGCGCTCCGCCAATCTCGATGAAGCGCTGGGCTTCACCATTCCCGGCCGCAACGCGCGCGGCCGGCTCGTCCGGCTCGGCCCGCTCCTCGGCGAGATATTGTCGGCGCACGATTATCCTGCGCCGATCGCCCGAATCCTGTCCGAAGCGCTGGTGCTCGCGGCCCTTCTCGGGTCGCTGCTCAAGGAGGCGGAAGGGCAGCTGACCATCCAGGCGCAGACGGAGAGCGGGATCGTCGACCTGCTCGTCGTCGATTACCGGGATGGCGAGCTCAGGGGCTATGTCCGGTTCGACGCGGCCCGCCTGGGCGAGCTTCCAAGCCACCGCGACCTCGAAGCCTTGTTCGGCAAGGGCTATCTGGCGATCACCTTCGACCATCCGCTGGCCGAGGAACGCTATCAGGGGATCGTCCCGCTCGAAGGGAGCTCGCTCGGCGAAGCGGCCCAGAATTATTTCAGCCAGTCGGAGCAGCTGCCCAGCGTCGTCCGGCTCGCCGTCGACGATACCGGCCATATCGCCGGCGGGATCCTCGTCCAGCACCTGCCGGAAGGGGAGGAAGGGCGCGATCGGCTGCACACCCGCCTCGACGATCCGGAATGGGAGCATGTCCGGATCCTCGCCGAGACCATCAAGGGCCACGAACTGACCGATCCGGCGCTTCCGCTGGGGGAGGCGCTGTGGCGCCTGTTCCATGAAGAGGAAGTGCGGGTATTGGAGGCGATCCCGCTCAAGAAAGGGTGCCGCTGCAATTTCGAGCATGTCCGTGGAGTGCTCGCCCGATTCGCCGTGGAAGAGCGCTCCGACATGGTCGACGAACATGGCCTGATCAACGTGGATTGCGAGTTCTGCTCGCGGGTGTTTCCGATTTCGCTCAAGGACCTGGGGGATTGAGACCGCTTCAGAAGATGCGATTCTCGATTTCGACGCTTTTCTCTGCTAAAGCCCTTAACCTATGTCGTATCTATTGGGTCGATCGCGCTGGGGGGCGCCTGGACTGGCGAGCTTGCTGGCCATCGCCGCGCCGGCATTCGCGCTTGCGCTTCCTGAGCTGAAAGCCTTTTCCCAGCTTGAGCGCGGCCGGTGGCAGCTTCGGGACGGCTCCGGCGGGTCGAGGTCGATCTGCCTGGCCGATCCGATCGCCTTCGTCCAGCTCGAGCATAAGGGGGTCAGCTGCCGTCGGGAGATCCTCTCAAACGAGAAGGGGGCCGCGACCGTGCAGTATAGCTGTCCCGGCCGCGGCTTCGGCCATACCAGCATTCGGGTCGAGACTCCGCGCCTGGCCCGGATCGACACCCAGGGACTGGTCGACGGCCGCCCCTTCTCCTATCGCTCCGAGGCGCGCAAGGTCGGCGCCTGCTGAGCGGTGCGCTCACCCAAGCCCGTTAAGGCCTTGTTTACCCTGTCCATGTAAGAAGGGAGCGTGCCGATTGTGGGCACGCTTTCCTCCCTAGCAGGCCTCAGGCCTAAACTGGGCCGCTCTTCACCGGGCGGCCCGTTCTTTTGTGCCGCTTGCGCCGCCCGCCGAGGCGGATTAGCCGCCCATCATGCCGTCCACAGCGCCCAAAGCCGTCGCGCTCCTTTCCGGGGGCCTCGATTCCATGGTCGCGGCGGCGCTGGCCCGGGAAGCGGGATTCTCGCTGCTCGCACTCACCGTCGATTACGGCCAGCGCCACCGGGTCGAGCTCGAGGCCGCGTCGCGCATCGCCGGGGGGCTGGGCGCCGAGCGGCATGTCGTCCTTCCGCTCGACCTGCGGGCGTTCGGCGGCTCCGCGCTCACCGCCGACATCGCGGTACCCAAGGACGGGGTGGGGGAGGACATTCCGATCACCTACGTACCGGCGCGCAACACCATCTTCCTGTCGCTGGCGCTCGGCTGGGCGGAGGCGGCAGGGGCGTCAGACATCTATATCGGAGTCAACGCCCTCGATTATTCCGGCTATCCCGATTGCCGCCCCGATTTCGTCGCCGCCTTCGAGCGGCTCGCGACCCTCGCCACCAGGGCGGGCGACCAAGGCGGGCATTTCCGGATCGCCACGCCGCTTTTGCGGATGACCAAGGCGGATATCGTCCGCGAGGCGGCTCGCCTCGGGCTGGACCCGGGCATGAGCTGGTCCTGCTACGATCCGGCGCCGGGGGCTCGCCATTGCGGACTGTGCGACAGCTGTCGGCTTCGGGCAAAAGGGTTCGAGGAAGCGGGCCTGGCCGATCCGACGCTTTATGCGGCGCGGCCGTGAGCTACGCGGTCAAGGAGATCTTCCTCACCTTGCAGGGCGAGGGAATGCAGGCCGGCCGGCGCGCTGTCTTCCTTCGCTTCGCCGGCTGCAACCTCTGGTCGGGGCGCGAGCGGGACAGGGCGGAGGCGCAATGCCGTTTCTGCGACACCGACTTCGTCGGCACCGACGGTGAAAATGGCGGCCGCTACGATGCGGCGGAGCTGACCCGGCGAGTCAGAGCGCTGTGGGCGGGTCACGACAGCCCGCTCGTCGTCGTCACCGGGGGCGAGCCGATGCTCCAGCTCGACGGCGGCCTCGTCGGCGCTCTTCACGAGGCCGGCTTCGAGATCGCGGCCGAGACCAACGGAACCCTACCGGCCGCCGCCGGCCTGGACTGGATCTGCGTCAGCCCCAAGGCCGGGACCGAGATCGTCCAGCGGCGGGGCGACGAGCTCAAGCTGGTCTGGCCGCAGTCGGGGATCGATCCCGAGACCCTGCTCGACTGGGATTTCCGGCATTTCATCATCCAGCCGCTGGACGGGCCGGAGCGCGGGAGATCGGTCGCGGCGGCGATCGACTATGTGATGGCCCATCCGCGCTGGCGGCTCGGCCTGCAGTCGCACAAGCTGATCGGGATGCCGTAATCGTCAACGCGAGGAGGGCTCGCAATGACGATGCCGAGCCTATTTCGCCGAGCCGCCGCAGGCCCGGCGAAGCAGGCCCTTCTTGTTGTAGCATGCGGCGCTGAGGGGCGGCACCTCGATGAAGCGGATCAGATAGGGCCGGTAGACCGGGCGCGGCTCGTAGGCGGGGACGAGGGCGTTCCTCATCTCGCGAAGCCGGGCCTGGGCGACCGGGTAGAGCTGCCCCTTGGGTGCGGCCAACGCGCTTTTGGTGACGTTCGAGGCGGTCTGGCAGAAGATCTGCTGCGCCTGGGCGGCCGACCAGCCGTTGTAGGTCATCGTCGAATAATCGTCGAAGGCCTTCTGGCCCTTCGCGCCGAGCGTGCGTTTGTAGTAATTGTTGAGCGTCGTGTAGGCGGTGGCCAGCTCGGCGCTGTGATGGGCGAGGAGGCCGTTATAGTTCGGCACCGCCCTCAGATAATCGGAGAACTGGCACTGCAGCGCCGCCACGTTGAGGCCCGCGCGCATGTTCCAGAGCAGGTTGGCGCGATATTCGGCCGCGGTGGCGCCGGGCATCGGAAGGCCGACCAGCGGGTCGCTCGGCTCGATCGCCGCCGAACGCACGTCTGGCGTGCTTAGAAAGAGCTGCGCCGGCGCCGGGGCAGCCGCGAAATTTGCCGCGACGGCGGCGGCGGCGATGAAGCCGGTCTTCATCCTGATGGCCATGAGGTCCCCTCCGAGCGTTGGAAACGCTGGCTTCATGCTTAGCAGGGGTCGCCTCGCAATAAAGCTTCACGCGCCGTACCCGTCTTAAGCGCGGCACGGCTCGTCATACCTAAGCGCCTGAGCCTCATATGAAAAGACTCCGCGATAAGAAAAGGGCCGCCCGGTCGCCCGGACGGCCCTTTCCGAAAACGTCGAACCCGCGATTACATTCCGGTCGTGTTGCCAGTTCCGGTGGTCGTGTTCATCGTGGTGTTCGTCGTGGTGTCGCCGGTGGCGACATTCGTGGTCGTGGTGGTCGTCGCGTTCAGGTCCGCAGCGGTGCCCAGCGCGTTGCTGTCCGTGGTGGTGCCGTTGAGCGCGTCGACGCTGGTAATGTCGCCGGTGTTGGTCATCAGGTCGCCATCGGTGTAGTTCACGGCCGTGTTGTTGGCAGCCGCGTCCTCGCCACCGCCGCAAGCCGCGACGAGCAGGGCCGCGCCGGCGACCATGGAACCGGTCATCACTTTCGAAAGAAGGTCACGCATTTAGAAACTCCCTAGGTTGGACGATTTGGATGGGATGGCCCCTTTTTTGCCAAATCAGTTTTGCACAATAAACGGAAAGGATACGGCCCTCAAGCCTTACTGGCGCCCCCCCTCCAGGGAACGCAGGAAATCGCAGAGCCCACCCCTCAGCGCCAGGTCGAAACGGTCAAGTCCAAAAGACGCTCCCATCTCGGCAAGGCTGGTCACTGGGAAGTCGGCAATACCGCACGGCACTATGCCTGAGAAGTGGGAAAGTTGCGGATCGATATTGACCGAGAATCCGTGATAGGTGACCCACCGCCGGACCCTGACCCCGATCGCCCCGACCTTGGCCTCGCCGAGCGGCCCGTCCGCCCAGATCCCGATCCGGCCTTCCGCCCGCCGCGCCGAAACCCCGAGCGCCCCGAGGGTCGCGATCACCCAGCCCTCCAGGGAATGGACGAAGCCGCGCAGGTCCCGGCCCCTCTTCTCGAGGTCGAGGAGAACGTAGCCGACGCGCTGCCCGGGCCCGTGATAGGTGTAGCGCCCGCCCCGTCCGGCGGCGAAGACCGGGAAGCCCTGCGGATTGAACAACTCCGCCGGATCGGCGCTGGTCCCGGCGGTGTAGAGGGGAGGGTGCTCGAGCAGCCAGACCAGCTCGCGGGCCTCGCCCGATCGGATCGCCGCCGCCCGGGCCTCCATCCCGGCCAGCGCCTCGGGATAGGGGCTCAGCCCGGGAGTCACCCGCCATTCGATCCCGTCGATCCCGTCGTCCGCGCTCATGACTCTCCTTCGCCTCCCGCATCGGCCGGGGCAAGTCCGCAGGCGACAGGCCGCCCGCCTCCTATCCGCCCGCCTCCTGTCCCTCCTCCGATTTCATCGCTTCCACATGCGCTTCCAGCCGGTCGAGCCTCCGCTCCCAAAGGCGCCGCTGGTCGGCCATCCAGTCTTCGGCGGCCTGCAGCGGGGCCGGGACTAGCCGGTAGTGGCGCGACCGGCCTTCCTTGCGCGACCGGACCAGCCCCGCCGCCTCGAGGACCCCGAGATGCTGGGCGAAGGAGGGAAGCGCCATCCCGAAGGGCCGCGCAAGCTCGGTGGTCGACGCCGGTCCGGTGGACAGCCTTTCCACGACCGCCCTGCGCGTAGGATCCGCCAGAGCGTGAAAGACCCCGCCGATCCGGAGCGCTTTCGAAGCCGGCGGGCGGCGGCTTTCCGAGCCTGCGGCCATCAGCGCCCGGCCAGGAATTCGGACAATTTGTCGAGCGTCTGGCCTCCGAGCTCGACTGCGCCGAAGCCGATGACGAACTTGCGCCGGGCCTTGCTGGGATGGAGCTGCCTAAGCGTCAGGACCGTCTTGCCATTGTCCTGCCGGTCGAACGTGACGGTCATCCTGAACCGGTCCGGATCGTCGTCCATGTCGAAGCCGTGGTCGAAGACCAGGCGCTCGTTGGCGACGACTTCGAGGAAGGTCATCCGGCTCTCGAAGCGTTTGCCGTCGGGAGCGATCATGACGAAGCGCCGCACCTCCCCGGCCCGCGCCTCGCTTTGGGCGGGCGCCTCGCACCGATAGCCGGCCGGTCCGAACCATCGGAACATCTGCTCCGGCTCGACCCAGGCCCGATAGACGAGCTCCGCCGGAGCATCGATCACCCGGGAAAGCACGATCTCG
>DASQZF010000050.1:0-6562 GCA_035638835.1 Allosphingosinicella sp. | reverse complement strand
AGGTCTGGTGATTCCAGCCGAAAGGGCCATATTGTCATTGGCGCTCGGGCGCCAGAATGTGGTACATATCGCAATAATTGATCGTGCCGCCGCCGCGCGTGTCGAGCATGCGCTCGGGCGCTGGCGCGCTTTTATCGGTTCCGACTCTGGGCTAAGCGCCGCGACGGCGGCGATTCCGGACGCGTCGGCTGTGGATGTGGATGAAGGAAAGTAATGAGCGAGACGTCAGATAAGCCGAAGCTCGGTACGCGCGCCCCGCTGGGCGTGAAGCGGACCGTCGAGACCGGCAAGGTCAAGCAGAGCTTCAGCCACGGCCGCTCCAACACGGTCGTGGTCGAGGTCAAGAAGCGTCGAATCCTCGGGCCCCAGACCGCCCAGGAGCCGGCGCCCGCGCCCGTCCCGGAAGCGCCCAAGCCGGCCGCTCCCGTCGCCGCCCCGCCGCCCCCGCCGCGCCCGGCCCCGCCGCCGCCGCAACGCCCCGTCAGCGACTCCACCACGCGCCTCGAGCTTCAGCAGAGGCTGCTGCGCGAGGCCGAGGAATCGCGGCTCCAGCAGCTCGAGGAAGCGCGCCGCCGCGAGGACAAGCAGGCGCTTCAGGCGACCGAGGACGAAAAGCGCCGCGCCGAGGAGAATAAGCGCGCCGAAGAGGAGCGGGTCGAGCAGGCCCGCCTCGCCGCCGAGGAAGAGGCGCGCCGCGCGGCCGAGCCCGCGCCTCCGGCCGAAGCGGCTTCCGCGGCGCCCGTCGCCGACGAGGAAGAGGATCGCCGCCCCGCCCATGCCCGCCCCAAGGGCCACGCTCCGGCGCCCAAGCCGCCGGCCCGTCCGGTGCGCGGCCGCGACGATCGCCGCCATGCCGGCAAGCTCACCGTCACCCGCGCCCTTTCCGGCGAGGACGACAGCCGCGCCCGAAGCCTGGCCGCCCTTCGTCGTTCGCGCGAGAAGGAGAAGAGGGCCCACCAGCAATCCGGGCCGTCCGCCAAGCAGGTGCGCGACGTCGTCGTTCCCGAGGCGATCACCGTCCAGGAGCTCGCCAACCGAATGGCCGAGCGCGGCGCCGATCTCGTCAAGGCGCTCTTCAAGATGGGCACGCCCGTCACGATCACCGAGACGATCGACCAGGATACGGCGGAGCTTCTCATCGAGGAATTCGGCCACCGCATGCTTCGGGTCAGCGAAAGCGACGCCGACATCCAGACCGAGACGGACGTCGATCCGGAAGAGACGCGCCTGCCGCGTCCGCCGGTGGTGACGATCATGGGCCATGTCGACCACGGCAAGACCAGCCTCCTCGACGCGATCCGAGGCGCCAACGTCGTCTCCGGCGAGGCGGGCGGGATCACCCAGCATATCGGCGCCTATCAGGTGGGCCTGCCCGACAAGTCGAAGATCACCTTCCTCGACACTCCGGGCCACGAGGCCTTCACCGAGATGCGCCAGCGCGGCGCGAACGTCACCGACATCGTCATCCTGGTGGTCGCCGCCGACGACGGCCTGAAGCCGCAGACGGTGGAGGCGATCAACCACACCAAGGCGGCCGGAGTGCCGATGATCGTCGCGATCAACAAGATCGACAAGCCGGGCGCCAATGCCCAGAAGGTGCGCGAGGAGCTTCTCCAGCACGAGATCCTCGTCGAGGACATGGGCGGCGAGGTCCAGGACGTCGAAGTCTCGGCGCTCAAGAAGACCAATCTCGACGGACTTCTCGAAGCCATTTCGCTCCAGGCCGAACTGCTGGAGCTGAAGGCCAATCCCGATCGCGCCGCCGAGGGCGCGGTGGTCGAGGCCAAGCTCGACAAGGGCCGCGGCCCGCTCGCCACCGTTCTGGTCCAGCGCGGCACCCTCCGCGTCGGCGACATCTTCGTGGTCGGCGCCGTTCCGGGCAAGGTCCGGGCGATGATCGACGACAAGGGCAAGCAGGTGAAGGAAGCCGGCCCGTCCGTGCCCGTCGAGGTGCTCGGCCTGTCCGGAGTCCCGTCCGCCGGCGACACGCTCACCGTCGTCGAGAACGAGGCCCGCGCCCGCGAGGTGGCGGCCTACCGGCAGAGCGTTCTCGACAAGAAGCGCACGACATCGTCTCCGGTCAACCTGGAGAACATGTTTGCTTCCAAGGTCAACCAGGCGATCGAGTTCCCGATCCTGGTCAAGGGCGACGTCCAGGGCTCGGTCGAAGCGATCGCAAGCGCGATCAACCGGATCTCCACCGAGGACATCAAGGCCCGGATCCTTCATGCCGGAGTGGGCGCGATCACCGAGAGCGACGTCATCCTGGCGAACGCTTCTGGGGCTCCGATCATCGGCTTCAACGTCCGCCCCAACGCCAAGGCCCGCGAAACGGCCGAGCGCAACAAGGTCGAGTTCCGCTATTACGACGTCATCTACCACCTCACCGACTGGGTGAAGCAGGCGATGGCGGGCGAGCTCGGGCCCGAGATCATCGAGACGGTCGTCGGCCGCGCCGAGGTCAAGGAGGTCTTCCCCGCCGGCAAGAAGGACAAGGCGGCCGGGCTTCTGGTGCTCGAGGGCGTCATCCGCAAGGGCGTGCATGCGCGCCTCACCCGCGAGGACGTCATCGTGTCCAAGACGACCATCTCGTCGCTCCGCCGGTTCAAGGACGACATCGCCGAGGTCCGAGCGGGCCTCGAATGCGGCGTTCTCCTCGCCGACACGAACGACATCAAGCCGGGCGACCATCTCGAGGTCTTCGAGGTCGAGGAGCGCGCCAGGACGCTGTGAGGACGGGAAAGCCACGGCGCCGACTGCGCATCCGGCGCAAGCGGAAGGGTGAGACTTTCGGTTCGAAGGTCAAGGATACTGCCCTCGATGGGGCAGCGGACTTTGGTCTTAATGGCGGAGTCGAAATCGGCGAGGAGGTGATCGGTCACGTGGGCGGCTGCGTCCTCGAGGCGGTTGGGGCGGCCGCGGTCCTGATCGCTCTGCTCATCGTTCCGGCCCATCTCCTGATAGGTTGACGGGTAGATGGACGGCCAAGTGTCCAGTCTCCGTTCGGGCTGAGCCTGTCGAAGCCCTGTCCTTCCGACACCGAGTGGACAGGAAAGCCCTTCGACAAGCTCAGGGCGAGCGGGTTATGATTCACTCTGATCCTTCGCCGTTCTAGGATAGTTTCATGGTACGCCCGAACGAATCCACCGAAGGCCGTTCCGTCCGACTGCTCCGGGTCGGCGAGCAGGTGCGCCATGCCTTGTCCGACGTGCTGATGCGCGGCGACGTCCATGACGAGACCCTGGCGAGCCATCTCGTCTCCGTCACGGAGGTCCGCATGTCGCCCGACCTTCGCCACGCCACCGCGTTCGTGATCCCGCTGCTGGGGGCCAATGCCCAGGGCGTGCTCAAGGCGCTTCGAACCAACACCGCCTATCTCCAGAGCGAGGTCGCCCGGCGGGTGAACACCAAATATGCGGCGAAGCTGAAATTCCTGCTCGACGAGAGCTTCGACGAAGGAAGCCATATCGACAAGCTGCTCCGGGCGCCGAAGGTGGCCCAGGATCTGGGCGGGGAGGAGGAGCGCGATGGTGTCGAGGGCTAGCATCGTCGTCAGCCCTGATCGTCACCCTGAACTTGTTTCAGGGGCCAGTCCTCCACCTATGCTCCGATGGGGGAGAGCGACCTAATTCTCGAGCCGATGGCCGAAGCCCACCGTGACGCGCTCAAGGCCGCCTGCGCCCAAGACCTCGACATCTGGCAGATATACGCGACCTCCTACGATCTCGATCATTTCGACGCCTCGTTCGACCTCATCCTCGACCGCCCGAACTGGCGCGGCTTCGCGATTTTCGTCGGGCGGCGGCTGGTCGGAATGAGCTGCTTCCTCGGCATCGACACCGAGCGCGGCGTGCTGGAGATCGGAAACACCTATTATGTGCCGGTAATGCGCGGCGCCGGTCTCAACCGGCGGGTGAAGGATCTGATGCTGGCGCGGGCTTTCGGGTGCGGGTTCCGGCGGGTGGAGTTCCGGGTCGACTCGCGCAATGGGCGCTCGCTGGCGGCCATGGCCAAGGTCGGCGCAGTGCGCGAAGGCGTCATCCGCCAGGACCGGATCACCTGGACCGGCCATGTGCGCGACACCGTGCTCTTCTCCATCCTCGCCGATGAATGGAAGGCGGCCGATGGCGCCGACCTTGACCGTCCTTAATGTAAGACGCATCTTACGTGAATGACCGCGACCACCAAATTATCCGCAAAGGGACAAGTGGTCATTCCCGCCGGCGTTCGCCGCGAACTCGGGTTGAAACCTGGCCAGAAGTTGCAGGTGCGCAAGGCCGGGGACGGCGTCATGCTCACTCCAATTCAGGAAAAAAGCGGCCGGTCGACCGATGAGCTGATCGCCGAGTTGCGCAAAATCTACACTCACAAAGGGCCCCCTGCGTCCCTTGAGGACATGGATCGTGCAATCGATCGGATGTTCGCGGAGCGCGGGCGGGCGGATTTCTGACCCGCGCGATCGACACCAACATAGTGCTTCGCCTGATGACGGATGATGATCCCGCCCAGGCCGAGCAGGCGCTCGCGATCGTCGAAGAGGATTTTCATGTCCCCGCCACAGTGCTCGTCGAAACGGACTGGGTGCTTCGCTCCTTCTACGGCTGGTCTAGCGCGCAACGCGCGGCCGGCTTCAAGATCCTGCTGGACATGCCCCGCGCCGTGAGTGTTCCCAGACGGACCGCCTGGGCCGTAGAAAGGATGGCGGCGGGCGCCCACTTCGCGGACATGATGCACGTGGCCGCTTTGGAAGGCGCTTCGTCGTTCGCAACCTTTGACAGGAAGCTGGCACGCCGAGCAGGCGCCGATGCGCCCGTGCCGGTCGAAACGCTCCGCTAATGGCCAAGCTCTATTTCTACTACGCATCGATGAACGCCGGAAAGTCCACGGTGCTGCTCCAGACCGCGTTCAACTATCGCGAGCGGGGGATGGAGGCGATGTTGTGGACCGCGGCCGTCCACGATCGGTCCGGCTTCGGGATCATCGATTCCAGGATCGGGATCACGGCCCAGGCCAATGCCTACGAGCCCGGGACGGACCTTCGCCGCGAGTTGGAGGCCGAGCTGGAGAAGAGGCCGGTCCACTGCATCCTGGTCGACGAGGCGCAGTTCCTGAGCCGCGGGCAGGTGATCCAGCTCGCCGCCATTTGCGACGAGCTCGACATTCCGGTCCTCGCCTACGGCCTTAGGACCGACTTCCAGGCTAATCTGTTCGAGGGCAGCGCCACCCTGCTCGCGCTCGCCGACAAGCTGGTCGAGCTGAAGGCGATCTGCGAGTGCGGCCGCAAGGCGACGATGAACCTTCGGGTCGACCAGAGCGGCGCCGCGGTGGCGAGCGGGGCTCAGACCGAGATCGGCGGCAACGACCGCTACCTCGCGCTCTGCCGCCGGCATTTCATGGAGCGGATCGGCGAGGCGGAGACGAACCAGTTGCAGCTCAGCCTGGTCGGCGATTGAACCCATGCATGGCTGGCTGGTCATCGACAAGCCGGTCGGGCCGGGCTCGACCGACATCGTCTCCAAGGTGAAGCGGGCGCTCAGGGACGGCGGCTATCCCAGGCTGAAGGTGGGGCATGGCGGCACTCTGGATCCGCTTGCCAGCGGGGTGCTTCCGGTGGCGCTAGGCGAGGCGACCAAGCTCGCCGGGCGGATGCTCGACGCCGACAAGGTCTACGAGTTCACGATCCGATTCGGGGAGGAGACGGATACGCTGGATGCCGAGGGGGCGGTGGTCGCGACGTCGGGAGTGCGGCCGACGGTCGAGCAGGTCGAAGCCATGCTTGGGCGGTTCGCCGGCGAGATCGAGCAGGTGCCGCCGGTCTATTCCGCGCTGAAGGTGGGCGGGAAACGGGCCTACGCTTTGGCGCGGGCGGGGGAGGAGGTGGAATTGCAGAGCCGGAAGGTTCGCATCCACGCCCTTTCCGTTCGGGCTGAGCCTGTCGAAGCCCTTTCCTTGTCCGGGGCCGAGGAAGGGCAGGAGAGGGCTTCGACAAGCTCAGCCCGAACAATTTCCTGTGTCACGCTGGAAGCGAGGGTCTCCAAGGGCACCTACATCCGCTCCCTCGCGCGCGACATCGCTCATGCCCTGGGCACGGTCGGCCACGTCGTCATGCTGCGAAGGCTCAAGGCCGGGCCGTTCACCCTCGAACCCGCGATTTCGCTGGACAAAATGGGGGAACTCGCTAAGGCGCGGCAGCTTGAACAGGCACTCTTGCCGCTGGCGGCGGGGCTGGACGACATCCCGGCTCTCTCCGTCACTCCCGACCAGGCAGGGCTGCTCCGACAGGGGCGGAAATTGGCCGGGATCGCCGCAAAGCCAGGGCTTCATCTAGCAACCGACAAGTCTGTTCCGGTTGCGCTTGTGGAGCTCAGCGAAGGAGAGCTTCGCGTGGTTCGCGGCTTCAACATCTGGACGCAAGGAGTATGACGATGTCGGTGACCGCCGAACGCAAGCAGGAAATCATCGAAGACAACGCCCGAGGATCGGGCGACACCGGATCCCCCGAGGTCCAGGTCGCAATCCTCACCGAGCGGATCAACAACCTCACCGCCCATTTCAAGGCTCA
>DASQZF010000049.1:0-26173 GCA_035638835.1 Allosphingosinicella sp. | reverse complement strand
CCGCTGTCCTGCACGAAGATTCGGTAAATCGGGGCCGGTCGCTTGGGACATTCAAATTCGCCAGGTCTTAGCCCCTCGCCTTCAGGGGTGAGCGACCCGCCTGCGGGTCGCTGAGGGTGGGGGCTGTCTGCTCGCATCCCGGCGTCAGCGAAGATTCTCCTCCACATTCCCCACCCCAACCCCTCCCCTGAAGGGGAGGGGCTTTGGTTCCGCGCGTCTCAAAGGTTATGCAGAGGCTCCCTGCAGGGAGAGGGGGTGAAGGGGTGAGGGCGATCGTGTAGGAGCGCCGCCCATGCCTGACGCGCCCCGCTTCGCCTTCTCGATCTCCGCCACCGACGGCGCCGCCCGGACCGGAACCATCGCCATGCGGCGCGGCGAGATCCGGACTCCGGCGTTCATGCCGGTTGGAACCGCAGCGACGGTGAAGGCGATGAAGCCGGCCGACGTCCGCGCGGCGGGCGCCGACCTCATCCTCGGCAACACCTATCATCTCATGCTCCGGCCCGGGGCCGAGCGGGTGGCGAGGCTCGGGGGGCTTCACGCCTTCATGGGCTGGGAGCGGCCGATCCTCACCGACAGCGGCGGCTACCAGGTGATGAGCCTGTCGGACCTCGCCAAGGTCACGGAGGAGGGGGTGGCGTTCAAGAGCCATCTCGACGGCAGCCGCCACATGATCAGCCCGGAGCGGTCGATGGAGATACAGAGGCTGCTCGGCTCCGACATCGTCATGGCTTTCGACCAGCTGGTGCCGACGACCTCGACCCGCGACGAGCAGGCGGCGGCGATGGATCGCTCGATGCGCTGGGCGAGGCGATCGCGCGAAGGGTTCGATTCGGGAGAGGCGCATTCCGCCGGGGCCGCCTTGTTCGGGATCCAGCAGGGCGCGCTCGACGAAGGGCTGCGCAGGGCTTCGGCCGACGCACTGACCGACATCGGCTTCGACGGCTATGCCGTCGGAGGCCTCGCGGTGGGGGAGGGGCAGGAGGCGATGTTCGAGTGCCTCGATTTCGCTCCCGCCATGCTCCCGGCGGACCGTCCCCGCTATCTGATGGGGGTGGGCAAGCCCGACGACATCGTCGGAGCGGTCGAGCGCGGGATCGACATGTTCGACTGCGTCCTTCCGACCCGCTCGGGCCGGACCGGCCAGGCTTTCACCCGCTCCGGCCCGATCAACATCCGCAACGCCCGCTTCGGCGAGGACTGGGGCCCGCTCGATTCGTACTGCCTCTGTCCGGTCTGCCGGACCTGGTCGCGGGCCTATCTCCACCATCTGGTCCGTTCCGACGAGATCTTGGGAGCGATGCTCATGACCGAGCATAATATCTACTTCTATCAAAGGCTTATGAACGACCTGAGGGAGGCCGTCGCGGAGCGGCGACTCGCCGCCTTCGCATCCGGCTTCAGGGCGCTGTACGGGTCTCGCGGGGCTGCCGAAGGTTGAAAATTTGAGGTTTCGCACCATTTGAGGTAGAGAACGGCCTGGCTGAGATAGTGAGCGGCCTGGTGGGAAATCCGATCTTCGGCGCGACGAGGGACCGGCTGGACGGCCTCGCGCTTGCCTTGGATCGGCCGCCGCAATAGAGCGCCCGTCCTTTCCGGAGTGGTTGATGTCGTCGAACGAACTCGAGTTGCGCCGTCCGTTCCCGCCCCGGCTTCCGGAGCTGAAGCACTGGCTCGCCTCGGCCGTTCTGGCGACCACGGCCGGCCTCTACGTGGTCGCGGGCCTCAGCGTCGCCTGGCTGGATCCGGCGAGCGCCACCCCGAATGCGCGCCTCGGCGCCAATGCCGGGGGTATCCCGGGCCTCGGCATCCCGCCCAGGCCGGAGCCCCTGCAATTTCGTGAGATCGCTCCGCAGGACGCGGTGACGATAAACGCCGCAGTCCCGGTCTCCGACCTGCCCAATCCGGCCGCGCGCCCCTATGGCGCCGCCTTCGCGACCCCGGCCGACCGGCTTCGGGCGGTCGAGTGCCTGACCGCGGCCGTCTATTACGAGGCGGCGGTCGAAGCGACCGCGGGCCAGCAGGCGGTCGCCCAGGTCGTCCTCAACCGGGCCCGCCATCCGGCCTATCCGCGCACCGTGTGCGGAGTCGTCTTCCAGGGGCAGGAGCGGTCGACCGGCTGCCAGTTCACCTTCACCTGCGACGGAGCGCTTCGCCGCACGCCTTCCGCATCCGGCTGGGCCCGAGCCCGGCGGGTGGCCGAGGAAGCGCTGGCCGGCAAGGTCTTCGCTCCGGTCGGCTGGGCCACCCATTATCACACCAACTGGGTCGTCCCCTATTGGAGCTCCAGCCTGACCAAGCTCGGCAATATCGGAACCCACATCTTCTACCGCTGGGAAGGCGGCTGGGGTAAGCCGGCGGCGTTCCGCTTCGGCCCGGGCCGGGTCGAGCCGCAGATGGCCAAGATGCGAAGCCTGACCTCGGATCCGACGACCCTGGCCGACGCTCCGGTCATCGACGAGGCCGCGGCCCTTGCCGCATTGGCCGCCGCGGAGGCTGCCGCTGCCGCCGAGGTGGGGACCGATGGGACCAAGGCCCCGGTCGCCATCGACAGCTTCGCGCGCGCGGTGATGCGCCGCTACGAGCCGCCGACCGCCGAGGCGTCGACGAAGGCGGTGCAGGTGCGTTCGGGCAAGCCGCTTTCGGCGAGCACCCATTGGGCCCTCTCCGGCATTCCGGCGAAGTCGGAGGCGGGCGCCGATTCCAAGCCCGCCGCCCCGGCCGCCGCCAGGCCCGCGACCCCCGCGAGCGCGGAAGCGGCGCCCAAATGCCTCGAGGGCGTTCGCCGGGTGCTGAGCGGCAAGGCGGTATCGGAGAAGACTCCGGGCTGCTGAGCGGCGCGGGCCGCTGCCGCGCAGGACGGGGTTAGAGCCTGATCGCCTTAGACTGGCTCGTCATTGCGAGGAGCGAAGCGACGAAGCAATCCAGCGGGCCTCGGAAGCCGCGCTGGATTGCTTCGCTTCGCTCGCAATGACGGAAGTTATCTTCCTTCCAGGGGTGCGAGGCGATTGCGCTCTTCACCCGCTGAGATGACGGATCGGATCAGCGCTTCAGGGCGAACCTCTGCAGCTTCCCGGTCGCGGTCTTTGGAAGCGCTTCCACGAACTCGACGTCGCGCGGATATTTGTACGGCGCGATCACCGCCTTCACATGATCTTGAAGCTCGCGGGCGAGGTTTGCATCGGGCTCCCGGCCGGCGGGAACGACGAACGCCTTCACCCTCTGCCCGCGCTCCTCGCACGGCACGCCGATCACTGCGCATTCCCGGACCGCGGGGTGGGCGTAGAGGGCGTTTTCGACCTCGGGCGCTGCGATATTGTAGCCGGCCGAGACGATCATGTCGTCCGATCGGGCGACGTACCAGAAATAGCCGTCCTCGTCGGCCCGGTAGGTGTCTCCGGTGACGTTCCAGCCCCCCTGCACATAATCGGCCTGGCGCTCGTCGTCGAAATAGCGGCAGCCGGTCGGCCCCTTCACCGCGAGCCGGCCGATGCCGTGGGGCAGGGGACGGCCCTCCTCGTCGAGGACGCAGGCGCGATAGCCGGGGACGGCCTTGCCGGTGGCGCCGGGCCGGATGTCGTCGCCGGAGGCCGAGATGAAGATGTGCATCATCTCGGTGGCTCCGATCCCGTCGACGATCCCGAGGCCCGTCGCCTCGCGCCAGGCCTGCCAGGTGGCCGCGGGCAGATGCTCGCCGGCCGACACGCAGGCGCCGAGGGAGGAGATGTCGTGCTCCCCGAGCAAGGTCAGCATCGCCTTGTAGGCGGTGGGCGCGGTGGCGAGCGTGGTGACCTCGAACTTCGCGATGGCCTCCAGCAGCGGCCCGGGCCCGGGCCGTTCGATCGTCACCGCGGCCCCGCCGAAGCGCCAGGGGAAGATGAGAAGCATTCCCAGGCCGAAGGTGAAGGCGATCGGAGCGGAGCAGGCCCAGCGGCCGCCAAGCTCCGGACGAAGCACATGGCGGGCGAAGCTGTCGGCAGGGGCGAGTATGTCGCGATGATAGTGGACGCAGCCCTTGGGGCGGCCCGTCGTCCCGGAGGTGAAGGCGATCAGCGCCACGTCGTCCCGGCGAGTGTCCACCGGCTCGAAGCCGGGCCGGACCGATTCCAGCCGTTCCTCGAGCCGGCCGCCGCCGGAATCGCCGCCATAGGTGAGAAGCGACCGGATGAGTCCGGTTTCGTCCGCCGCCTTCAGGAAATCGGCCAGGAAGCGGTCGTCGACGATGGCGTGGCGGACCTGCGCCCGCTCGAGGATCGTCGCCACTTCGCCCGACCGGAGCACGGGCATGGTCGCGACGACGATCCCGCCGGCCTTGAGGATGCCGAGCCAGCAGGCGAACAGCATCGCCCCGTTCGGCCCGCGCAGGAGCACCCTGTCGCCGGGAAGGAGGTCCTCCTCCTCGGCGAGCAGGCGGGCGATGCGGTCGCTGAGGCCGCGCATCTCGCCATAGGTCCAGCGCCCGGAATCGTTGATGACGGCCAGGGCATCGGGGTCGCCTTTGTCGACGAGCTCGACCGCCGCGTTCAGGCGCTCGGGATATTGGAGGTCGGGAAGGTCGAAGAGGAATTCGGGCTGGGCCTCGGGCGGGGGGAGGCGGTCACGGACGAAGGTGTCGACGTGGGCGGTCTTCATTCCGCCGCCTCTCGCCCACGACCCGTCATTGCGAGGAGCGAAGCGACGAAGCAATCCAGTGCGGCGTTCGCGACGGCCGCCGTACTGGATTGCTTCGCTTCGCTCGCAATGACGGGGGCCGTCACAATTCCTCCACCACCGCAATGGTCTCGATCTCGATCCGAGCCCTGGGCTCGACCAGGGCGCCCACCTCCACCACCGCCATCGCCGGGAAGTGCCGCCCGATCACCTCCTTGTAGGCGGCGCCGATCTCGGCGAGGCCCAGCCGATATTCGTCCACGTCGACGACGTACCAGGTCATCCGGACGATATGCTCCGGCCCGGCCCCGTCCTCGGCGAGAATAGCGAGGGTGTTGAGAAGGATCTGGCGGAGCTGGCCGGCGAGGTCGGGCGCGACGATCGTGCCGGTCTCGTCCCAGCCGATGATCCCGGCCGTGTAGATCGTCCGGCCCCTGGCGGAGATCCCGTTGGAAAAGCCGCTGGGCCGGGGCCAGCCGGGTGGGAGCAGGGTCTTCAAGTCCGGTATTCCGCGAGATGGGCCCGGGCGATCACCACTTTCTGCACTTCCGACGCCCCCTCGTAGATGCGCAGCGCCCTGATCTCCCGGTAGAGCCGCTCGACCGGGACTCCCCGGGTCACTCCGAGGCCGCCGAACATCTGGACCGCCTTGTCGATGACGGCCTGGGCGCTGTCGGTGGCGTGGAGCTTGGCGAGCGCGGCCTCGCGGCTGTTGCGCCGCCCCTTGACGTCGCCAAGCCAGGCCGCCCGGTAGACGAGCAAAGCGGAAGTCTCGACGTCGAGCACCATCTCGGCCAGCTTCGACTGGGTGATGGCGTTGTCCGCCAGGGTTCCGCTGCCCAGCCGCCGAGCCAGCGCCCGTCGGGTCGCCTCGTCGAGCGCTCGACGCGCAAAGCCGAGGGCCGCCGCTCCGACCGTGGTCCGGAAGATGTCGAGGGTCGCCATCGCCTGGGCGAAGCCGCGGCCGCGTTCGCCGAGCAGGGCGGAGGCCGGGAGCCGAGCGTCGGTGAATCGAAGCGTGGCCAGCGGGTGCGGGGCGATCACCTCTATGCGCTCGCTGTCGTCCAGGCCAAGCGTGTCGCGGTCGACGATGAAGGCGGAGATCCCCCTGGCCCCCGGCGCCTCGCCGGTCCGGGCGAAGAGGACGTAATAATCGGCGATGCCGCCGTTCGAGATATAGGTCTTGGCGCCGTTAAGGACCCAGCCGTCGGCAGTCTCCCTGGCGGTCGTCTCTATGGAGGCTACGTCCGAGCCGGATTCGGGTTCGGTGAGCGCGAAGGCGGCGATCTTCTCGCCGCGGGCGACGGCGGGAAGATAGGCGGCCTTCTGGGCCTCCGAGCCGAACAGGCTGATCGTTCCGGAGCCGAGCCCCTGCATGGCGAAGGCGAAGTCGGCCAGGCCGGAATGGCGGGCCAGGGTCTCGCGGATGAGTGCAAGGGTTCGGACGTCGAGCCGGCCGGCCTCGTCGGGGATGCAATGGCGGAGCCAGCCGCCGTCGCCCAGCTTTCGGACGAGGTCGCGGCAGGCCTGGTCCAGGTCGTGGGGCTCGTCGTCGTCGAGATCGGCCAGGCACCAGCGCTCCAGCCGTTCCGCGAGGGCGCGGTGGGTGTCCTCGAAGAAGGGCCAGTCGAGAAAGCCGCCGTCGCTCACTTGATTCCCCTCCCTGGAAGGGAGGGGTTAGGGGTGGGTAGGCGAGCGAAGCGAGGCATCTGCGGACTCCGAGCTTCGGCCGCCTTCGGCGGACCCACCCCCGGCCCCTCCCGTCCAGGGAGGGGAGGCCGAGCCCCCTCAATCACCCTCGAACTCCGGAGTCCGCTTCGCCGCGAAGGCCTCGAAGGCGCGCCTGAAGTCGTTGGTCGCCATGCAGATGGCCTGGGCCTGGGCCTCCATCTCGATCGCCGTCTCGAGGCCGACGTTCCATTCCTGGTTGAGCTGGGTCTTGGTGATCCCGTGTGCGAAGGTCGGGCCCGAGGCGAGCGAGCGGGCAAGCGTCCGCGCCTCCTCCAGCAGTTCGCCCCGCGCTACGATCCGGTTGTGGAAGCCCCAGCTTTCGCCCTCCTGCGCCGTCATCACCCGGCCGGTGTAGAGCAATTCCGCCGCCCGGCCCTGGCCGATGATCCGCGGAAGGATCGCGCAGGCGCCCATGTCGCAACCGGCCAGGCCGACCCGGGTGAAGAGGAAGGCGGTCTTGGTCTCGGGGGTCGCGAGCCGCAGGTCCGAGGCCATGGCGACGATCGCCCCGGCGCCGACGCAGATGCCGTCGAGCGCCGCGACGATCGGCTGCGGGCAGGCGCGCATCGCCTTGACGAGGTCGCCGGTCATCCGGGTGAAATCCAGAAGGCCCGGCATGTCCATTTCCGTGAGCGGCCCGATGATCTCATGGACGTCGCCGCCGGAGCTGAAATTGCCACCGGCGCCCGCGACCACCACCGCCTTCACCTCGCGCGCATAGACCAGCGCCCGGAAGGCGTCGCGAAGCTCGGCATAGCTTTCGAAGGTCAGCGGGTTCTTCCGCTCCGGCCGGTTGAGGGTGACGGTCGCGACGCCCTCGGCATAGGTCCAGAGGAAATGCTCGGGCGCAAAGGTTTCCGGGTTCATGCGATCTCCACCGCCTCACCGTTTCGATCCGAGTGGACGAGGTCAAGCACCGCCGCCGCGACTTCGTCGGGCGAGATCAGTCGACCCGACGGGTTGAGCCGGGCCAGCTCCTCGCGCGCCGAGTCTTCGCTTCGGCCGGTCTTGGCTGCGATGTTGGAGACCGACTGGACGGTCATGTCGGTGTCGACGAAGCCGGGGCAGACCGCGTTCACGCGCAGCCTCTTCTGCGCGAATTCGGCGGCGAGGGCCCGGGTGAGGCCGACCGCGCCATGCTTGGCCGCGATATAGGGGGAAGCGTAGGCGAAGCCGTGAAGCCCGGCCATCGAGGCGATGGTGACGATCCGGCCGGCCTGGGCGGCGAGGAGGTCGGGCAGGGCCGCATGGCAGCAGTGGAACATGCCGTCGAGGTTGACTGCGAGCATGTCGCGCCAGATTTCGGGGGTGACCTTCGCGAAGGGAATTCCTGCGGCCGCTCCGGCATTGTTGACGAGGATGGTGATGGTGCCCTGCGCTTCGCGGGCGAGGGAGAAGGCGGCATCGACCTGGGAGCGGTCGGTGACGTCGGCGGAAGTCACTTGAATCCCGTTCGCGTCAGTATCTCGGCTTCGCTCGATAGGGTCCCTCGACTTCGCTCGGGACGAACGGATTTGGGCCGCGACCTCTTCCAAGGGCCCGAGCCTGCGTCCGACCAAGGTGATCCGCGCACCCTCACTTGCCAGCGCCCGGGCAATGGCGGCGCCGATCCCGGTGCCTCCGCCGGTGATGACGGCGTGGTGGCCAGACAGCGAAGTCACTAGCTCCCCTCCCTGGAAGGGTGAGCGACCCGCCTGCGGGTCGCTGAGGGGTGGGTAGGCGAGCGCAGCGAGACTTTTTCGGCGTCGGAGTTTCGGCCGCCTTCGGCGGACCCACCCCTGGCCCCTCCCTTCCAGGGAGGGGAATTTACCCACGAGGTTGCCGCAGCCCTCACGCCTTCAGCTCCGCTTCTCGCGCCAAATTGCGCGCCAGCTGGGCCATTCCGCTTAGATATTGGGTCGGGACCCGGACGCCTCGATAATCGGCCGCCGCCGCGGCGCGCAGGGTCCACATCGGATCGACGAGATGCGGCCGGGCGAGTGCGACCAGGTCGGCCCGGCCGGCGGCGAGGATCGAGTTGACATGGTCGCTCTCGTAGATGTTGCCGACCGCCATGGTGGCGACCCGGCCCTCGTTTCGGATCTGGTCGGCGAAGGGGGTCTGGAACATCCTGCCGTAGACCGGAGCGCTTGTCGCCCAGGTCTGACCGGCCGAGACGTCGATCAGGTCGGCGCCGGCCTCGGCGAAGGCCCGGGCGATGAGGACCGCCTCGTCCGGGGTGACTCCCTGATCCCCCATCCAGTCGTTGGCGGAGATCCGTACCGACATAGGACGGTCCGACGGCCAGGCCCCCCGGACTGCCCGGAAAACCTCCAGCGGATAGCGAAGCCGGTTCTCGAGGCTGCCGCCATATTCGTCTTCGCGCCTGTTGGTCAGGGGCGTGATGAAGCTGGAGAGGAGATAGCCGTGGGCGGCGTGGAGCTCGACCATGTCGAACCCCGCCTCGAGGCCCATGAGCGTCGAGGCGACGAACTGCCCGCGAACCGAGTCCATGTCGGCTCGGGTCATCGGCCGGGGCCTCTGGTTGCGCTCCGACCAGGGAACGTCCGAGGCGGCCAGGATCGGCCAGTTTCCGGCCTCCAAAGGGACGTCGTAACCTTCCCAGCCGACCTTGGTGCTGCCCTTCGGCCCGGAATGGCCGAGCTGGAGGCAGATTTTCGAGTCCGTGCCGGAATGGACGAATTCCACGATCCGCTTCCAGGCCTCGACATGCTCGGGAGCATAGAGGCCCGCGCAGCCGGGCGTGATCCGGCCCTCGGCGGAGACGCAGGTCATCTCCGTGTAGACCAGCCCCGCCCCGCCCTGGGCCCGGGCGCCGTAATGGACGAGGTGGAAGTCGTTCGGACTGCCGTCCCGGGCGGAATACATCGCCATCGGCGACACCACGACCCGGTTGGCGAGTCGCAGCCCTCGAAGCCGGTAGGGCGCGAACATGGGCGGGGCGGGGTCGTTGACCGGGACTCCGAGCGCCTTGGACTGGAACCAGCGCTCCACCCCCTCCAGCCAGGGCCTGTCTCGAAGCCTCAGATTCTCGTGGCTGACCCGCTGGGAGCGGGTGAGCAGGGAGTAAGCGAACTGGATCGGCTCGAAGTGGAGGTAGCGCTCGAGGGTCTCGAACCATTCGGTCGAGTTGCGGGCGCTGTTCTGGAGCTTCAGGACCTCGACCTGCCGCTCCTCGCGATATTCGCCCAGAGCGGCCTCGCGGGAGAGGCCCGGGCGGTTGAGGACCTGGGCGAGCTTGATCGAATCCTCCAGGGCCAGCTTGGTCCCGGAGCCGATCGAGAAATGGGCAGTATGGGCGGCGTCGCCGAGCAGGATCAGGTTGCGGTAGGACCAGCGCTCGCAGAGGATCCGGCGGAACTGGAGCCAGGCCTCCGGCCCCTTCAGGTGGGCGGCGTTGGACATGAGCGCATTGCCGTCCAGATAGCGCTCGAAGATCCGCTCGCAGAGCGCGATCGCTTGGCGCTGATCCATCCGGTCGAAGCCGAGCCGCTCCCAGGTGTCCGGCGCCATCTCGACGATGAAGGTGGAGAGGCCGGAATCGAAGCGGTAGGCATGGGCCCAGACCCAGCCCGCGCCCGTCTCCTCGAAGGCGAAGGTGAAGGCGTCGAACACCTTCTCCGTGCCGAACCAGAAGAATTTGTTCTTCCGGACCTGGACGTCGACTCCGAAATGGGCCTCGTGAGCCGTCCGGATCCGGCTGTTGGCGCCGTCGGCGGCGATCACCAGGTCGTAATCCGAATAGGAATCCAGGTCCGAGCTGGCCTCATGCTCGAAGTGTAGGCGGACGCCGAGCTCGATCGCCCTCGCCTGGAGGATGTTCAAAAGCCGCTTGCGGCCGATTCCGATGAAGCCGTGGCCGGACGAGCGCACGGTCTCGCCGTGGATATGGACCTCGATATCGTCCCAATGGGCGAATTCGTCGCGGATGAGGGCGCCCGAGACGGGGTCGTTGGCCATCAGATTGTCGACGGTCTGGTCGGAAAAGACGACCCCCCAGCCGAACGTGTCGTCGGGCCGGTTGCGCTCATAGAGGTCGATGTCGTGCGCGGGGTCGCGCAGCTTCATCGAGATCGCGAAATAGAGCCCGGCCGGTCCCCCGCCCAGGCATGCGATGCGCATCGTGTGCCTCTTCCGGTAACGACCGGGAGTTAAAGCGGGTGCGGCGGGGAGGCAAGGGCGGGCCGGAGCTCGTCAGGCAAGTAAGCCCCTCCCCTTCAGGGGAGGGGTTGGGGTGGGGGCTGTCCGCTCGCTTCACCGGCGTCGGCAAATAGCCTCCCCCACATTCCCCACCCCAACCCCTCCCCTGAAGGGGAGGGGCTTTCATTCGGACCAAGAAAAAGCGCCCCGGCCGAAGCCGGAGCGCTTTCCTTTCGAGTGGCCGGGGCCGCCCGATATTACATCATGAAGTCGCTGGTGGTGAGGGCCGGCGAGTCCACGAACACGATGGCGAAGTCGGCATCGCCGCCGTCGACATTGCCGAACACGACCGACACCTTGCCGGCGAAGGCGCTGGGGCCGTCGACGCCGTCCAGGTCCATGCCCAGGGCCGCTTCGGCCGCGTTCATGTTGCCGAAGGTGCGGATCGAGATTTCGCCCGCATTCTTCGGATTGGCGCTGCCGACCAGGGTGAAGGCCTGGTTGCCGTCGACGAGAGTGTTGGCGTCGATCCCGCTCAGGTCGAGGAGATCGCCCTTGGCGAAGTCCAGGATGACGTCGAGCGAGATGTTGCCGCCCTTGCTCGACACCGTCGTCGAGTTGATCTCGCCGATGAAGATGTCGTTGCCGAGACCGCCGGCGAAGAAGTCGACGCCGTCGCCGCCGTTCAGAGTGTCGACGCCGTCGCCGCCGTTCAGCTCGTCGGAGCCGACGCCGCCGTTGAGCGAGTCGTCACCGATGCCGCCGTTGAGCGTGTCGTCGCCGGCGAGGCCGTTGAGCGTGTCGTTGCCGGCATTGCCGGTGAGAACGTTGCCGACCTCGTTGCCGAACATGGTGTCGGCGCCGCTTCCGCCGATCGCGTTCTCGATGGTCACTCCATAGGCGATCCCGAAATTGTCGGTCAGACGGCCGACGACGGGGTTGGCCTTGAGCGCCGCCATGTTGGCATCGTACTGAGCCTGCGAGACCAAGGTGGTGATGCCCGCCGCAGCGCGGTTGGCGTTGACCTGCGCCAGGCTCGGAGCGGTGTCGAAGGTGACCCCGCCGATGCTGGAGAGCGAACCGGCCCGAAGGTCGATCAGCTGGGTCGTGGCGAAGCCGGAGGTGTCGATCGTGTCGATTCCGCCGGCATCCCAGATCGCGGCGACCGGGGCCGGGGTGGCGACGAAGTCGAACGCGTCACGGCCGGCATTGCTGTTGAAGCCGTAGGTCGTGTCGCCGGTCCGGGTGGTCATGTCGGCGCCGTAGATACGCTGGGCCGCGGCGATGTCGTGGATCAGCGGGGCGCCGGCATAGGCCGTCGTCGAGAGGTGGAAATCGAAGTGACGGGCGCCGAGGACGCTCGCTTCGAAATAGGACATGATCGAGTAGGCGCGGGTGTCCTGCGCATATTCGGCGTTGGCGACATAGGTGATCGAGCGGCCCGGAGCGGCATTGTAGGCGCCCGGATGCGAGATGCCGATCGCGTGGCCGATCTCATGGGCCATCGTCTGCATTCCGTAGCGGCCTTCGTCGAGCTGGAAGTTGCTCGGCTGGCTCATCGAAATCCAGACGTCGCCGCCGACATCGAGGATCTGCTGGTTGATCGACGGGTTGGCGGTCAGGCGGGCGGTCGGCACATAGGCATAGGCCTGGGTGGTCGGAGCGCTGGCGAGGTTGCCGAAGGTGATGTCGGCGGAGTTGATGTCGCTCTCGACGAAGCTGACGGCGACGACGTCATCCCAGGACTGCATCGCTTCGCGGGCGGCCGCCTTCTGGGCGTCGTTGAACTGCGCGAAGTTGAAATATTCGGAGAAGGCGAAGCCGTTCTGGCCGACGAAATAGACGTAGCCGTTGTCGAACAGGCTCTGCTGGCCGGTATGGAAGCCGAACTTGATGACCGACAGGTCGGCGTCGCTCTGCGGGCCGGCGTTGGGGCCGGCGTGGAAGCCGCCGCCGGTGCGGTTCAGATAGGTCGCGATCTGCTCCGGAGTCCAGATCGGCTTGCCATTGGTGTGGGGGCTGGTCTGGCCGTCGAGCGAAGCGTCGATCACGGTGACGACATCGGCGGTGCAGGCAGCGCAGGTGCAGCCAGCGACATCGGTATGCGAAATGGTTACTTCAGACATGTAATCCCCCTCCTAAAGGCGACTTGGGTTTATTATCGTAACGGTCGTGCACCGGCCGGGCGGCTCAGCCACGGCAGTGTTTCGGACAAGGCGGCGCCGAGCGCAGCCTCGAATTCTTTGGCCTGGGCGCCGGCGAGCGGAACCGCCCGCGGCGCCGCGGTGAACAGCATCGCCTCGCCGGAATTGCGGTACGGGCGGATCGAGAAGGCGAGAAGGCCCCGCTGGGCCGAGGCCTGGACGAGCAGGGTCAGGCTGCCCGGGGAGAGCACCGCCGGATCGCCCATAGCGACGATCCCCACCGGCGCTGGCGAGCCGGCGGCGGCCCGATCGCGGACGCTGTTGCAGATACGGTTGTGAAGCGCGCCGGTGTCGACTCCGGACTCGGTCTGGACAAGGCAAAGGACGTTCACTCGGACGACGTTCTGCCAGATGGGCGCGGGGGTGGAAGCTTGGGCGGGAATCGTCACTGCCGCACCGCTGAAGGCGGTCAGCGCGGCGAGCGCGGCGCTTGCGCGCACGATGGATCCCGAAAATCGCATGGTGTTGCCCCACGGCTCCAGAGAGGTCGGCCCTGTTTGCCCGAGCCGCTCTCTGCTAAGTGTCTCGCCTATTTGAGAAATTCCGATCCGTCAATTCCTGATTCCGCTAGTCTTAATATTTATCCTCCGCTTATCGAGGATTTCGGTCAACCCAGCGTAATTTAGCTTTCGTCCCATCGTGGGAGAAGGCGCCGATCTTGCTAATTTGAGCGTGGATGTAATATCATAACCGACCGGTTCCTGCCTTGCGGCCGCTTGCGGTCGATCCGGGCTCTTTCGAACCGGAGGAATGGCTTGCGTGGCGGATGTCATCGGCGCTAGTCCGCGCCACCATGGGCGTTCTCAAAAAGCTCTTCACCTGGTGGGACGGGGCGACCCTCACGACCTCGCTCCATCTGCGCCGACATGGCCGGCAGGTCGGAAGCGATTCGAGCGGCAACATCTATTATGCCTCGAAGATGGGCAACCGACGCTTCGTCTCCTACGAGGGCGCCAACGATCCGAGCCGGATCCCGCCCGAATGGTATAGCTGGCTCCACCACCAGATCGACGCCGTGCCCGACGAGGCGCTTCCGCCCCCTCCCAAGTTCCACAAGGAGGCGGAGCCCAACCGCACCGGCACCCCGCTTGCCTACCGTCCCTCGGGCGCGCTCGAGCGGGGCGCCCAGCGCCCCGCGGCGAGCGGCGACTATGAGGCCTGGACTCCGGATCAGGCATGAGGCTTCCGCTCGGCGCCGTTCTCGTCCTCGCGGCCGCGCTCGCCGGCTGCGATCGGGAAGGCGGGCAGAAGGCTGAGGGCAACCGGCAGGCGGTCGGCGAGCCGAAGACGGTCGACATCCCTCAGACCGTGACCGCCGTCGCGCCCGGGACGACTCCGATGGCGGAGCGGGTGGCCGTGCTTGGGCTGCTCAACAAGCGCAATGGGATTTCGCGCCCGATCACCCTCAAGCCCGGCCAGGCGGTGCGGGTGGGGGATGCGATCCTCAGGCTGCGCGCCTGCGAGACGACCGCGCCCTGGGAGGTTCAGGCCCTGACCGGAGCCTTCGTCCAGCTCGACGTACGCAACCCGCAGGACCGCTGGCAGCGGGTCTTCTCGGGCTGGATCTACAAGGAGACTCCGTCGCTCAACGTCGTCGAGCACCCGATCTTCGACGTCTGGCCCAAGAGCTGCGCGATGACGCATCCCGAGGCGGGCGAATCGACGGTTCGGGCGGCATCGGCGGCGAGCAGCCGGTCGAGGGCTCCGAATTCCGCGCCGACGCCCCGGGCATCGAGGCCGACGGCGGCCGCGCCCGCCGCGGAACCGTCCGGAGCTCCGGCCGACAGAGCGGATTCCAACAGCGCCAGATAATCTTCCTGGGGGATCTCGACCGCTCCCAGGCTCCGCAGGTGGTCGGTCATGAATTGGCAGTCGAGCAGGCGGTAGCCGCCGACGTTGAGCCGGGCCACCAGCCAGGCGAGAGCGACCTTGGACGCGTCGCGCCGGGCGGAGAACATGCTCTCACCGAAGAACGCCGCGCCCAGGCCCACTCCGTAGAGCCCGCCGGCAAGCTCCTCCCCGTGCCAGCATTCGATCGAATGGGCGTGCCCGCGCGCGTGGAGGAGGCGATAGCTCTCCTCGATTTCGGCGTTGATCCAGGTCTCCTCGCGCTCGGCGCAGCGCCGAACGACCTCGACGAAGGCCGTGTCGCGCGTGACTCGATATTCCCCCGAACGGATCGTCTTCCTGAGCGAGCGCGACAGTCGGAAGCGATCGAGCGGGAGGATCGCCCGCCGCCGGGGCTCCACCCAGAAGACCTCCGCGGCGTCGCGGCTGTCCGACATGGGGAATACCCCGATCGCATAGGCGCGCAGCAGAAGGTCAGGATCGATCGCCGCCATCGCCGCGCTCTAGCGAGGCGGCGCGCCAGACTGAAGCCGTGGAATTCACCTTATCAGAGGATTTCGCGGACCTTGTCCTGGGGGCGGCACAGTCGCACGCCCTTCTCGGTCTCGACCAGCGGGCGCTCGATCAGGACGGGATTGCCGATCATCGCGTCGAGCACGGCCTCGTTGCCGGCCTCCGCCACGTCGCGTGCGCCCTCCGCCTTGAGCCTCAGCCCCTCGGCCGGCGAGAGGCCGGCGCGCTCGTAAAGCCGGCGAAGCTCGTCGCGCCGCGGCGGGGTCTTCAAATATTCGACCACCGTCACGTCGGCCCCGCTCTCGCGCAGGATGTCGAGAGTCTTGCGAGAGGTGCCGCAAGCCGGGTTGTGCCAGATCGTCGCCTTCATTCTTTCGCTCCGTGGAACGGTCGAGCCGTTACTCTCCAAGCGCCGCCGTGCGTCTTCAAGCCCGTCATTGCGAGGAGTGAAGCGACGAAGCAATCCAGCGGGCAGATAAGCCGCACTGGATTGCTTCGCTTCGCTCGCAATGACGGGGCTCAGATCGATTTCAGATATTCGAGCAGCGCCCGCTTTTCGGCTTCCGGGAGGCCGGTGCCATATTCGTGGCCGCACCGGCTCTCGCCCGAATCGAGGTCCGAGCAGCCCTTCGTGTCACGCTCCTTCGCCGAAGGGCCCTGATCCCGCGCAAGCCCGACCAACGCCGTGTCGTAGCGATTGCCGAGCCGGAACGCCTTGGGCCGGTCGCTCGCGGGCTTGAGCAGGTCCGCGAGCGTCGGCACCGAGCCGTTGTGCAGATAGGGCGCGGTGGCCCAGATCCCTTCGAGGACCCGCGATTCGTATTTTATCGGTCCGCCCTCCTTGCCGCAGCCCTGCGACGACGGCGGCGCGTAGGTGCCGAGCAATTGCGAAAGCGGCGTGAACCCCGAAGCGGAGCTGGTCGCCTCCGCCGGGGGAGGGGCCGAGCCGTATTTGAAGATGTTGAGCCCGAGGCGCTTCTGGGCGATCGAGCCGATGACGGAAGCGGACAGAAGCTGGAAGGTGTCCGCGGTCGCGCCGATCGGCTTTCCGAACGGAGGCCTCACGCCTTCGAATACCCCGGAACGCACGGTCCGGTGGAGGATCCTATATTGCTTCGAATCGGTGCCGACGTCGCAGAGCGGCGTGTCCCAGGTCCTGCTCAGCGGGACCAGGCGGATGGCACCGGGACGCTTGCCGTGGCAGCCGACGCAGCCGCCCTGCCGCCAGTCAGAGCGGTCGAAGATCTTCTTGCCGTCGGCGGCGAGCCGGGCGTCGTAAGTCCAGGGCCAGCGCGGCCAGCCCATCTTCTGCACCAGGGTCTCGATCCGCTCCAGCCCGTCCCAATTGGCGCTGTTGTTGACCAGGAAGTCGACATGGCCGCCCTTCCTTTGGGGCTGGAACATTCCGAACACGCCGTAGACCTGCCCCAGGTTGCGGGCCATGGCGAACAGCCGGTCGCCATTCTTGGCGAAGCCCGGCCATTGGGTGCGGTCCTGCTTGGGGGCGTTCCAGAGGAAGGGGTAGCGCACCGGAGCGTCGGCGGGGGCGATATTGTCGGCGATCAGGAAGCTCGGCGCCGGGCCGATGTCGAGCCCGACCAGGCGATTGTAGATCATGCTGACCGCGTCGAGCCGGCCGAGCCCCCAGTCGACCCCCGCCAGCGAGCGGCTGATCAAAGCGTGCTGGCGCTCGTACCATGCGTCCACCTGCGGCCTCAGCGCGGCGGCGCTCGGCGACGGATCGCCGTTGGCGCGGGCCGCGGCCGCGAAGGCGGCGAAGGCGGCGTCGTCGGCCAGGACTTTGCCCACCGCCGAGTCCAGATCGCGAAGGAACGCTCCGAAATCGACCAGCGCCGGACCGCCGTCGATCCGATATTCCCGGCCGTCGACGACGATCTGTCTCGTATGGCACGCCGCGCAGTTCATCCCCGCATCGCGGCCCTGCGGTCCGCTCGGCATGAACCCGATCGGGAGGTTGAACTTCCCGCCCGGGTTGGGAAGGTAGCCGTAGCGGGCCAGCCCGTCGCCGAGGAAAGGCGCCCCGTTCGAAGTCCTGAGAGCGCGAAGCCATGCCAGCGGGATGATCGGCGACCCCTGGTCGCGAGTGTAGAAATCGGCCCGGTGGGCGGGCTTCCAGTCCTTGCCCTGCGCGACGTAGATCGGATCGGCCGCAATGGAGGGCCGGGGCGCGGCGGCGAGCGCCGCCGTCAATAGTCCGATTCCGAAAGCGAAGCGTCTCGCGCGCATGTCCCATCCCCCCGAACAGAGGGGCGAAGCTATCATGACGGCGCCGGCTCCTCAATCGGACGGGGCCGGTTGCCTCCGTTTCGGTTCAGTTATTTCGGCGCTTTCCGGGACAGGCAGGGCCTGCCCCTGAGACACAGCCTCACTCGGTGATCTCAGCGACGCTGCTTCCGCGAGCCCATTGATGGCCGCTCGCAGGGGCAGGGACTAGGTCGTCCTGACCAAATACATAGTCAGGCTTCTCCTGCGAACCAGGCTCGGATCAGCGGCGTCTTGTGGGTAGCGTAATTGTCCATGACGAGATGGACGTCGAGGTCCTTGGGGACGTTGGCCTCGATCTCGTCGAGGAACCTGCGGAACTCGGCGGCCCGGTGGCGGGGGAAGCACTGGCCGATGACCTTGCCGGTGGCGACGTCGAGGGCGGCGAACAGCGAGGTGGTGCCGTGGCGCTTGTAGTCGTGGCTCCGACGCTCCGGCTGGCCGGGGCGCATCGGCAGCACCGGCTGACTTCGGTCGAGCGCCTGGATCTGCGACTTCTCATCGACGCACAGGACGAGCGCGTGCTCGGGCGGCGAGACGTAGAGGCCGACGACGTCGCGGACCTTGGCGACGAAGTCGGGGTCGGTGGACAGCTTGAACGTCTCCAGCCGGTGCGGCTGCAGGCCGAAGGCGCGCCAGATGCGCTGCACCGTCGAGATCGACAGCCCGCTTTCCCGGGCCATCGAGCGCGAGCTCCAGTGGGTGGCATTGGGCGGCGTCGTCTCCAGGGTCCGAACGATCACCGCCTCGATCCGGGCATCCTCGATCGTCCGCGGAGTCCCGCAGCGCGGCTCATCCCGTAAACCGTCGAGCCGATGCTCCAGGAAGCGCCGCCGCCACTTGCCCACGGTCTGCCGGTCGAGGCCCAACCGCTCGGCGATCTCCTTGTTCTGCCCGCCCTCGGCGCAGGCCAGAACGATCCGAGCCCGAAGCGCCAGCGCCTGCGCCGTGCGGCGGCGGCTGACCAGCGAGCTCAGTTCCAACCGCTCAGCCTCGTCCAACTCCAACGCCGGTAGCTCTCGACCCATGACCCAGCCCTCCTTGAAGCAGGACTGTCTGTCAAAACTGAGTCTAACTTAGGGCGGGAACTTCAGAATCGGGAAACTAGGAGGTCTCCCGCGCCAGCCACTCCTCGAGCCACTTGATCGTATAATTCCCCGCCAGGAAGTCGGGCTCGTTGATCAGCTTCTGGTGGAGGGGGATGGTCGTCTTCATCCCCTCGATCACGAACTCCTCGAGCGCGCGCCTGAGCCGCATGATGCAGCGTTCGCGGCTGGAGCCGTAGACGATCAGCTTGGCGATCATGGAATCGTAATAAGGCGGCACCTTGTAGCCGACATAGAGGCCGCTATCGACCCGGACGTGCATTCCGCCGGGCGCGTGGAAGCCTTTGACCGTGCCGGGGGAGGGGGCGAAGGTCTCCGGATCCTCGGCGTTGATCCGGCACTCGATGGCGTGGCCTCGGAAGGTGACCTGCTCCTGCGTGCAGGACAAGGGCTCGCCCGCGGCGATCCTTATCTGCTCGCGGACGAGGTCGATCCCGGTGATATATTCGGTGACCGGATGCTCGACCTGGAGTCGGGTGTTCATCTCGATGAAGAAGAATTCGCCATTCTCGTAGAGGAACTCGATCGTCCCGGCGCCGCGATAGCCCATGTCGGCCATCGCCCTTGCGACGATCCCGCCCATCCGGTCGCGCTCTTCCGGAGTGATGACCGGGGAGCCCGCTTCCTCGAGGACCTTCTGGTGGCGCCGCTGGAGCGAGCAGTCGCGCTCGCCCAGATGGATCGCGTGGCCGTTGCCGTCGCCGAACACCTGGAACTCGATATGGCGAGGGTCGCCGAGATATTTCTCGATATAGACGGTGTCGTCTCCGAAGGCGCTCTTCGCCTCCGATCGCGCCTGGCTGAGCTGGCTGTCCAGCTCCTCCTCGAAGCGGACGACCTTCATGCCCCGGCCGCCGCCGCCCGAGGCCGCCTTGACGAGCAGCGGATAGCCGGTCGCGGCTGCGACCGCGCGCGCTTCCTCGGGCCCATCGACCGGCCCGTCCGAGCCCGGCACGAGCGGCAGTCCCAGCTTGGCGGCGGTGCGCTTGGCCTCCACCTTGTCGCCCATCACCCGGATATGCTCGGGCTTGGGGCCGATCCAGATGATGTTGTGGAGCTCGACGATCTCCGCGAAGCGGGCGTTCTCGGAAAGGAAGCCGTAGCCGGGGTGGATGGCGTCGGCGTGGCTGATCTCGGCCGCCGAGATGATCGCCGGAATGTTCAGATAGGAATCCGCCGCGGCGGGCGGGCCGATGCAGATCGCCTCGTCGGCGAGGCGCACGTGCATCGCGTCGGTATCCGCGGTCGAATGGACCGCGACCGTCTTGATGCCCATTTCGTGACACGCGCGATGGATTCGAAGCGCGATCTCGCCGCGATTGGCGATGAGGACCTTCTTGATCATCCTCTACTCGATGATCACCAGCGGCTGGTCGTATTCGACCGGCTGGGCGTCGAGGACGAGCACCTGGCTCACCGTGCCGGAGCGCGGGGCGACGATCGGGTTCATCACCTTCATCGCCTCGATGATCAGCAGGGTGTCGCCTTCCTTGACCGTGTGGCCAGGCGAGACGAAGGGCCTCGCGCCGGGCTCGCCGGCCAGGAAGACGGTGCCGACCATTGGCGACTTGACCGTCCCGGGATGGCTGGCCGGCGCGACCGGGGCGGCGGGTGCTGACGGAGCGGCGGGGGCCGCCGCCGCCGGAGCGGGGGCCGTGGCCGCGGGCGCCGCCACGACGATGTTGCGCTTGACGACGATCTTGCGCTCGCCGTCCTCGACCTCGATTTCGGTCAGATCGTTCTGGTTGAGGAGCTCGGCCAGCTGGCGCACCAGATCGGCCTCGATCCGCATGCCGCCCTCCGGGGCGCGTTCTTCATCGCTCATTTCGAAAGTCTCTTTCTGCGCGGTCCGGAGCCGAGGCCCCGAAGCGGCGCTTCCTGTCAGAGACGGGCGGCCGCGTCCAGAGCCAGCAGATAGGAGAGGGCGCCGAAGCCGGCGATCGTGCCCCTCGCGGCGGGTGCGATCAGGCTGCGTCGGCGGAAGCTCTCGCGCGCCTGCGGGTTGGAGAGATGGACCTCTATCACCGGAGTCGAGATCGCCCTGACCGCGTCGAGCAGGGCGACGGACGTATGGGTGAAGCCGGCGGCGTTGAGGATCACGGCCCGGGCGCCCTCGGCCTGAGCTTCGTGGAGCCAGTCGATCAGATGCCCTTCATGGTTGGACTGGCGGATCTCGACCTCCACCTCCAATTCCCGCGCCCGGTCCTCGAGCCGCCCGGCGATCTCGTCGAGCGTATCGGGGCCGTAAATGTCCGGCTCCCGGGCGCCGAGCAGGTTGAGATTGGGGCCGTTCAGGACGTAGATGATGGGTGGCTTGGCCATGGCCCGGCGCTATAGGGCGGTGCCGCAAGGAGCGCAAAGGTGGACGAGACGGCATCGATAACGGTCAACGGCGAAGCCCGCCGGGTACCCAGGGGAATCAGCATCGCGGACCTCGCGCTCGAGCTCGGCCTTGAGCCGACCCGGGTCGCGGTCGAGCGCAACCTGGAGATCGTGCCCCGCTCGACGCTCGGCCAGGTCATGGTCGAGGACGGCGACGATTACGAGATCGTGACCTTCGTCGGGGGCGGGTGAGCTCTCCGTCGTCGCCCTGAACTCGTTTCAGGGTCCAGTGCGTCGCCCACTGAAGGTCAGGCTGTGGGTCGGGTCCCTGAGCCAGGCACCTGGCGCCGCGGGTGCCAATTTCAAAGTGAAGCCGCAAAGGCGCGACGCAGAGAGCGACCTTTTCCACGTCGCGCCTTTGCGCCTTTGCGCCTTCTCTCGAAAATCCAGTGGCTGCCGACCGGTGAGGTGATGCGCTCGATGCGATGGCTTCAAGCAGCGAAGCGGCTCGACCCTGGATGCTGAAACAAGTTCAGCATGACGGGAGGTTGGCGAGCGTCGTCGCCCACCGGCTTTCGTCGGGATAGCCCGCGCAACCGTTGCGGCTTACGTGGGGCGTAATCCGCACTATATCGCTGACCTGACCTCCAGCGAGCGGATCCCACGAACGTGAACGCAGAAAGCCGAATAGCGACGATGCCGGACGATTCATGGAGCGTCGCCGGGCGCACCTTCACGTCGCGGCTGATCGTCGGCACCGGCAAGTACAAGGATTTCGCCCAGAACGCCGCGGCGGTCGAAGCGTCCGGGGCGGAGATCGTCACGGTCGCCGTCCGCCGGGTCAACATCTCCGATCCCAAGCAGCCGATGCTGATGGATTTCATCGATCCCAGGAAGATCACCTACCTGCCCAACACCGCCGGCTGCTTCACGGCCGACGAGGCGGTGCGAACCCTTCGGCTGGCCCGGGAAGCCGGCGGCTGGAACCTGGTCAAACTCGAGGTCCTGGGCGAGGCCAAGACGCTCTACCCGGACATGCGCGAGACCCTCCGGGCCACCGAGACCCTTGCCAAGGAGGGTTTCGAGCCGATGGTCTATTGCGTCGACGACCCGATCGCCGCGAAGCAGCTCGAGGAGGCCGGCGCGATCGCGGTCATGCCGCTCGGGGCTCCGATCGGCTCCGGTCTCGGGATCCAGAACCGGGTGACGATCCGGCTTATCGTTGAAGGCGCCAAGGTGCCGGTCCTCGTCGATGCGGGCGTCGGGACGGCGTCCGACGCGGCCGTTGCGATGGAGCTGGGCTGCGACGGAGTATTGATGAACACCGCGATCGCGGAGGCCAGGGATCCGGTGACGATGGCCCGGGCGATGCGGCTCGCAGTCGAGGCCGGCCGGCTTGCCTACCGGGCCGGCCGGATGGGGCAGCGCCGCTATGCCGATCCCTCCAGTCCGCTGGCGGGACTTATCTGATCGTTTCGGCTGGAACCTAACTCAGGTTATCACGTTCCATGCAGCGGTCGAGCCTCCACCGGTCACGCGGGGCTCCCATGGACGCCTCAGCCCCACGTCTGAGGCGTCCTTTTGCCAGAGACCGAAAAGAGGGGATTGGTACATGAAGTTTACGTTGAAAGCCGCGCTGGGCGCGGGACTGCTCGCGCTCGCCGCCTGCGGCGGCCAGGGCGACGACAGCCTGGGCGACAATGTCGCCGACAAGGCGGAAGCCGAGGCCGGGAATATCGAGGCCGTCGGTGAAGCCAGCGGGAACGAAGCCGTCGACGACGCGGCCGAGGACAAGGCCGAGGCCGTCCGCGACATGGGCGAAGCCAAGGAAGAGGCGATCGACGACGCCGACGTCAACGCCGCGGCAGTCAACGTTCAGTAAGATCGCGACTTCTCCTTTCGCCGCGATCGGGCGTCCCGGTGCGTATCGTCCGGGGCGCCCATTTTTTTCGCCCGTCATTGCGAGCGAAGCGAAGCAATCCAGCGCGGCCCCCGAGGCTACTGGATTGCTTCGTCGCTTCGCTCCTCGCAATGACGAGGCTGGCGCCTCGTCATTTCAGCCGTTCGATCTTCTGCGCCGCTTCGTCGAGGATGGCGGCGATCTCGTGCAGCCTCTCCTCGCTGGTGTCGTCCGCCGTGACCCGGTGCCAGAGCGCGGAGAGAAGATTGCCGACCGCGCGCTGGATCGGCCTTCCGCCGGCCCGGCGCTTGCCCTCGCCGGCTCCGGTCAGCCGCTCGAACAGGGCCTCCACCTCTTCCGCGCGTTCGGCGAGATGGGCTCCGCCCTCGGGCGTGACGGCGAAGGCCTTGCGGGTGCCGTCCGCAGCCGCTTCCTGGATCAGCCCCATGTCCTGGAGCATGGTGAGGGTCGGGTAGACGACCCCGGGGCTCGGCGCATAGCTGCCATGGGTAAGCTCCTCGATCGCCCGGATGAGATCGTAGCCGTGCCTCGGCTGGTCGGCGATAAGCTTGAGGAGGACGAGCCGAAGCTCGCCCGACTCGAACATCCGCCTCTTGCCGCGGCCGCCGCGGCCGCCACGTCCGAACTCGGCGCTCCAGTCGCCTTCCCATCCGCCGCCGCCGCCGCTCCAGCCGCGGGAGCCGAAGCCCATCGCGATCAGGCCGGGAGGGATGTCGCGGAAGGTGAAGCGGGGTCCACAGCCAATCCTCATATCGTGTCTCCAATCTATCTGGAGCTAGCTGAGATATATCTTAGACGCATCTGAGTCAATCAACTCGGAGTTCCGGCCCCGAACCCGCACCGTTCGGGCTGAGCCTGTCAAAGCCCTCTCTCTTTCCGTCGCGGCTGGACGCAGGAAGAAGCGCCCTTCGACAGGCTCAGGGCGAACGGTGGAGCTTGGACGGACTTAGCGGTTCAACTCAACACGATACCGCTCTAGAAGCGGCGTCATGGCCGATCTGTTCGCCGGCGATCCGCCGATTTCTTCGCCGCACGCCGCGCCGCCCGACAGCGCACCGCTCGCCGACCGGCTTCGGCCGGGCGCGCTCGACGAGGTGGTCGGGCAGGACCATCTCACCGGGCCGGAAGGCGCGATCGGGCGGATGGTCGCCGCGGGCAAGCTGGCCTCGATGGTGCTGTGGGGACCGCCCGGCACCGGCAAGACGACCATCGCCCGGCTGCTCGCCGACGCCGTCGGGATGCGCTTCGTCGCCATCTCAGCGGTCTTCTCGGGCGTGGCCGATCTCAAGAAGGTGTTCGCCGAGGCGCGCGACCATGTGAAGCTCGGAAGCCAGACCCTGCTGTTCGTGGACGAGATCCACCGCTTCAACCGCGCCCAGCAGGACGGTTTCCTGCCTTATGTCGAGAACGGCACAGTCGTCCTCGTCGGAGCGACCACCGAAAACCCGTCGTTCGAGCTCAACGCGGCCTTGCTGTCGCGCGCCCAGGTGCTGATCCTGAACCGGCTCGACAGCAGCGCCTTGTGCAGGCTCCTCGACCGCGGCGAAGCTTTGGTCGGGCGGCCGCTTCCGCTGACCCGCGAGGCCCGCGACGCTCTGGTCGCCACCGCAGACGGCGACGGCCGCTTCCTTCTCAACCAGGCGGAGACGCTCTTCTCGGTCGACCTCCCCGACCCGCTCGACCCCGCCGGCCTGTCCGCGCTCCTTCACCGCCGGGTCGCCGTCTACGACAAGGACCGCGAGGGCCATTACAACCTCATCTCGGCGCTCCACAAAGCGATACGCGGCTCGGATCCGCAGGCTGCGCTTTATTATCTGGCCCGAATGCTGACCGCGGGCGAGCAACCGCTCTTCCTGCTTCGCCGGCTGATCCGGGCCGCGGTCGAGGATATCGGGCTCGCCGATCCCCAGGCCCTGGTCCAGTGCATCGCCGCCAAGGACACCTACGACTTCCTCGGATCCCCGGAAGGCGAGCTGGCCATTGCCCAGGCCTGTCTCTACCTCGCCACCGCGCCCAAATCGAACGCGGTCTACGTCGCCCAGAAGGCGGCCTGGCGCTCGGCCCGGGAGACGGGCTCGCTGATGCCCCCCAAGAACATCCTCAACGCCCCCACGAAGCTGATGAAGGAGGTCGGCTACGGCAAGGGCTATCGATATGACCATGACTCCGAGGGGGGCTTCTCGGGCGATAATTACTGGCCCGAGGAGATGGAGCCGCAAAGCTTCTACAAGCCCACGGACCGGGGCTTCGAGAAGCGGCTCGCCGAGCGGCTCGCCTGGTGGGAGGAGCAGCGCAGGGCCAGGCGCGATGACTGAGGCGATCGGGAGCTGGGACGAGGCGGTTGCCTTCGCCCTTTCGCTCCCCGGCAGCGAGCTCTCGACAAGCTACGGCAAGCCCGCGGTCAAGGTGAACGGCCGGGCCTTCCTCTATACCGGCCGGGAGGCGGAGACGTCGTTCGGAGTCGCGATCGATCTCGATACGGTGGAGATGCTGAAGGAAACCGATCCCGACACTTTCTGGCAGACGCCGCATTACGAGGGGTGGCCGGCGGTGCTCGTCCGCTACGGAAGCGAGGATTCCGAGCGAGTTCGCGGGATCATCGAGCGCTCGCACGCCTGGACGGCCGCCAGGCCCCGGCCGAGGCCGAGGAAGGGGAAGTGACTATGAATCGGATCGTCGCCGGGGCGACAAGGATGGCCGTCGCCATCCTCCTCCTCGCCGCGCCCGCTTCCGCCCAGGTGGACCGCCCCGAATATGTCCGGGCCCTGGCCGCCGGTTACAAGGCGTCCTTCCTGTGCAGCGACCTGTTCAACGCCGGCCAGACCGAGGCGCAGGTCGCGAAGGACGATCTGAAGCGGATCTATCCCGAACTCGAGCCGCTCATCCCGAGGCTGGAGGCGAGGATCGACCGCGAGGCGAAGACGGTCAGCGTCCGGTTCGACGACAAGCTGCCGCCCCGGATCGCCGCCTGGCGGCCCCACCTCGGCTGCGCCCAGCTGCCGATCGGCGCGGACGCCGGTTCGGTCGGGCTGCTGCCGCGGCTCCCTGACAGCCCCGCGGTGGACCGCAACGACCGCCTGCCATGGCCGAACGGGGACCGCGAAGCGACCACGCGCCCCAAAGGCGACGCTCGCGCCCTCGCCCGAGCCGTGGCCGCCGCCTTCGACCGCCGCACCTACGGGCAGGGGAGCGAGACGACCGCCTTGATCGTCGTCCAGGACGGGAGGATCGTCGCGGAACGCTACCGGGACGATTTCGACATGCACATGTCGCAGCGCACCTGGTCGGTCGCCAAGAGCCTGGCTGGAACGATCGTCGGCGCCGCCGTCCATCGCGGCCTGCTGGACATGGGTTCGCCCGCGCCGGTCCCGGAATGGCGGAGCCCCGGGGACCCCCGGGCGACGATCACCACCGATCATCTGCTTCGGATGACCAGCGGCCTCCACTCCGACTCC
>DASQZF010000048.1:0-3052 GCA_035638835.1 Allosphingosinicella sp. | reverse complement strand
GTTCCTCGGTATGATGCCTGTGCTCTACATTAGTCTCTTCGGAGCCTCCTTGGGCAGCTGAATAGGCACTAAGCAGCCGATGGTCGTCCGCTTTCCACCCTCAGCAGACATTCTTGATTGCTTGAGGAAAGTTGACCCATCTCACGCCTCCGCCACAATCCTTGCCCATTCCTCTTCGCTCACGACCCGGACGCCAAGCTCCTCCGCTTTCTTGAGCTTCGAGCCAGCTCCGGGGCCCGCCACCACCAGATCGGTCTTGGCGCTGACCGATCCGGCCGCTTTGGCGCCGAGCCGCTCGGCCTGGGCCTTGGCCTCGTCCCGGCTCATGGTTTCAAGACTACCGGTGAAGACGATGGCTTTGCCAGTCCAGGCCGTCTCCCGCGCCTGGCTGACGAACGGCGCTGGGCGGGCAAGTTCCAGCAGGGCGGCCACCTCATCGCGATTGTGCGGTTCGTGGAAGAAGTCGTGGACCGCTTCCGCGACCACCGGGCCGACGCCTTCGACCGCCGACAGTTCGGATATCCCCTTGTCGCCGAGCGCCGCGGCCTGCAGTGCCTCGACGGTGCCGAAGCTCTTCAGAAGGTCGCGCGCCGTGACGATCCCGACGTGACGGATGCCAAGCCCGAACAGCAGCCGGGCGGAGTCGAACTCCTTGCGCGCCTCGATCGCGGCCAAGAGATTGTCGACGCTTTTCTCCTTCCACCCTTCCCGCCCGACCAGCTCGCCGCGATGCGCCTTCAGGCGGAAGATGTCGGACGGGCCATGAAGCCATCCCAGGCTGGCGAACTCGGTGATCGTCTTCTCGCCGAGCCCCTCGATGTCCATCGCTCCTCGGCTCACGAAATGCTTGAGCCGTTCGAGCTTCTGGGCCGGGCAGATAAGGCCGCCGGTGCAGCGCACGTCGACCTCCCCCTCCTCGGCAATCGCCTCCGACCCGCAGGCCGGGCAGTGATCGGGGTAGACGAAGGCCGGCCTGGGTTCGTCGCGGCTGAGGTTCTCGACCACTTGCGGGATGACGTCGCCGGCCCGCTGCACCCGCACCCGGTCGCCTTCGCGCAAAGCCAGCCGGGCGATCTCGTCGCGGTTGTGCAAGGTGACGTTGCTGACGATGACCCCGCCGATCCCGACCGGCTTCAGCCGTCCCAGCGGGGTCAGCTTGCCGGTCCGGCCGACTTGGATCTCGATCCGCTCGAGCGTGGTCTCGGCCTTCTCGGCCGGAAACTTGTGGGCGATCGCCCAGCGCGGCGCCCGCCCGACGAAGCCGAGCCGCTCCTGCCAGTCGATCCGGTCGAGCTTGTAGACCACACCGTCGATGTCGAACGGCAGGTCGGCCCGGCCATGTTCGATGGCGGCATAGTGGGCCAATGCCTCGGCCGCGTCGGGCAGGCGCCGGAAGCGCTCGTCGATCGGGAAGCCTAGCGCACGCAGCCGCTCGACCGCCGCGCCCTGCGTGTCCCCGAGCGCTTGCGAACACTCGCCCCAGCCGTGCGCCAAGAAGCGGAGCGGACGAGCGGCGGTGACCGCCGGATCCTTCTGCCGGAGCGACCCGGCGGCCGCGTTGCGAGGATTGGCGAAGACCTTGCCTCCGCTTTCCGCCTGGCGCTCGTTCAAGGCGGCGAAATCGGCCTTGGACATGTAGACCTCGCCGCGCACTTCGAGGACCGCGGGGGCGCCTTCGAGGTTCTGCGAAATGTCGCTTACCGTCCGCACGTTGGGCGTGACGTCCTCGCCCACCGTCCCGTCTCCGCGGGTCGCCGCCAGCACTAGCCGGCCGTCCTCGTAACGCAGCGAACAGGACAGGCCGTCGATCTTGGGCTCGGCGGTGAGCGCCACCGGCTCCTGCTCCGAGAGGCTGAGGAAGCGGCGCACCCGGCGGACGAAATCATGCACGTCCTCGTCCGAGAAGGCATTCTCGAGGCTGAGCATCGGCCGGGCATGCGTGACCTTTGCCAGTGCGGCCGACGGCGCTGCCCCGACCTGGGCGGACGGAGAGTCCGGCCGAACGAGGTGTGGGAAGGCGGCCTCCAGTTCGACATTCTCGCGGACCAAGGCGTCATATTCCGCGTCGCTGACCTCCGGCGCGTCGTCGCCATGGTAGAGGCGATTGTGCCGAGCGATCTCCCGCGCCAGGCGCATCAGGCGATTGGCGGCCTCCGCTTCGGTCATTTGCCCTCCTCCAGGCGCACGGTGATCGCCTCGACCGTGTTGCGGTTCCGGGCGGTGCGCCCGTCGGGGTCGGGCAGGACCAGCTTGGTCTTGCCGATGCCCTCGCCATAGGCGACCGAAACCTCACGGATGCCGAGTGCGATCCGCTCGCCCTGCCGCCCTCGGACGTGGGCAAGCAGGTCCGCTGGCGGTGGGCCGCCGAGGAAGAAGACCATGTTGCGGCTCCCCCGCTCGTCCGGAAACGGGTTACTGTCGGCGATCGCACGCATCTCCGCGGCGGACCGCACGAATAGCGGTACGCGCTTCCCGAAGATGGCGGCGATCCGCTCGTCCAGCAGGCGAATCATCGCCTCCTCCACAAGGTCGCTGTCGAACAGCAGATTGCCGCTCGCGATGTGGGTACGGACGCGGGTGAAGCCGCACGCCTCGCCCATGGAGCGAAGCTCGCTCATCGGCAGGAGGCCGGCTCCGGACACGTTGACGGCCCTCAGCAGGGCGACATAGGCAGTCACGTGGCGCCGAACAGCTCGTCGAGGAAGTCGTGGAGCGCGGCCCGGCTGCGTCGCGTGGCGGCCTGGTTGTAGGCGACCCCGTCGAACCCGATGCGGTCGGCGTGCGGATTGGTGAAGGCGTGCCCGACATGGCCGTAGCCGTGGATCTGCCAGTCTGCGCCGGCCTCGGTCAGCTCCCTGGCAAGGCCGACGACCGCGTCCGGCGGGACCATCGGGTCGTCCCAACCATGGAGTGCAAGCACCTTGGCCCGGATCGGCAGCGGCGGCAGGTCGGGTGCGTCGAACAGGCCGTGGAAGCTGGCCACTCCGGCTATGTCGGTGCCGGACCGGGCCAGATCGAGGACGCACAGGCCGCCGAAGCAATAGCCGATGGC
>DASQZF010000047.1:0-12176 GCA_035638835.1 Allosphingosinicella sp. | reverse complement strand
GCCTTCGCCGCCCGCCCCTCGGCATGCGGCGAGCTCGGATTGTGCCACCGCGCCAGTGCCTCCACCATCGCTTCGCGCGCCGCCGGGATCATCGGCGTGGTCGCGGCATGGTCGAGATAGATGCGTTCCGGCACTCGCGGTTTCCCAAGATTGCTAAAAGAGCGTTTCGCCTTATATACAGCGCCGCTTCCGCGTGCACGCCGCGTGGTTCCTTTTCAAGTTCGCCAGAGCGCAGGTGCAATGCCCGAAGTCATCTTCCCCGGTCCCGAAGGCCGTCTCGAAGGCCGATTCAACCCCGGCCCCCGTCCCCGCGCGCCGGTCGCGCTGATCCTTCATCCGCATCCCCACGGCAACACGATGAACAACGCCATCGTGCAGGAATTGTACAAGACGTTCGTTCGGCGCGGCTTCGCGACCCTGCGCTTCAACTTTCGCGGAGTCGGCAAGAGCCAGGGCGTGTTCGACAACGGCATCGGCGAGCTCTCCGACGCGGCCTCGGCGCTCGACTGGGTGCAGCAGGTCCACCCGGAGGCGGAGACGACGTGGATCGCCGGGGTCAGCTTCGGCGCCTGGATCGGGATGCAGCTCCTGATGCGCCGGCCCGAGGTCCGCGGCTTCATTTCGATCGCCCCTCCGGCCAACATGTACGATTTCACCTTCCTGGCCCCCTGTCCCGCCTCCGGCATCATCATCCAGGGCGAAGGCGACGAGGTGGTCACTCCCAATGCGGTTCAGAAGCTGGTCGACAAGCTTCGCACGCAGAAGCACATCACCATCCACCACTCGACCATCCCGACGGCGAACCATTTCTTCGCCAACGAGATGCCGCAGCTGATGAAGGCGGTGGACCAGTATCTCGACTTCAGGCTGGACCCGAGCTGCCCGATACGGTGAGGCGGTAGCGCTGCTGCGTCAGCCTGAACTTGTTTCAGGGTCCAGGGTGGGGGCCCCGTTCCGAGGTCAGGTGTGGGACGGGCGTTTGCGCTCCTCTCCGGGGCCTCGGCGCCAAAAATTCAGGGCCTGCCGGCCGGGGCGGATAAGCGCGCGATGCGAGGGCGGCGGACGGCTGAGCGGCTCGACCCTGGATGCTGAAACGAGTTCAGCATGACGGGGGACTCACCTCCCGCCCGAGTGCCAGCGGAGGGACATGCAGGAGAGGCCGGCGTCTATCTTGGCGATCTCCGAGGCCGGGATCTCGACCACGTCGAGGCTCCTGCCGGCGAGCATGGCTGCGGTTTTCGGGAAGACGTCTCCCATCAGGATCCGGTCGTTGACCCGGATCAGGTTGGCCGAATGCTCCTCGCCCTCGGGAGTGATCAGCATTTCGTAGCCGGGGAAGAGCGCAGCCATGGCCGGGACGGCGATCAGCGTTCGCTCGTCGACAAGCGCGCAGCCGGTCTTGAGGTGGAGCAGGCCGGGCGGCGGTTCGACGATCCGGGCCCGGCGGCCGAGATCGGCGGCGAGGGCGCAGAAGCGCCGTGCGCCGGCTTCATCGGTGCGCGCGGAGAGCCCGACCAGTATTTCGTCGGGCAGGATCAATATGTCGCCGCCGTCGACGAGGCCTTCGTCCACCTTGGCCACATTGGCGAAATGGCGATGGAGGACGGGCGCCAGCGAGGCGGCTTCGGCGAATCGGCTGGGGGCGCCGGGGCGGAGCAGGATCGCGCCTTCGGGCAGGACGAATGCCGGATCCTCGACGAAGACCGAATCGGGATGATCGGGCAGCGCGGCAAGGGTTTCCACGACGGCCCCGGCGGCTTCCAGGGCGGCGACATAGGCGCGGTGCTCGGCGAGGACCCGCTCGTAGGCCGGCACCTCGGAGCCGGTGCGGAGGCCCCGGACGACGCTCTGCGCGGGCTCCCGGACGATCGCGCGGTCGAAATCGAAGATCCTCATCGTCACAATGTCCAGATCAGCACGTTGCCGAACATCACCGCCGCGGCGACCAGCATCAGCAGGCCCTGCTTTCGCTCCTTGCGCTTGATCAGCAGGTATGCACCGCCCGCCACCAGCGCGAAGGCGGCCAGGACGAGGATCGAGAGCAGGGCGGCGGGGAATCCGGTCATCGCAGCCTTTGTGCCAGCCTGGGGGACAGGAAAACAGGGGCGAGTTTTTACGAAACGGTAAGCACCGGGGCATAGCGTCCGCTTCCATGCCCGACGGAGAAGCGAAACGGCAGCTGGACGAGGCTTTCGAGCGGATCGAGGAATCGATCCTTCCCAGCCTGTCGATGATGCTCGATACGCTGCTCGAAGCGGCGACCCTCGCTCGCCCGGGCCATGACGGCGAGATCTTCGCTGCGGAGCTGAGGACGCTGGGGCTCCAGCTCGAGGCGCTGACTCGGCAGATCGAGGCCGTCTCCCCCGCCGAGCGGATCGATCCGGCCGATTACCGGGCCGCTTCCGCGGCCTGAGCTCCGACGATCGCGGCGTAGAGCTCCGGATCGACGTTTCCACCGGAGACCACGACCACGGTCCGCTTCGTGACCTCGCCCGCCTTTCCGGCGAGAAGCGCCGCGAGGGCGACCGACCCGCCCGGCTCGGCGACGATCCGGAGGTGGCGTGCGGCGAAAGCCATTGCGGCTTCGATCTCGGTTTCGGTGACGAACAGGCCGCTCGCGCCGGAATCGCGGAGGACGCCCAGGGTCAGAGGCGAGACCAGCCTGGTCTGGAGGGCGTCGCACAGGGTCGGCGGGGCCGGCTCGACGACCGGGACCGGCTCGCCCGCCTCGAGGGAACGGGCCATGTCGTCCCAGCCTTCGGGCTCCACGGTCACGATCCGGGCCCCGGGACAGGCGAGCGCGATCCCGGCCGAGAGCCCGCCGCCGCCGCAGGGGACGAGCACACGGTCCGGCGCCGCGCCCAAAGCCTTCGCGATCTCGATCCCGACGCTGCCCTGGCCCTCGATCACGTCGACGTCGTCGAACGAGGGCACCAGGACGGCGCCCCGGGCCTCGGCGAGGCGGGAGGCGATCTCCTCGCGGCTTTGCGTGGCACGGTCGTAGGCGACGATCTCGGCGCCCGCGGCGAGCGTCGCCTCGCGCTTCACGGCCGGGGCGTCGGACGGCATGACGATGGTCGCCGGGATCCCGAGCCGGCGCGCCGCGATCGCCACGCCCTGGGCATGGTTGCCCGAGGAGAAGGCGACCACTCCGCGCGGGCGCTCCGATTCGCCGAGGAGAAGCAGCCGGTTGGTGGCTCCCCGGAGCTTGAAGCTCCCCCCTTCCTGGAGGCACTCGGCCTTCACCCACAGACGGATGCCCCGCCACTCGAGCGGCAGAAGCGGAGTCTCGACGACGTGCCCGGCGATGCGCTTCGCCGCAGCAGCGACACCCTCTGGCGTGGGCTTCCTCTCTGTCATTCAAGCCTCTGGTTTCAAATGGAAAAAAGCATTCCTTTACACTGGGGCACGGGGTCCATATATCCCCCCTCGCTGCCCCATGGGGACTTCCAACAACCGCAAGGCAGCTTTCTCGTCAACTACCGCCTTTGGAGGTCCCTTGATTTGCACAACCATCATAACGCGCTGGGGCTAGCTGTCCCCCAGATCGGCGCCGTCTCGGCCGCCGATATCGCCAAGCAGCGTCCGGTCCAGCCGGTCACGCTTCTTCGTCCGCACGCCGCAAGGCGCGCCGCCCGATTCTTCGTCGAGAAGTTTCCGGGCCGGTCGCTCTATGCGGTGAAGGCGAACCCGTCGCCCGACCTTCTCCAGATTCTCTGGGACAGCGGAGTCACGCATTACGACGTGGCCTCGATCGCCGAGGTCCGGCTGGTCGCGGAGACTCTTCCGCAGGCCGTCCAGTGCTTCATGCACCCGGTGAAGGCCGAGGAAGCGATCGCCGAAGCCTATAAGCTGGGCGTGCGCACCTTCTCGCTCGACACGATGGACGAGCTCGAGAAGATCGTCCGCGCCACTTCGACCGACGGGGTCGAGGCCGAGGATCTCAACCTGTGCGTGCGGATCCGGGTCTCCTCGGATCACAGCAAGCTCAGCCTCGCCTCCAAGTTCGGCGCCGAGCCGGACGAGATGAAGGCCCTGCTCTTCGCCACCCGCCAGGCGGCCGATGCGCTCGGAATCTGCTTTCATGTCGGAAGCCAGGCGATGAGCCCGACCGCTTATTACGAGGCGATGGAGCGGGTCCGCGCCGCGATCGTCGAGGCGGCCGTCACGGTCGATATCGTCGACGTCGGCGGGGGTTTCCCCTCGGTCTATCCCGGAATGGAGCCGCCGCCGCTGGAGGCCTATTTCAATGTCATCTCGCGGGCCTTCGAGAGTCTTCCGATCAGCTACTCGGCCGAGCTGTGGTGCGAGCCCGGCAGGGCCCTGTGCGCGGAATATGCGAGCCTCCTGGTTCGGGTCGAGAAGCGCCGCGGGGACCAGCTCTACATCAACGACGGCGCCTACGGAGCCCTGTTCGATGCGGCGCATATCGGCTGGCGCTTCCCGGTGAAGCTTCTCCGCGAGGAGGAATCGGACCTGCGCGAAATGGGCTTCAGCTTCTACGGGCCGACCTGCGACGACCTCGACCATATGGCCGGGCCGTTCCAGCTCCCGGCGGACGTGGGCGCGGGCGACTATATCGAGATCGGCATGCTCGGAGCCTATGGCTGCGCGATGCGGACCGGCTTCAACGGCTTCGGCGCGGTCGCCAAGGTCGTGATGACGGACGAGCCGATGGCGACCCTCTACGGCGAAGATGCCGCGGAAGTCGCCCGGAACAACGTGGTCAAGCTCTAGGCGAAACTCCCCTCCCTGGAAGGGAGGGGATGGGGGTGGGTCCGGCCGCAAGGCCGGGCCGGCGCCGAAGCGTCCGCTGCGCGGCCGCTACCCACCCCTAGCCCCTCCCTTGCAGGGAGGGGAATCATCTCTTTCCCCTTGGGGAAACGAACGGGTTTCCGCGTCCCCTCAACGACGGCGGTTAACTGTGCAAGTGTGGAATTGAAGATGAATAACGAGACCAAGATCAACGACACCCGCAAGGCCGAGCTCCTCTCGAACGTCGTCGAGCATATCGACATCAAGAGCTTCGATGCCCGTCCCATCGTCGACGCGATGAAGAAGATGAGCTTCACCAGCCGCGACCTCGGCCGCGCGGCCGAGATCTACAACACGATGCTGGCCGACAAGGATTGCTCGGTGATCCTGGTGATCGCCGGCTCGACCTCGGCCGGCGGCTGCATGGACCTCTATGCGGAGCTGGTGCGCAACAACATGGTCGATGCCATCGTCGCCACCGGAGCCACCATCGTCGACATGGATTTCTTCGAGGCGCTCGGCCACAAGCATTACCAGGCGCTCGAAATCCCGGACGACGATACGCTTCGCTCGCTCTACATCGATCGGATCTACGACACCTATATCGACGAAGAGAAGCTTCAGGAGACCGATCACACGATCGGCGACATCGCCAACTCGCTCGAGCCCAAGGCCTATTCGTCCCGCGCCTTCATCAAGGAGATGGGCAAGTGGCTGATGACCCACGGCAAGAAGGAGAACAGCCTCGTCAAGCTCGCCTACGAGCATGACGTTCCGATCTTCTGCCCGGCCTTCGTCGACAGCTCGGCGGGCTTCGGCCTCGTCAAGCACCAGGTCGACGCGATGAAGGCTGGCCGGCCCTACATGGTCCTCGACGCGATCGCCGATTTCCGGGAGCTTACCAACCTCAAGATCGAGGCGGGCACGACGGGCCTTCTGATGATCGGCGGAGGCGTTCCGAAGAACTTCACCCAGGACACGGTCGTGTGCGCCGAGATCCTCGGCCACGATGATGTGGAAGTTCATAAATATGCGATCCAGATCACCGTCGCGGACGTTCGCGACGGCGCCTGCTCCTCCTCGACCCTCCAGGAGGCGGCGAGCTGGGGCAAGGTCTCGACCGCGATGGAGCAGATGGTGTTCGCCGAGGCGACCAGCGTCCTGCCGCTCCTGGCCAGCGACGCCTATCATCGCGGCCACTGGCGCGACCGCGAGCAGCGGCGCTTCGCGAAGCTGTTCGAAGACGCCTGAATCGAGAACCCCCGCCCTGACCGGCGGGGGTTTTTCGTCGGCGGCTACCGAAGCTTCACGATTCCGTGCTTCTCGCTCGCGCAGACATGCATGCCCGCCGGGCGGCGGGGAACATCCAACAATTGGGGCCGGCGCTCGACTACGCCTCCGAGGCGATCCGTATAGCGCCGCCGTACGAGGCGCCGGCGCTGTTCAAGAGGTCCGCGCAGGTCTGGCTGGCCTATTGGAGCCGAGCGGAGAAGTCCGAGGGAAGCCTAGCCTGGGGCGCCGAGCGGGCGCGCTTCGCGACCTATCTTCGCACTACCCTCGGATCCCTCGATTCGGTCGCAGCCGCCGAGGCGGCGCGCCCGGCCTCGGCTCAATAGCCGCAGGGAAATCCCGAGGTGAGCCCGGCGAGGATGACGAGGCCGGCATTGTTGCCCCCCTCCTGCGGGTTCGCTCGAAGGTAGCGCACGGCCGTCTGCGCGATCTGGTCGTTGGTCATGCCCCCCGGAAAGCAGAAGGCGGGCGGCCGCCCCGCGGCGACCAGGGCGCTCGAAAAGGCGTCCGTGGCGCCGAGCACGTAAGCCAGGCAGGCGTTGCGGTCCTGGCTGCACAGGTTGGCGAGGGTCGTCGCGGTGACCCGGGTGGGAATGGCGGGAGCGCGCTGGGCCGGGCGTTGCGCCTGGGCGGGCGGGCGCTGCGCCTGGACGGGCGTGCGCTGGCCCTGACGCGCGGGCTGCTGGGCCGTCGCAGTCCCGGCCAGCAGGATTGCCGCCATTGCCGTCGTCGCGATCCGCTTCATCTTTTCACTCCCTGAAACTCCGGCGCCCTGTTTAGCAGGCTTTTTCAGCCACTAAAGGGCGCTTTGACTCCCGCATCCGCGGCCGCCACTCTCGCCCTTCAATAGGGGGAGACAAGAAGCCATGGACAGTCCCATTCTCGCGCCCGTCGTCGCGCTCGTCGCCTGGACCTTGCTGGTCATGGCCTGGATGATGTCGACCCGCTTCGCGGCGATGAAGCGCAAGGGTATCTCGCTCAAGGGCAGGTTCGGCGGCCGCGGCGGTGCCGCGCTCGAAGGCGTCGTCGACGACGACGTGATGTGGAAAGCGCATAATTACATGCACCTGATGGAGCAGCCGACGCTGTTCTACGCGATCGCCCTCGCCCTCGCCGTCGGCCATGCCGGAGGCGGCTCGAGCGCGATCCTCGCCTGGGCCTATGTGGCGCTGAGGATCGCTCACAGCCTGGTGCAGGCGACCGTCAACGTCATCACCTGGCGCTTCATCCTGTTCGCTCTGTCGTCGCTGGCCTTGGCCGGGTTGACCGTGCAGGCGATCCGGATGGTGTCGGGGCATATGGGCTGAGTCCCGCAGTCCGATCGCTTTAGGGGAGCCGCTCCGTCATTGCGAGCGAAGCGAAGCAATCCAGCGGACCTCAGAGGCTCACTGGATTGCTTCGTCGCTTCGCTCCTCGCAATGACGAGTCGGTCGCAAGATGATCGATCCTAGGGTCGGGAAAACGCTCCGACCAGCTCGACATGGGTCGACCAGCGGAACTGGCCGACCGGCTGGATCCAGTCGAACCGGTAGCCGCCTTCGGTCAGAGCGGCGGCGTCGCGGGCGAAGGTCGAGGGGTTGCAGGAGACGTAGGCGATCCGCGGGACCTGCGCCCGGGCGAGGGCTGCGGCCTGCTCCCTGGCGCCGGCCCGCGGAGGGTCGAGAATGATCGCCTCGAAGCGATTGAGCTCCGCCGGGTCGAGCGGACGGCGGTAAAGGTCGCGATGGTCGACGAAGACCTGCCGCTGCGCCCGGCCGGCGGCCGCCTTGAGGGCGAGAGCGGCGTCGCGGGCGGCTTCGGCGGCGAGGATTCGTCCCTCCAGAGCCAGAGCGAAAGTGCCGAGGCCGGCGAACAGGTCCGCGACGATCCGCGCCTCCCCCACCGCGCGCCTTACCGCTTCGACCAGGGCGGCCTCGCCCTCCGCGGTCGCCTGGAGGAAGGCCCCGTGCGGAAGCGGGACCGGGACTCCGCCCAGAGTGACCGTCACCGGCTCGGGCTCCCAATGGGTCTCGGCCCCGTAGCCGTCGTCGAGAGCGAGCCGCGCCAGGCCGTGGTTCCGGGCGAAGGCGCCCAGCGCCTCGGCCGCGGCGAGCCCCTCGGCTTCGACCTTCTCGAGCAGGAGGTCGACGCCCTGATCGGTGAGGGTCAGCCGGACGCCGGCGGTGGCCGCGAGCTTGAGGCTTCGGAGCAGAGCCCGCAGCGGGTGGACGAGCGCGAAGAGCTCGGGCCGCAATATGTGGCACTCGCGCATGTCGACTATGCGGTGGCTCGACTCGGCGTTGAAGCCGAGCACTCCGACCCGCTCCGCCCGAAGCGAGGCCCGGCGACGGCTGTTCGCAGGCGAGACGTGCGGGGCGAGGATGTCGGGCGCCGGCAGGCCCTGGGCGGCCAGCGCCGAGGCGATCCGGTCGCCAAGGAAGCCGGCATAGGCCTCGTCGTCGACATGCTGGAGCTGGCAGCCGCCACATTCGGGGAAATGGCGGCAGGGCGGCGCCTGCCGGTGAGGGCCTGGCTCGACTCTTCCGTCCGCCGCGACCCGGTCGCCCGGGGCGGCAAGCGGATAATAGCGCCCGCTCTCGCCGACTCCATCGCCGCGCCCGGCGAGGCGAAGGATGAGATCGCCGGCGCTCATAGGCATTCCGCGAGAGCGGCGGGCAGATGATCGACCAGGTCGTCGGCGATCAGGCCGGAGCCGGCCAATTGGGCGGCCCGGTTGTGGAGCCAGACCCCGGCGCTCGCGGAGTCGAAAGCGGAGGCTCCGGCCGCGCATTGGGCGGCGACGATCCCGGCGAGGACGTCGCCGGTTCCGGCGCTGGCCAGCCAGGCCGGTCCCGGACGGGAGACCGCTGCCCGACCCTCTCGATCGGCGATCACCGTATTGGAACCCTTGTAGACGATCGTGTGGCCGGTCCGGACGGCAGCCGAACGCGCGGCGTCGATCTTGCTTCCGCCGTCGCCGTAAAGATCCCCGAACTCCCCCGCATGCGGCGTGGACAGCGTGTAAGCGCCGCGCTCCGGGAAGTCGCCCTTGCCGGCCATGAGCCACAAGGCGTCGCCGTCGACGACGACCGGGTGCGGGCTTTCCATCACCGAGCGGAGCTTGTCCCGGGCCTCCCTGTCCCGCCCGAGGCCCGGGCCGACGAGGATGGCGTTCACCCGCCCGTCGGCCAGGGCCGCCTCCAAAGTCCGGCGGACCACGGCGTTGGGCACCGTCCCGCCCTCGCCGGTCAGTGCGACATAGCCCGCGCCGGCACGGACGGCGGCGCTCGCCGCGAGCGCCGCCGCGCCCGGCATGGCTCCGCCGACGACGAGCAGGTAGCCGCGCGTATACTTATGGTCGTCCGGGCCGGGGCGGCGAAGGGCCGGTCTGTCGATCACGGCGAGCCTGCTTTCGGTCTCCAGCCCGATGTCCGCGACCGCCACCCGCCCCATATGTCGGGCGGCGGGCTGGAGGAGGTGCGAGGGCTTCAGGGTCGCGAAGGTGATCGTGAGATCGAAATCGGGGACAGGCGAGAGGATGGCCCCGTCGTCGGTCGAGACCCCGCTGGGCAGGTCGACCGCGACCCGCACCCTGGCGGCGCCGGCGAGAAAGCGGAGGCGCCGCGCCATCTCCGGATCGAGCGGCCGGACGAGCCCGGTGCCGAACAGGGCGTCGACCATCAAGGATGCGGGAGCAGCCTCGAAGAGAGGCTCCACCGGGCCGGTCCAGGCGGCGCGGGCAGCGCGGGCCTCGATCGTCTTCGGATCGCCCAGGGCCGCGACCCGCACCGCCGCGCCTCGCCCGGCCAGGTGCCGGGCGATGACATAACCGTCCCCGCCATTGTTGCCGGGCCCGCACAGGACCAGGGCCGGCGGAGCCCCGGCAAAGCGCCGGATCGCCTCGGCGGCCGCCGCCCCTGCTTTCTCCATCAGTTCGCCGGCCGGCGTTCCAGCGGCAATGGCGGCCGCCTCGGCGGCGCGCATCTCGGCGGCGGTCAGGACGAAGCGGGTCATCGCACCCGCGCCGGAAGCCGGTAGCGGTCGGAGCCGACCGAGACTTCGATCAGATCCTTGCCGACGATCGCCACCGTCGCCGGCTCGGCGCCGTCCGCGGCGACCACTCCGCGCCCGTCGCGGGTCGCAACCAGGCGGCGGAAGCTTCCGCTCGGACTTCGGAGGGTTAGCAGGAGCTCCGGCGCCGCGGTCCGCTCGAGCGTGCAGACTCGCTCGAACGCGGCGGCACCGTCGAGCGCGCAGTCGATCTTCTCCCCAGCCGGCCTGTCCGCCGGCGGCCCTCCGCAGGCGGCGACGAGGAAGAGGAGGAGAGCGGCGGAGCGCTTCATCGCGCGGCTCTTCTCCGATTGCCGCCTGTCAGGCAAGTCAGCGGCCCGGCCGGAGAGCCGCGAGCCGCTCGCGGAAATCGGCCGATCCGAAAAGGGAGTCGAAGCTTCGATCCTGTCCCGGGTCGTGAGCCCTGCCCTCGACCGCCAGCCCGATGCCGCGTTTCAGCAGGGCGACGCTCTCGGCGCTGTTGGCCAGGACGGCCGCGGCGAACGCGTCGACGGCGAGACCGACATCGGGCGCCAGGAGCTCGATCAGCCCGATCCGAGCCGCCTCGGCCGAGTCGCTCGTTCCCGCGCCGAGGAGGAGCCTCGAAGCCTGTCCCGGCCCGATCAGGGCGACGAGGCGGGCTACGTCCTCCTGCGGGAAGGAGATTCCGAATTTCGCCGGAGTGATCGCGAATCGCGCGGACGGCGCCGCGATCCGGACGTCGCAAGCCATGGCGAGCGCGACTCCGGCTCCGAAGCACGGGCCTTCGATCGCGGCGACTGTGGTGAAGGGCAGGTCGCGAAGGGCGTCCAGGCCCGTTCGCATCAGGCGCCGGAAGGACGTCACGCTTTCCGGATCGGTCGTGAAGCCGTGAAAATCGCCCAGGTCCGCGCCCGCGCAGAAGGCGTCGCAAGTCCCCGAAAGGACGAGCAGACGCGCGCCCGCCCTCGCCGCCTCGCCGCATCGGTGGGAGAGCAGCGCCCAGCCATGGACGGGAATGGCGTTGCGCGCCTCGGGCCGGTCGAGGCGGAGGCGGGCGAAAGCGCCTTCGAGCGTCAGTTCGAACATCGGCCGATTTGACCGCACCGGCCGCTTTTGTCGCCCCAAAAAAAAGAGCCGGCCGCGCGGTCGGTCGCGGCCGGCTCTAGAGGGCCATGGCGCCGGCTCCGTGGCGGAGCGGGACCATGGGCGAATGTCCACCAAGCCCCCTCGGGCCCGTTTCGACTCGTCGTTCGTCCCAGCAGCAAGGACCGTGCCACAACGCAAGAGTGCGGGTTACGATGGTTAAACTACGGTAAGGTGCGTCCCCGCATGGGACTCGTGGGTCACCTGAGGCGACTTGAGAGCTGCCACCAATCTGGACGGCGTGCGGCGATCTGGCGATGTGCTTCGTCGCGATCCTCGACATTTTCGAACAAAGCGAAGCAGGTCGCGCCCGAACCCGACATCCTCACCAGCCTTGCTGCGCCCGAGGCGGCGAGCGCGTCGAGCACCGCGCCTATTTCGGGAACCAGGCTCCGGGCGGGCGCCTCGAGGTCGTTTCGTCCAAGCTCAGGGTCGCCGAGCGGCCCTCCGTCGAGCCCGTCCCACCGCTCGAAGACCGAGCGGGTCGACAGTTTCACGCCGGGGTTCACCAGCAGCAGCGGAGCACCGCCCAGGCCGTAATCGGTGAACCGCAGGCGATCGCCCCGTCCTTCCCCGCGCGCCGTCCGCGAGTGGAGGCAGGCGGGCACGTCGGCCCCAAGCCCGGTGGAGATCTCGACGAGGGCTTCCACTGGCAGGCCGAGGCCCCACCAGCGGCCCAGGAGTCGAAGCGCGGCGGCCGCGTCCGCCGATCCGCCGCCGATCCCCGATGCGACCGGAAGGCGCTTGTCGAGCGTGAGCGCGGCCCCTGCGTTCGATCTCCCGCGCTCCCGCAAGGCGCGCGCGGCGGCAAGGACGCTATTGTCCGCATTGTCCTCGCCCGCCAGGCTGGAGGCGAATGGCCCGACGATGCGCAGGCTCAGGCCCTCCCCTTCGGCGACGCTCAGGATGTCGCCATCCTCCGCGAAGGCGAAGACGGTTTCGAGGCGGTGATAGCCGTCCGGCTCCCGTCCCCGGAC
>DASQZF010000046.1:0-7737 GCA_035638835.1 Allosphingosinicella sp. | reverse complement strand
GGTCGACCATGACGTTGATCGTGTTCTTGAGCTCGAGGATCTCGCCCTTCACGTCGACGGTGATCTTCTTGGAAAGATCGCCCGAGGCGACGGCGGTGGTCACCTCGGCGATGTTTCGGACCTGGCCGGTGAGGTTCTCAGCCATCAGGTTCACGTTGTCGGTAAGGTCCTTCCAGGTGCCGGCGACTCCTTCCACCCGGGCCTGGCCGCCGAGCTTGCCCTCGGTACCCACTTCGCGGGCGACGCGCGTCACTTCGGAGGCGAAGCTGTTGAGCTGGTCGACCATGACGTTGATCGTGTTCTTGAGCTCGAGGATCTCGCCCTTCACCTCGACGGTGATCTTCTTGGAAAGGTCTCCGCTGGCCACCGCGGTGGTCACCTCGGCGATGTTGCGGACCTGGCCCGTCAGGTTGGTGGCCATGGCGTTGACGTTGTCGGTGAGGTCCTTCCAGGTGCCGGCGACGCCCTTCACGTTCGCCTGGCCGCCCAGCTTTCCTTCGGTTCCCACTTCGCGGGCGACTCGGGTCACCTCGGAGGCGAAGGAGGCGAGCTGCTCCACCATGGTGTTCACGATCTTGCCGATGCGGAGGAACTCGCCCCTCAGCGGCCGGCCGTCGATCTCGACCGTCATCGACTGAGAAAGGTCGCCCTTGGCGACCGCTCCGATGACTCGCGCGACCTCGGCGGTCGGCTGGACCATGTCCTCGATCAGCTCGTTGACCGAGCGGATGGCGGATTCCCAGCCTCCGGTGGCGGCCTTGACCCGGCCGCGCTGGCTGATCTTGCCTTCCTTGCCGACCACCTGCGAGAGCCGCTCGAGCTCGTCGGTCATCTGCTCGTTGAGGGAGACGGTCTCGTTGAAAAGACGGGCAATCTCGCCGTCCTCGCCGGGAAGGTCTTCCGAGAGCCTGACCCTGAAGTCGCCCCGGCGGAAGCTGCGAAGCGCGCTGAGGAGCTGGCGGCGATCGATGAAATCGCGGGGAGCCTGTAAATTCACCAATTCACTCCTCGTGCGTCGTGCCCCGCCCGAAAATTCGCTTAGGGCCCCCGCCCGTGGCCTAACCATAGACGAAGGATGAAAAAATCCACCCCAGAAATTTGCCGACCGTGCGATTAACCAGTCAGCGGCTTGTCTTGGCGGCGGGGGTGGATAGAAGGCGCCCCGCAATGCCCTCAGACATCTTGGTTTCGATCTGGAGGAACAACCGACGGGCGTGACCGAGCTTCTGTCGCTGGCCCAAGCGCGCCGGATCGCGCTGGCGGCGCAGGGTTTCGGGCGGCCCCGTCCCGACATTGTGACGACGCGCGACCTGCGCCGGACGGTCGAGCGCCTCGGGCTTCACCAGATCGACAGCGTCAACATTCTGGTCCGGGCGCATTACCTTCCGGCCTTCTCCAGGCTCGGCCCCTACGATCGCGGACTGATCGATCGCGCCGCCTGGGGCCCCAAGCGGGAGCGGCGGCTTTTCGAATATTGGGCGCACGAAGCGTCGCTCCTGCTGCTGGGGATGCATCCCCTGCTGCGCTGGCGGATGGCGAGCGCCGAGCGGGGCAAGATCGGCTGGGGGAGCCTCAAGGCCTATGCAAGCGAGCGCCGGCCCGAGGCCGAGGCGATACTCTCCCGTATCCGAGCCGAGGGGCCGCTCGCCGCATCGGATTTCGAGGGGGGCAAAGGCCGCAGCGGCTGGTGGGAATGGGGCGACACCAAGCGCGCCCTGGAATGGCTGTTCTGGGCCGGCCTCATCACCACCTCGACCCGGCGGGGCGGCTTCGAGCGGGTCTACGACCTCACCGAGCGCGTGATCCCGGCTGAGATCCTGGCGCTTCCGACTCCGGTCGAGGCGGATTCGAAGCGGGCGCTGGTCGCCAAGGCCGCCGAGGCGCTCGGGATCGCGACCGAGACCGAGCTTCGCGATTATTTCCGGCTCAAGCCTGAAGCGGCGAGGCGGGCGGTGGCCGAGCTGGTGGAGGAAGGGCTGCTTCTCCCGGTCCATGTCGACGGCTGGACTCGGCCCGCTTATCTTCACCGCGGAGCCCGACGCCCCCGCCGGATCCGGGGCCAGGCCCTGCTCGCGCCCTTCGATCCGCTGGTCTGGGAGCGAAGCCGAACCGAAAGGCTGTTCGGCTTCCGCTACCGGATCGAAATCTACACGCCCGCCGAGAAACGGGTTCACGGCTATTACGTCCTGCCCTTCCTCCTCGACGAGGCTCTGGTCGCGCGTGTCGACCTGAAGGCCGATCGCGCACGCTCCCGGCTGCTGGTACGGCGCACCACGCTGGAGCCCGGGGCGCCGGCGGAGACCCGGCAGAGGCTCGAGGCCGAACTGCGGCTGATGGCGGGGTGGCTGGGGCTGGAGGGCCTGGAAGGAGAGGGGGTTTCGTCACCCCGGACTTGATCCGGAGTCCATGAACATCGCGGTTCGAGAACTCGTACGACCATGTTCATGGATGCCCGATCAAGTCCGGCATGACTAAGCGGGGACGGGCATCATGAAGTAGACGGATCGAGCACCTGACCTGTCCTGCGTCCGCCCAGCCACACTCGCTTATAAATCTGACAAATGGCTTGTCAGACTTTCCCGCTTGAATGTAGGAAACCCGTCATAAAGGCCCCGGGAAAGGGCTTATCCAAGGGGGAATCTGGCATGCGCCTCAAGTCGCTCGTCCTCTGCTCATCGTCCGCCGCGATCCTCGCCTTCGTCGCGACTCCGGCAATGGCTCAAAGCGATCCCGCAGCGGCGGCCGATCCCGCCGCCGAAACGCAGGAGGCGCTGGACGAAGCTGCGCAGGATGCGCCGGCGGAGGATGCGGCGGCAGTCGAGGAGGCCGGCGAGGATATCGTCGTCACCGGCATCCGGCGCTCGCTGCAATCGGCGCAGAATATCCGGAGGAATTCGGACCAGATCATCGACTCGGTGGTGGCCGAGGACATCGGCAAGCTGCCCGATCTCAACACCGCACAGACCGCCGCTCGAATCCCCGGCGTCCAGGTCTACCGGCAGGGCGGCGAGGCGCAGAACGTGCTGGTTCGCGGGCTTCCCAACTTCACGACGACCTATAACGGGCGCGAGATCTTCACGGCGGAGACCCGGGTCGTCGCTCTTCAGGATTTCCCCTCGTCCAACGTCGCTGCGCTGGAAGTCTACAAGACGTCCAGCGCGAACCTCGTCGAACCCGGCCTCGCCGGTCTCATCAACGTGCGATCAAGGCAGCCCTTCGACTTTACAAGCGGGCAGATCGCCGGCTCGATCTGGGCGCTCGCCACCCGCCAGGGCGACGACATCACTCCCAACTTCAACCTGCTCGGGGTCAAAAGGTACGAGCTGGCGAACGGCGGCGAGTTCGGCGTTCTCCTCAACGTGTCGCGCACCGACATGACTTATTTGGACGCGGAAATCTCGAACACGGATTTCCTTCAGACCTTCCGCCAGGACGGCACCGTCCTGGCTGCGGATCCCAGGCTCGGAACCGCCGCGCGCTTCCCGGACATTCAGCGGCTCTTCTACCGGTCCGGCCAGCGGGTGCGGCCGTCGGTCAATGCCGCCATGCAGTATCGGCCCAACCGCAACCTCGAATTCTATGTCGAGGGATTGTGGCAGGGATTCCGCAACAAGATCGACGACCGTCTCCTCGCCGCAGAACTGTTCAACGGGGCGCGGGTCTCGAGCCTCCAGTTCCGGGAAGGCACCAACCTTGTCCGCAGCGGCACGGCGGTGGCGCCTGCGGGCTCGCTCTTCTCGTTCCAGGGCGGCACGTTCAACAAGACCGACACGTTTCAGTTCGCAGGCGGCACCCGGATGACGTTCGACCGGCTGAAGGTACACATCGACGTCGCCCGCACCATGTCGACCTTCAAGGGTTCCTCGGAGTCGGTGGATCGCCGGTGGATAAAGTCGCCGACGATCAACTTTGACACCGATCGCCCCGAGTTCACAATCACCGGAATCGATTTCACCAACCCGGCCGAACAGTTCTTCGACGGCCTCTTCGAGGAGAACCAGAAGTCCACGGGCGACGACTGGCAGTTCCGCGGCGATGCCGAATATGGGTTCGACGAATCCTTCATCAAGAACATCCAGCTGGGCGTCCGCTACACCACGCGCGACGCCGAAAGGCGCTACAGCAACCGGTTCGGACGTGCTCCCGTCTTCACCAACGCCTCAAGCCTGCCACTCGCCTTCGAAGTGTTCAACGGCGTGAATTTCGGCGGAACGACGGAGTTCTCGACGCCCACCTACCGAAGCATCCGCGACAATGTGGAAGCGCTCCGGAAGCTCGTCGGCTTCAGCGTGACCCCGGTCCCGGCCGCTTTGCTTTACACCGCGGACGAGACGAACCTCGCCGGCTACGCGCAGGTCAACGTCGGCAACGACGCGATCGATGGAACGGCCGGGGTCCGGGTCAGCCGGGTGAAGACCCGGGTGGCCGGTCCGGTGCCGACCGGGCTCCCCGAGATCGACGAGGGCAGCGAGCGGACCTCGATCCTTCCCAATGCAAGCGTCAGGGCGCGCGTGAACGAGATGGTGCAGCTGCGTGCGGCCGTGTCCAAGACCCGCACGCTGGTGAGCTTCGCCGACCTCAATCCGGCCCTGCAGGTCGATCCGGCGACTACCCAACCGGGCGGGATCGGCACCGGAAGCCTCCCGCGCTTCGGCCGCGGCGGCAATCCCTTCCTGAGGCCTTTCACCTCCTGGAACTTCGATGCGGCGGCGGAATTCTATTTTGCCCGCACCGGCTTCGTCTCCATCACTGGCTTCCACCGCAAGATCGACGGTTTCATCCAGCAGGCGACGTTCGACATCGACACCGGGCCCGCCCCCGGGGGGATCGGGCTCCTTCGGATCACCGGACCGGTCAATACGGGCAAGGGGCGGATCACGGGCTTCGAGCTGCAGGGACAGGCCTTCGCCGATTTCGACTGGGTACCGGGCTGGGCTCGCGGTTTCGGGATCCAGGCGAACCTCACCTATCTCGACGCGAAGACCGAGCAGCCCGACGGCGCCGGCGGACTTTCCCTGCAGCCGATCACCGATCAGCTGAATGGCGTTTCCAAGTGGAACTACAATCTAGTCGGAATCTACGAGCGCAACGGCCTCGCCGCCCGGCTGACCTACAACGGTCGGTCGCAGTTTCGGGCCACCCAGCAGTTCCGGGGCGGCGGAGCGTTCGGCGAGTTCAACGACGTCTATACCGAATGGGCCCATCCCGCCGACCGGCTCGATCTGTCGCTCAACTACGACATCAACGACGCTTTCACCATCTTCGGGGACTGGACGAACATCACCCGCAAGACCTTCCGGCAGGACTTCACCTCGGGCCGCAACGGCCAGCCGCTGGCGGAATTCATCCGTTACCGGCGGTACGACGAGAGCACTTTGTCACTGGGCATCCGCTTCCGCTTCGGTAAGTAGGACGGGGAGGCGCGAGCGACGGTAGCCCGTCATTGCGAGCGCAGCGCAGCAATCCAGCGGCTCAGGCCTCGGTAACTGGATTGCTTCGTCGCTTCGCTCCTCGCAATGACGAGCGCTCCCCCTTACTTCCCCGCCGGTCGAAGGCTCATTCCGATTTGCGGCTTGCCGTCCTTCCAGAACAGGGGCGCGACGTAGAGGTAGCGCTTGTCGTCGCCCTTCCTGCAACCTTTGGTCGCCTCCCAGGCGTGGAAGGCCACAAAGTGCCGCCCGCCGGCCTGGAAGATGGCGGTGTGGCCGGGGCCGCTCAGGCAGCCGGCCGACTTGTCGTTGAAGCTGTTCAGGATCGGATTTTCCGGAGCGTCCCTACACGGGCCGAGGGGCCCGGCGCAGGTCGCGTAGCCGGTCGCGTAGCGCGACAGCCGCTCCTTCGGATCCCAGCCGTAAAAAGCGGCGGAGAAGAAGAGCTGGAGCCCTGTGGGCGAGCGCACCATCGTCGGCGCCTCGACCAGCTTCCACTCCCATTTTTGATCGTCCTCGACCAGGGCCGCGGGCGCTCCGGCGACGGACAAGCCGTCGTCCGAGAGCCGCTGCCCCCAGATCACCGTCTTCCTCCCGACCCGGTTCCCGTCGCTCTTGTAGTAGAGGTAGAGCTTGCCGTCCTTGTCGCGGAAGGGATTGGCGTCGATCGTTCCGCCGAGGTCGAACTGGCAGACCAGGGGCTCCGCGGAGCCGTCCCGGAACGGCCCCTTGGGATCGTCTGCCGCGGCGGCCCCGAGGCACTGGACGTTCCGCTTGCGGTGGGCGGCCGTGTAATAGAGCAGCCACTTGCCGCCGACCTTCATCACTTCGGGGGCCCAGGTAAAGCCTTCCTTCACCCAGGGCGCGAGCTTGGGCATTCCGTCGCGGCGCTTGCCGTCTGCGCCCGTCACCCAGGTCCAGCGGACGAGGTCGCGCGAAGTCAGCATCGGCAGGTTGATGCCCGCGTTGGTCGCATAGGCGATGAACTCGCCCCGATGCTCGACGATATGGGGATCGGGGAAATTGTCCCGGAATACCGGGACGAAGCTGGGCTCGGCGGCGGTTGCGACCCCCGCGGTCGTCATCATCAGCGCGAGGCCGGCCAAGCGCCGGGAGAGACTGTGCGGGATTGGCATCGCGATGAATTCCTCTCGATGCGGTTGAGGCCGGTTCGGCTTGTAGCACGGCAGAGGGTTCGGCAAACAAAAGTTGTTACGCGTTCGGGCGTTCAGCCGGAGTGCTCGGCATCCTCGATCATCGCCATCACATCGGCGATGATCGCCGCCATCGCCTGGCGTGCAGCCGCGACATCGGCGGCCTCGATGGCGGCGAGGACCTTGTGGTGCGCGGGCAGGCTCGCCGTCCGCCCATTGAAGCGGTTGGTGAACCGGATCGAGGTTCGAAGGGCGGTGGCGACCACGTCGCGGAACTGCATGTAGAAGGGGTTGGCCGACGCATTGAGAACCGCGATGTGGAAAGCGATGTCCGCTTCCAGCGTGTCCTGGCCCGTCGCTTCCGCGGCTTCCATCCGCTCGTAGCCGGAGCGGATCTCGGCTACGGCCGCGCCGCTGGCCTCCCGCGCCGCGAGCGCCGCCGCCTCTGGCTCGATCGCGATCCTGAGCTCGCTGAACTGGCGAAGCAATTCCAGCGAGAATTTGCGTTCGAGCAGCCAGCGCAGGACATCGGTGTCGAACAGATTCCAGGACGAGGAGGGCTGGACGGTCGTACCCTTGCGCGGGCGGGCGGTGAGCAGGCCCTTGGCGGTCAGCATCTTGACGGCCTCGCGGGTGACCGAGCGACTGACCATATGCTCGACCGCGAGCTCGGCCTCGGTCGGAAAGCGGCGCTCCTCGTAGGCGCCGGTGACGATGGCCCGGCCGAGGGCCTCGAGCATTCCGAAGGTGAGGTTTCGGCCCTCCGCGTCGGCGCGCCCGCCCGGCTCCTCGACCGATCCCATGGTCTCGCGACGCTCCCCGCTCACAATTTCCGATTGATCCTATAAATTCGCGTGGGCGGCAACAGTCAGGCTGCAATCATTGCGAGCCTTTCGCGCCGCCTGCGGCGGCGCTCAGGATAAACTGCTGCTGCGCAGCAGCGAAGCAATCCAGCGGCTCGGAGGCCGGAGCTGGATTGCTTCGTCGCTTCGCTCCTCGCAATGACAGTCAGAGGAAGGGCTCCACCATCTCCCGCCGGCCGACCAGGAAGGCGTCGGCGACGATTCGAAGGGGCTCGCGGTCGACGTCGCTCCGCCGGGCCTCGATCAGCTCGGCGAAGCGGGCGTAGAGCGAGGGATATTCGCCTGGCCCCG
>DASQZF010000045.1:0-7443 GCA_035638835.1 Allosphingosinicella sp. | reverse complement strand
GCCCGACGGCTGCTCGGCGATGGTGGAAGAGGAGGGCGCAGCGATGTTCGAAGGCGGCGACCGCCTGCCCCCGTCCGGCGCCGATCCCGACGATCTCGCCGCCTTGCTCTACACGTCCGGCTCGACCGGGCGGCCCAAGGGCGTGATGCTCAGCCACGCCAATATGTGGCTGGGGGCGGTCAGCGTCGCGCATTATCTGCGCCTGACGCCGCAGGATCGGGTTCTCGGAGTTCTCCCGCTCAGCTTCGACTACGGCCAGAACCAGCTGCTTTCGACCTGGGCGGCCGGCGCCTGCGTCGTTCCGATCGAATATCTCGCCGCCCGCGACGTCATCCGAGCCGTCGAGGCTCATGGGATCACGACGCTCGCCGGAGTGCCGCCGCTCTGGGTGCAGCTGGTCGAAGCGCCGTGGCCGCCCAAGGCAGCCTTGTCGTTGCGCCGGCTCACCAACAGCGGCGGCCGGCTTCCGGTCTCGATCGTCCGCCGGCTGCGCGAGCTCTTCCCCGCGGCCGAGCTCTATCTCATGTACGGCCTGACAGAGGCCTTCCGCTCGACCTATCTCGAACCGGCCCTGCTGGACGAGCATCCCGAATCGATCGGCACCGCAATTCCCTTCGCCGAAGTCATGACGTCGAAGCCGGACGGAACGCTCTGCGCGCCGGGGGAGGATGGCGAGCTCGTCCATGCCGGACCGCTCGTCGCCAAGGGCTATTGGAACGATCCGGAACGCACCGCCGTCCGCTTCAAGCCGGCGCCGGAGGGTTCGAAATACGGGGGCACCGCCGTCTGGTCGGGCGACCGGGTTCGGCAGGACGGCGAGGGCCTGCTCTATTTCGTCGGCCGCGAGGATTCGATGATCAAGACCAGCGGCAACCGGGTCAGCCCGACCGAGGTCGAGGAAGCCGCGGTGGCGAGCGGGGTGGTGGCGGAAGCCGTCGCCCTGGGCGTCCCAGACGACCGGCTGGGCGAGGCGATCGCCTTGGTGGTCCGGGGGAGCGGGCCCGACGAGGCGCTTCGAAACTTTCTTCGCCGCGAGTTACCGAATTTTATGCAGCCCGCTCATATCATCTGGCGCGACGAGCTGCCGCGCTCCCCAAACGGCAAGCTCGACCGAGAAGCGATCAAGAGCGAGCTGAACTGATGACCAAGCCCATGGGGGCGATTCCCGCCGGCTTCGAGGCCGAGGACGGAATGCTGCTGATCGGCGGCCGCCGCGCGGACTCGCTCGTCGAGGAAGCAGGGGACACGCCCCTGTTCGTCTACGATCTCGATCGGGTGAGCGAACAAGTCCGGCGCTTTAGATCGGCCTGTCCGGGCGTCAACCTACATTATGCCATAAAAGCAAATACATACGCTCCGATTCTTAAGCATCTTGCGAAGCTGGTCGACGGTCTGGACGTCGCCTCGGCCGGCGAGATGTCGGCGGCGCTGGGGACCGGGACCGGCTCCCGGGAAATCTCGTTCGCCGGGCCCGGCAAGCGCGATGACGAGCTCACCGCCGCCATCGAAGCCGGGATCACCCTGAACCTCGAATCCGAAGGAGAGGCGGAGCGGGCGCTTGCGATCGGCCGCGCCCAGGGCCGCACTCCGAGGCTCGCGGTCCGGGTCAATCCCGATTTCGAGATCAAGGGCTCGGGAATGCGCATGGGCGGCGGCGCCAAGCCGTTCGGGGTCGATGCGGCCCGCGTTCCGGCGCTGGTCCGCCGGCTGATCGAAGGCGGCGCCGAATGGCGCGGCTTCCACATCTTCGCCGGTTCGCAGGCGCTTTCCGCCGATGCACTGATCGAAGCGCAGCGCGCCACGGTCGGGCTGGCCGCCGAGCTGGCCCAAGCGATCGGCGCCACTCCGCCGCTCGTCAATCTCGGCGGCGGCTTCGGAATCCCCTATTTCGCGACCGAGACGTCGCTGGACGTGGAGGCCGTCGGAGCCGCGCTGGTGCGGACTTTGGCCGAGCGGCCGGCGATATTGGGCGACAGCGGCTTCGCGATCGAGCTCGGCCGGTGGCTGGTCGGGGAATCGGGAGTCTATCTGACCCGGATCGTCGACCGCAAGCAGAGCCACGGCAAGACCTTCCTCGTCACCGACGGCGGGATGCATCACCAGCTCGCGGCCTCGGGCAATTTCGGCCAGGTCATTCGCCGCAACTATCCGGTCGCCATCGCAAGCCGCTTCGACTCTCCGGCGGACGAGGAGTCGAGCATCGTCGGCTGCCTGTGCACCCCGCTCGACCGCCTCGCCGACGACGTCATGATCCCGCGAGCCGAGGTCGGCGATCTGGTCGCCGTCTTCCTCGCCGGCGCCTACGGCCTTTCGGCTAGCCCCGCCTCCTTTCTCGGCCACCCGGCGGCGAGAGAGATGACGGTCAACTAACCTCGTCATTGCGAGGAGCCCTTCGACGCCGCCTGGGGCGGCGCTCAGGATAAACTGCCGCTATGCGGCAGCGACGAAGCAATCCAGCGGGCCTCTGAGACCGGACTGGATTGCTTCGCTTCGCTCGCAATGACGATGGCGCTTAACCCCTTCCTGACGCCAGTCCCATTCCGGGACGCGCCTCAGAAAGCCATTGTTCCTAACGGTAATTTTACCTCTTCACGCCATAGCGGACCCAAATCTCGCGTGCCTGACGTCAGGCACTCGAACCGCGGCGACAAAAAGAGGATCGTTTCATGCGTCCAACGGCAGGTTCCAAGCTCGCTCTCGCCCTCAGCGTCGGCGCCGTCGCCCTGTCGGGTTGCGGAACGGCCGGCGCCAGGTCGGGCAACCGCCTCCCGCCCGCCAGCTTCGTCGGCTCCGACGATACGGTCGCCAGCGAACGCTATGTGATCGGAGCGCTCGACCAATTGAACGTCTTCGTCTGGCGCAATGCCGATCTGGGCGGCAAGGTCCAGGTGCGCCCCGACGGGATGATCACCACTCCGCTCATCCCCGACCTGCAGGCCGCGGGGAAGACTCCGGGCCAGCTCGCCGACGACATCCGCCTGGCCCTGACCAAATATGTCGACGATCCCCGGGTGACGGTGATGATGGAGACCTTCCAGGGGAGCTTCAGCCAGCAGATCCGGGTCGTCGGGGCGACCGAGAAGCCGGCCTCGCTTCCCTATCGGGCCAACATGACCCTGCTCGATGCGATGATCGCGGTGGGGGGCCTGTCCGAATATGCGGCGGGCGACCGGGCCCGTCTGATCCGCCACAACCGGTCGACGGGCGCGCAGACCGAATATGACCTGAAGATCGCCCGTCTTCTCAAGAAGGGGGACACCAAGGCCAACGTCCGGCTCGAGCCCGGCGACGTCATCATCATTCCCGAGAGCATGTTCTGAGGCGATCTTCCCGCCGCCCAACCCACGCACGCAAGGAACGACCCGGTCGATGGACGGACTCTACGAACAGATCAGGATCGCCATCCACCAGGTGTGGCGCCGCCGCTGGCTTGCACTGGCGGTGGCGTGGGGGATCTGCGTCCTCGGCTGGCTCGCCGTCGCTCTCATCCCGAACACTTATGAATCCAAGTCGCGGGTCTTCGTCCAGGCGCAGTCGATCCTTCCCAACCAGGTGGGGATCAGCGTCCAGGAGAGGGAAGGGGATCTCAACCGGGTCAAGCAGACCCTGACCTCGAGCGAGAATCTCGCCAAGGTCGTTCGCCGTACCGATCTCAACGGCCTGGTCGCAAGCGAGCGCGACCTCGCCGTGCAGGTCGCCGGGCTTCGCGAGTCGATCAAGGTCACCGCCCAGCCCGACAACATGTTCGAGATCAGCGCCACGGCCAAGGTTTCCGGCTTCTCCAACCGCCAGAACGCAAAGCTCTCCGCGGCGATCGTCCAGGGGCTCCTGGACATCTTCGTCGAGCAGAATCTCGCCGGCGACCGCGACGAGGCCAATCAGAGCCTCGCTTTCCTCGACCAGCAGCTGAAAGCCCGCGAAGGACAGCTTCAGGAAGCCGAGCAGCGCCGCGTCGAATTCGAGCAGCGCTATCTCGGCCTTCTCCCCGGCGAAGGCTCGATCGCCTCGCGGATGGGCCTCGCGCGCACCGAGCTCGCCGGGATCGAGCAGCAGCTGATGCAGGCGCAGAGCTCGCTCGCCGCGCTCCGCAGCCAGCTTGGCGCGACTCCGTCCTCGATGCCGATGATCGGCGGCGGCGACGGCAGCGGCGGCGCGCGCGGCCAGCTCGCCGCGCTCGAGGCCCAGCTCGCCCAGTCGGCGGCCCAGGGCTGGACCGACAGCCATCCCGACGTCGTCAGGCTTCGCAACCAGATCGCCCGGGTGAAGCCGCTCGCCGCTCGCGAGCCGAGCGGGGCCGGCACCATGCCCAATCCCTCCTATGTTTCGCTTCGCGCGATGGTCGCGGAGAAAGAGGGCCAGGTGAACGCCGCCGCGACCCGCAAGGCGCAGCTCCAGGCGGACCTTTCCCAGCTTGGAACCCGTCAAGCTTCCGAGCCGGGTGTCGCCGCCGAGCAGGAGCGCCTCAACCGCGATTACGACGTCCTCAAGAAACAATATGACAAACTCCTCGAGGACCGGGATCAGGTGCGCCTGCGCAGCGACGTCCGGAGCCAGACCGATGCGGTCAAGTTCAAGGTCATCGATCCGCCGAGCCAGCCCAGCGTTCCGCTGACCCCGAACCGGCCGCTGCTGCTCACCCTCATCCTGTTCGTCGGCCTCGCCGCCGGAGCGGGCGCGGCCTATGTGCTGGGGCAGATCCAGACGACCTTCCCGACTCAGACCCGGCTCGCCGACGCGACCGGGCTGCCGGTGCTGGGATCGATCAGCCAGGTGTTCACCGACGGGGCGAAGGCCAAGCGCCGGCAGCGGCTGCTTTGGCTGGGCGGCGGAGCGGGGGCGCTGGGCGCGGCCTGGGCCGTGCTCCTGGCGGTCGAATTCTGGCAGCGCAGCACGGTCGCGTGAGGGAGAGCGAGATGAACAAGCACAGCCCCCTCAGCCATTCCGGCTCGCTTCTCGAGCGGGCGGCGGAGCTTTACGGGTTCGGCAATTCGACCGGCGTTTCGAACAGTGGAACGGCCGATTCCAAACGGCCCGCACCGGAGCCGCTCCCGGAGCCGGAGCCGGTGCGGAAGGCCGTTCCACGGACCTTTCTGCCGGCCGTCACCGTGGAAAAGACGGTGGTGGACCGCAAATCGCTCGGCACTCGCGGCTTCATCGTCCCGGACAGCCCGGCGGGACCGCTCGCCGAGGAGTTCCGGATCGTCAAGCGCCAGCTCCTGCTCGGAATGGGCGCGGGCAGTCCGGTCAGCGCCGACAAGCGCCGGACGATCCTGGTCTGCTCGGCCCAGCCCGACGAGGGCAAGACCTTCTGCGCGGTCAACCTGGCTCTGTCGCTGGCCGGCGAGCGCGACATGGAGGTGCTCCTCGTCGACGCCGATTTCCCGAAGCCCGAAATACTCTCGATCCTCGGCCTCGAAGCGAAGGACGCCGGCTTCGTCGACGCGCTGGCGGACCCCTCGCTCGACCCCGAGCGGCTCGTCGTCCGGACCGACATAGGCGGCCTCTGCGTGATGCCGGCCGGCCGCTACGAGAACGACGTCCCCGAGCTTCTCGGATCGGACCGAACCGCGCGGGTCCTGGCCCGGCTTACCGAAGGCCGGCCCAACCGGATCGTGATCTTCGATTCCCCGCCGGCGCTGATGGCCAGCGCGGCCGCGGCCCTCGCCGCCCATGTCGGCCAGCTGCTGCTGGTCGTGAAGGCCGACCAGACCAACGAGGCGGACCTGAAGGAGGCCGCCGGCCTGCTTTCGGGCTGTCCCCAGATCAGCCTGCTGCTCAACGGCACGGGTTTCGCCGCCACGGGCCGCAAATTCGGCTCTTATTATGGATATGGCCAATGAAACAGGCTTCGTTCCAAGGGCTTACAAAGCGCAGCTTGCTTGCTATCGCAGCCGTGACAAGCGTCAGCCTGCTTGCCGGGGCGGCCGCCGTCCAGGGCGAGCCGCGAACCAGCATCCACCCCTATCTCGAGGTCCAGCAGGTCGCGACCATGGATTTCGACCGAGGCGAGGTGCTTACCTATACGGGCGTCGGCGGCGGCATCGACGCGTCCGTCGCCACCCGGCGGGTGCAGGCGACGATCAGCGCCAACTACCAGCACCGCATCGCCTGGGACGATCGGGTGAGCGATTCCAACGTGGTGAACGGCCTTGCCGCGGTTCATGTCGACGCCGTCCCGGGGGTCCTGGCCTTCGACGCCGGCGCCATGGCGGCGCGCACCCATGCCGACATCAGGCGGCCCGTTCCCGCGGCCCGGACCATCGACAGCGCCGACGTCGCCGAGATCTACAGCGCCTATGCCGGCCCGACGCTCACCACCCATGCCGGGCCGGTCGCGATCGGCGCGAGCTACCGCCTGGGCTACGTCAAAGTCGACGACAACAGCCTCGCCGGCGCCGGCCTTCCAGCCGGAGCGCCGAGGATCGACCGCTATTCGAGCAGCGTCGTCCACAATGCGACGGTCAGCTTCGGAATGGAGCCGGGCCGGCTGCCCTTCGGCTGGACCGTCGGAGGCGGCTATGTCCGCGAGGACATGAACCGCCTCGATTCCAACTTCGAGGCCAAATATGTCCGCGGCGACGTCGTCTACCCGGTCTCGCCGACCCTCGCCGTCACCGCCGGAGTGGGCTACGAGACGATGCAGGGCTCGCAGCAGGATTTCCGTCGCGGCCCGGGCGGCCTTCCGGTGCTCACCCCCGGCGGCAATTTGATCGCCGATCCCTCCAGGCCCCGTCTCAAGACCGTCGACCAGGACGGAACGATGTGGGACGCGGGTATCATCTGGCGGCCCAGCCCCCGAACCGAGCTCCAGGCCCGGGGCGGATGGCGCTATGGCGGCGAAAGCTTCACCGCCTCGCTCTCCCACAAGATCAACGCCCGCTCTGCGTTCAACGCCTCCATCTACGACAGCGTAAGCAGCTTCGGACGGCTCTTAATAGCCGATCTCAATGGCTTACCGACCAAGTTTAAGGCTCCGTCGAGCGGAAGCCTGACCGGCGCCGGCTGCGTCTTCGGAAACGATCCGGGAACCGGCGCCTGCTTCGGCGACGCCTTCCAATCGATCAGCAACTTCAACTTCCGCAACCGAGGGATCAACGCCCAATATTCGGCGGCTCGCGGGCCCTGGACCATGGGTCTCGGCGCCGGCTACGCGAACCGCAAATATCTGGCGCCCGACAGCAGCGTCTTCGCTCTCAACGGAGTCACCGACCAGAGCTTCAGCTTGGCGGGCAATCTCGGCCGGCGGCTGACCCGAAGCTCGGGCTACGACCTCGACGGCTATGCCGCCTGGTTCGACAGCGGGATCACCGACACGGACTCCAGCTTCGGCGCCGGGCTCACGGGCCGCTACTACCGCAACGTCTTCCGCGACCGGCTGCAGGCGCAGATCGCCGCGGGCCTCTACACCAGTCAGGCCGGGGAGTTCGACGCCAGCTACGGCTC
>DASQZF010000044.1:0-5905 GCA_035638835.1 Allosphingosinicella sp. | reverse complement strand
TGCCAGGCCGCCGCTTCACCTCCGGGCGACACGATGCGGGTGCGCCGCCGCCTCAGTCGATCGGCGACCTGTCCTCTTCTGCGGGGGGAGAGCGAGGCTCTCCGTCGATCAGGCCGACCCGTCGAAGCCAGCGCGATTCGATGAGCTTGATGACGTCATAGCCTCCGATCGAAAGCATGGCGGCGGTGAAGGCCGCTCCGCTTTTGCTGAGCCCGAAAAGCTCGGTGGCGGCCGTGGCGGCGATGACCAGCAGCGGAGTTATGAGCAGGCGCCGAATCCACCATTGGCCGTCCGGATGGCGATCCGCCTCGAGCTCCCGGCCGTAGGAGGCGGCGATACCGGCCGCCAGCGCCGCCGCGATGACGAGATAGTTGGCGCCGTCGGCGAGAGACTCGATCCAGCTCACGGCAAGCGTTCCTCCTGGCGGTCGATGAAGGCGAGGACCCGGTCGAGCGTGGCCTGGCGGGGCTGCCGACCGTCCCGCAGGTTCATCACGAAATTGGGATCGCCGACGGCATCCCTGCCGAGGCGAGAAGGGGAGGATTTCGAGCTGCGAAGGTAGCGATCGATGCGATCGAGGATCATTGGGAAACTCCGAATCTGCGAATTCCTATCCTTCCATGAAAAATCCTACTTGTCTAGGACAATTCCTGCGAGTAGAAGGGGGCATGGATCGGATCGACCCTCGCGAAGCCCTCGCGCGCCTCCTCAAGGAACGGGGGGAGGACTTTGCCGGCCTGTCGCGCCTGATCGGCAAGAATCCCGCCTACATCCAGCAGTTCATAAAGCGCGGAACCCCCCGCAAGCTGGACGAGGAGGACCGTCGCACCATTGCCCGCTACCTGGGGGTGAGCGAGGCCATGCTCGGCGGGCCTTCAGGCGGGCGGAGCGACGATCCGTCGGAAGGGATGATCAAGGTCCCGAGGCTCGACGTCGGGGCCTCGGCCGGTCATGGCGCGATCAATGAAGGTGAAGTCGCCGTCTCCCACTTCGCCTTCGATCCCAAATGGTTGCGCCAGCTTTGCAAGGGCGGCACCGGCAAGCTTTCCTTCATTCGGGTGCAGGGCGATTCGATGAGCCCGACTCTCGCCGACGGCGACGACATCCTGGTCGACGGGGGCGACGGCGCGGACCGGCTCCGCGACGGGATCTACGTTCTTCGCCGCGAGGACACTCTGATGGTCAAGCGCCTCGCCATCAATCCCTTCGCCGCCCGGGCGACGATCACGAGCGACAATCCGGCCTATCCGGAATGGAAGGACATCGAGCTTTCGACTCTGGCCATCATCGGGCGCGTCGTCTGGGCGGGCCGCCGGCTGAGCTGAGCCCGCCGCCCGCGGTGCGGGGATAGGAAAGCGCCCTGGACCCGCCCCGAGGCCCCCGCTCTCCCCTTTCCGCCGATCTTTTCATATTGCGCTCCCGAAGCGGGCCTGGTCCGGATATGAAGTCGCCATGACCTACTTTTTCGACGACACCCCGGAGCGCCATGCAAGGCTGCTGCAGGCCCATCGTATGGCGATGGACCTGCTCGGAGCGGCGGAGCGGGACGGCCTGTTCAGGGCGGGCGTGACCGAGCTGGAGCTCAGCCGGGAGCTGCAATCGCTCGGCCAGAAGATGTTCGGAACCTTCAAGCACTGGCACAAGAGGATCGTCAGGGCGGGTCCGAACACCTTGTCGACCTTCGGCGACACCCCGCCCGACCTCCGGATCGAGACCGACGACCTGGTGTTCGTCGACCTGGGGCCGATGTTCCAATCCTGGGAGGCGGATATCGGCCGCACCTATGTGATCGGCGACGATCCCGCCCGGATCCGGCTTCGAGACTCGATCGAAGCCGCCTGGTTCGAAGGCCGCGATTATTTCAAGAAGAACCGCGAAACCGTCACCGGCGCCGACATGTACGAGCTCGCCCACGAAGCGGCCCGGGCGAACGGCTACGGCTATGCGAACTGGCATGCCGGACATCTCATTGGCAACTTCCCGCACGAGCTCGTCCAGGGCGAGCTGAGCGAGAATTACCTGCATCCGGGCAACCGCCTGCCGCTCGCCGGGCCCGACCGCGACGGAAATCCGCGCAGCTGGATCTACGAAGTGCATTTCGTCGACCCGGAGCGGGGCTATGGCGGGTTCTTCGAGCAGTGGCTGGAGCTGGACGACCTTCCCTAGAGCATGATTATTTCAGGTTGAGTTGCTCCGTCAGTGGAAGACGATCACGCTTTATGTCGGGCCCGGCTACCTGCACCCCGCTCCTGGGTCCCGCGGCCTGAGGCTGGGATACAAATCCGGATATAGTCATTGGTCCTGAGAGGGCGTTCCCGGCTGTTTCCACCGGTCCTCGCGAGTTGCTTGCAAAAAGCCGTGGCCACCGCCCTTTCCGGGGCGGCCGGCCAAGCCCTGTTGAACGAAGATTTCCAATGGCGTTCGAGCTCGCCCTACTGCCCTACGCCCCCGACGCCCTTGGCGACTCCATGTCCGCGGAGACCCTGGCTTTCCACCACGGCAAGCATCACCAGGCACATGTCGACAAGGTCAATGCAATACTGGCCGACCGGGATTTCGTGGAGCGCAATCTGGACGGCGAAGGCATGGCTCGCTCCGATCAGGAGCGCTGAACCTGCTGGTCCCGCTGCGCTCGGACGGCCCGACAAGTTCGCCAAACGCGCCGGTGGCGTCGGTGGGCGCCGAGCGGATTCGCCGCTGCGGCGAAATCAGGGGCTCCCTCGGACTCCGATCATAGCGCAAGCAATAGGAGTGCGGCGAGCGCGCACCGCAATGCTTCGCGACGTCGGCGGTACCAGAAGCGAAGGAGCGACAGCCTCCAGGCCACCTGCGCGACCGTCAGCCGAGCGGCACGGGCGAGCGAGCGCGCCCTGAAGGCGGTTCGGCTCCACGGCGTTGTCCGGCGCCGGCCCGCTCCGGACCGGATGATTCCGATCGGCTGGACAGGTCGCTCCGGACCTTCGAGGCGCGGAGGCGGCGCGTGTTCGGCGGGCTGGGCGGGAGTCGGGGCCGGCAGCGGCTCCGCGGGAATAACATGGGCGCGCTCAGAGACCCTCTTCCGGATGTCTGCGACTCGACCGGACCGCGGGCGCCAGCGATGAAGCGCGTCATTGGCCTGCTGAAGCTGCTCCAGCGCCGCCGCCGCCTTACTTTGTCTGTTCCGCGCCATGGACGGCGATCCTCAGCTCTCGCTCGGTCGGCGGGGCGAGCAGGAAGCGTATGTCGATCCGCCGGTTCTGGTCCCACTTGCGCCTGTCTCGCACCGGACGGTTCTCCGCATAGGCGCTGAGCCCGAGCAGGGGAATGCCGCTCGACGCATTCTTCTCGGCTCCAAGCTGGGGGCGCTGCCGCACGAGCGCGCGGTATGTCGCAATGGCACGGGCGGAAGAAAGCTCCCAATTCGATTCGAAGCGTGAGCTCCGCGAGGTCGGACGCTCATCCGTATGGCCCTCGACATAGACCGCCTCGAGAATGGGGGCGCTCGTTTCCGGGCAGGATCCGCCGTTCGGCCGCTCGCCGTGACAGGGAAGCTCAAGCGCAAGAAGTCGGGCGAGCACCTCGATGGGCCGCGGATCCCGGATTTCGGCCTGTCCCGGCGCGAACAGGATGCTTTCGTCGAACCGGAGCACTCCCTGGTCCAGATCGGCGGTGGCCGTCACCCCGGCCTGCCCCAGGTTCTGGACCAGCCGCTGGAGGAGCCCGGATCGTACGCGGACACGCTGCTCCAGGAGGCTCACCCGCTCCTCCAGCGTTTCCTTGGTGCGCTCCAGCCGGTCCGTGGCTGCCCCATAGGTAAACGCATAGGCCATGATCAGAATGATGAAGAGGAAGACGACTCCCACCAGCATGTCGGTGAACGAGACGAAATAATTGGGCGACGCATCCTCTCGCGCCGAGCGGGCGCGAGTGCTCACGTGCCGCGCCCGTCAATGCCCACCCGGTGCAGGATCTCCGCTGCGTCCTGATCGATCTTGTCGAGGGTGTCGTCGACTCGGCTGCGCATGACGTCGATGCCCTTGCCCATCTGGGAAAATACGGCGGCGAGCGAATTGTCCAGCGAGCTCGTCTCGGCCGCGTAGCGCTCGGCCGATGCGCTGAGCTTTTCTGCTGCCGCCTGCGACTGGACCATGGAATTTCGAGCGGTTTGGACAAATCCGGACATGCCGCTCACCGCCTCGTGAAGGACCTTCGAAGCGGCGTCGAGCGTGGTCGCCAGCTCAACGACGGGGCTGAGGGCCGCCAGCGTTCGGTCCGCGGTCGCAAGCAGGGCCTGAACGCGATCCACGGCCTTGTTGAGCGTCTGATCCGCCGCCTCGATCCGGGCGATCGATGCCCCTTCCGTCGTGTTCACGCGTTCGGCCGTGGTTTCAAGCTGCGCGGCCACGCCCGCCAGCGCGTCGGCGCTTCGGGCGATGCGGTGGGAGCTGGTTTCCAGGGCTTTGCCGAGGATGTCGCCGGTTCTCTCGGTGACCGCCTGGAGATGCTCGGTGGCGGAGGTCATGGCCTCCGAGAAACGCGCGCTGGATTCCGAGATGTGGCGAGGCACCGCCTCCACGGTTCGGGCGACCTGGTCGAGCATCGCCGTCATCTTTTCCGAATGCTCCCCGGCCGCCCCGCGCAGCTGCTCGGCGAACCCCTCCAGCATCTTGCGCAGCGCCTGCTCGTTGACCCTGCCCATGTCCGCGCTCATCTCGCGCACCGCCTCGGCGAGCGGCGCGACCGCCTGGCGAAGGGTTTCGGGAAGGGTCGCGCCGAGCTGATCGGCGATCGCGGTCGACAGGCGCTCGTCGCGGTCGCGCGTGAACTCGCCTTGGTTCGACATCTCGAGCAGCATGTCCTGGGCGATCAGCTCCACCCGCGAGGGCGGCACGAGCCGCTCCAGATGCGCGACCAGCGCCTCGAGCGCCCGATCCAGCTCGCGAAGCAAAGCGTTGCGCCGCCTCACGAAAAAGATCGAGGCGGCGATCGCCACGATGGAGGTGATGAACTTGATCGCGGAAGACCAGAGAAGCCCGAGCAGCGCCGTGCGGGTCTGGTCGATATCCTCGGTGACGAGCCCCGCCGCGGCGAAGGCGAGCGAGACGGTGAGGCCCAGGAAGGTGACGCACAGGCCGATGGCGATCAGCCGGCCCGGAACGGCGTCGAAGGAGCGCATGTCCGTCTCGGCGCGATAGGCGAGCCGGTCGTCGAAGAAGGAAAGCGGGGAGCGGGTCGCCGCCACCTCGCCGCTCCTCGGATCGCGGACCAGATAGGTCCGATAGTCCTGCCAGGCGGCGCCGACGGCGGGGAGCGCCCGGAGCTCATGGTCGATGTCGTCGAAGCGCTGGGCGAAAGCGGCGGGATACTCGACTCCGGAAAGCAGCGAAGCCGCGCCCTTCACCCTGGAGATGAGGCTTTCCAGAGCCTCGGACATGTTCGTCTGCTGCCGGAACCCGTACCACAGGATGGCCGCGGCGAAAGCGACCACTACCACCAAGGTAATGGCCAGGTAGATGATCATTTCCCGCCCCTCCAACGAATGGCGACAAGTGTAGAAGCGAACAAAGGCCGCGCAAGCGGCAAATAGACAAGTCTTGTCGTTGACGAGTCGATGCAAAGAATGCCACGTTGGGCGACTGTGGGTTGCGGGGGGCTACTCTTTTGAATGAATCGGCGCGTCCGGCGAACGCTTCACGCTTGTCGCGGCTACGGACGCCGCTCGCGGGCGTGCTCGCGCTCGCCCTTGGCGGATGCGATTTGTTCGGCGGAAGCGACGGCGACAAGATCGCCGCGGCCCCCGTGCCCTGCCTGCCGGAAGGCGCGCCCTCGCCGTTCCCGGGCGGCGGGCAGGCACAGACACAGACACAGGCTCCAGCCGCTGCGGCGCCGCGAGTCTACATAGACGGGTCGTTGAGCATGGCGGGCT
>DASQZF010000043.1:0-3042 GCA_035638835.1 Allosphingosinicella sp. | reverse complement strand
CTCCGTTCGGGCTGAGCTTGTCGAAGCCCTCTCTTTCCCTTTGAAAAACGAGAAGGAAGGCCCCCTTCGGCTGCCGCCTGCGGCGGCCGGCTCAGGACAGGCTTCGACAGGCTTCGACAGGCTCAGGGCGAACAGTTGTGGCGATTCAACCTATTCCCGCAGCGGCTAGTGACTGTCCCAATCCTAATTCTTGATAGGCTTATTTAGGAAGCATCAGGCTCGCCGCGAGGCCGCCCTCCGCCCGGTTCGCCAGCTCAAGCCGTCCGCCATGCGCCTGCGCCACCGCGTTCGCGATGGCGAGGCCGAGGCCGGCTCCGCCGCTCTCGCGATTGCGCGAGGTTTCGAGGCGGCGGAACGGGTCGAGCACGTCCTCCAGCCGTCCGGCGGGAATGCCCGGCCCCTCGTCCTCGACACGGATCTCGATCCCGTCCGGCCGCTCCTCGACGGCCACGACGGCGCCGCCGCCATAGGCCACGGCATTGTCGATGAGGTTGCGAAGCGCGCGGCGAAGCAGATTGGGCTGGACGGAGAGCACGGCCCTCGGCGAGGCGGCGAAGGCGGCCGGCCGCCCGAGCTCCCGAAACTCCTCGACCACGGCGTCGGAAAGGGCCGCGAGATCGACCGGGCGAACCGGCTCGCGCGCTCGACCGGTTCGGGCCAGGGTCAGGATGTCCTCCAGGGTCGAAGCCATTTCCTCGACGGTCGCGACCAGTCGTTCGCGCTCCTCCTCCGGGCCCATATTCTCGGCGCGGATCCGGAGCGAGGCGAGCGGCGTGCGCAGATCGTGGCCGATCGCCCCGAGCATCCGATCCTTCTCGTCGAGCAGGGCCAGCGTGCGCCGGTTCATCGCGTTGAACGCCTCGACCGCCAGGCGAAGATCGGACGGGCCGCTCGGAACGACGGGCTCGGCCGGGGAATGGCCCCGGAAGCCCTCGGCGGCTCGGGTGAGGTCGCGAAGCGGGCGGGCGAGCCGCCGGGCGATCCACCAGGCCGCCCCGAAGACGAGGAAGAAGAGCATCGCCGTCGCAAGGATGAGCCGGTGGATCAGCCAGCGATCGGCGCGAGGGGCATCGAAGCGGGCGTCGAGCCAGCGCCCGTCGTCGAGATGGGCGGAGAGGAGCAGCAGCCGGCGGGCCTCGTGATGGCGGTGCCCGGGCGGCCCGTGCATCCTTGCAACCCCCCTCGGCGAGGCGGCCCTGACCGCCCGGACCGGGACCCGCGCCTCGCGGAGCGCCGAGGCGAGGCGCCCCTCTATCTCGCGGTCGCGCTGGATCCGCTCCCGATCGATCGCGCTTTGCTGGACCAGGCGGTAGGAGACCGAATGGCCGGCCGGATGCGCCGCGAGAAGCAGCGAGCGTCCGGCGCTCGGAGTGGAGGCCATCACCGCCATGGCCTGGGTGAAGCGGCCGATCGCGGGCCCCTCGCTTCGGGCCAGGCTCAGCTTCTGCTGCTCGTTGAGGATGAAGGCGAAATTGACCGCCTGGGCGACGAGAAGCGCCGCTCCGATCAGGAGGAGCATCTGGCCGAGCAGGCTCGAGGGAAGAAGCCGCCTCACGGCCGCCGGACGTCCGCGGCGAGCATGTAGCCTCCGCCTCTCACCGTCTTGATCAGGATTGGGCACTTCGGATCGGGCTCGATCTTGCGCCTCAGCCGGCTGACCATATTGTCCACGCTCCGCTCGAAGGCGGCGAGCTCGCGGCCCTCGGCGAGGTCGAGGAGCTGGTCGCGGGTGAGGACGCGGCGGGCGTGGGTGACGAGCGCGAGGAGCAGGTTATACTCGCCGGTGGAGAGCGGCACCGCCACGCCCTCGCGATCGATCAGCTCGCGCTCGCCGGTTCGAAGCACCCAGGGGCCGAAGGCATAGGCCTCGACGTCGGGCGCCCGGAGCCGCGAGGGGCGCTCGCCCGCCCGGCGGAGCACCGACTTGATCCGGGCGAGGAGCTCGCGCGGGCTGAAGGGCTTCGTGACGTAGTCGTCGGCGCCGATCTCCAGCCCGACGATCCGGTCGGTTTCCTCGGCACGGGCGGTGAGCAATATCACGGGAATCCCGCTCGTGGCCCGGACCTGCGCGCACAAGGCCAGGCCGTCCTCGCCCGGCATCATGATGTCGAGCAGGATGAGGTCGACGGCATAGGCGGCCAGGGCCTGGCGCGCCTCGGCGACGTCCTTCGCCTTGGTCACCCGGACTCCGCTTCGCGCCAGATACTGGGCGAGCGGGTCGCGGATCGACCGCTCGTCGTCGACGAGCAGGATATGAGGCTCTGCGGAGCTCGCCATGGAGGGGTTTGTCCGGGGTGATGCGGACGACGTCAACACGCCTCTCCCGCTTTTCGCGGGAGAGGGGGGACCCGAGCCGAAGCTTGGGGTGAGGGTCTTGCCGACTCAGAGGTAAAGACCCTCACCTCCCATCGCTGCGCGATGGGCCCCTCCTCTCCCGTAAGGACGGGAGAGGGTGTCTCAGCGCCGATGCGCCTCGTGCGCGGCCCGCATCTCGGCTTGGGTGATCGAGCCGTCGCGGTCGGAATCCATCTTCGCGAAATGCGCGTCGATCCCGCCCTGCGCCTCGGCGAGGGTGACTGCGCCGTCGCCGTCGGAATCGAGATGCATCGGGCCCTTGCCGGCCGACCCGCCATGGCCGCCCTTATGGTCACCGCCTTTGTGATGACCGCCCTTGTGGTCGCCGCCTTTGCGATGGCCGCCCATCTTGCCGTGGAAGGCCGCCATCTCCTCGCGGGTCACCCGGCCGTCCTTGTCCGAGTCGGCGCCGGCGAACATCTGCGCCGCTCCGGAGCGAGCTTCGGCGAGGGTGATGGCGCCGTTGGAATCGGCGTCGAACTTCGCCATCGGACCGCGCAGCCCGCCGCCCTGCGCATAGAGGGTCGCGCCCCCGGCGGTCAGGGCTACCGCACCGGCGGCTGCGGCCAGGACCATCTTCGTCTTGCTCATCATGTGAACCTCCTTGTCCAGCGCCGCTTCGGCGCCGAGCCGAACGTGGCGGATCTTTGTCGCTGGCCGATCCCCGTCAGACCGCGAAATTGTCGC
>DASQZF010000042.1:0-3066 GCA_035638835.1 Allosphingosinicella sp. | reverse complement strand
TCCCGTTCCAAATACGGCGCCAAGCGTCCCAAGTAACCGCCCGTCATCCGGCTAAGGCCGGGACCTAGGGGAGAAGGGCCGAGCCTTTTCCGACCTGAGGCCCAGGCTTCCGCCGGGGTGACGAATAAGGAGTAAGCCCCGGACAGGTTCCGGAATCGGCTGAAGCGATAAAGGAAGAGAAGAATGTCCCGTCGTCGTCGTCCCGAGAAGCGCGAAATCCTCCCCGATCCCAAGTTCGGTGACATCGTGCTTTCGAAGTTCATGAACTCCGTCATGCTCGACGGGAAGAAGTCGGTCGCCGAAGGGATCGTCTACGGCGCCTTCGACACCGTCGAGACCCGCGCCAAGCGCGATCCGATCGGGGTCTTCCACGACGCCCTGAACAACGTGAAGCCGGGCATCGAGGTCCGCAGCCGCCGGGTCGGCGGCGCCACCTACCAGGTGCCGGTCGAGGTTCGCCCCGAGCGCGCCCAGGCCCTGGCCATCCGCTGGCTGATCACCGCGGCGCGCAGCCGCAGCGAGAACACCATGGCCGGCCGGCTTTCGGGCGAGCTCATGGACGCCGCCAACAATCGCGGCAATGCGGTCAAGAAGCGCGAGGACACGCACCGCATGGCGGAAGCCAACCGCGCCTTCTCGCATTACCGCTGGTAGTCACTATATTGGGGAGTGGCGCTCAGGCGTCCTTCCCCAACACCGTTCGCCCTGAGCCTGTCGAAGGGTTTTCCTTCTTCAGGCGCCTGAAAAGGAGAGGGCTTCGACAAGCTCAGCCCGAACCGGTTGGGAATGTCGGCAGACCGAGGTTTACCGCCGGGCGACCGGCATTGGAGTTAAGAACGTGGCCCGCAGTCATCCGCTCGAGCGCTATCGCAACATCGGCATCATGGCGCATATCGACGCCGGCAAGACGACGACGACCGAGCGCATCCTCTATTATACCGGCAAGTCCTACAAGATCGGCGAGGTCCACGAGGGCACCGCCACGATGGACTGGATGGAGCAGGAGCAGGAGCGCGGGATCACGATCACGTCGGCCGCCACCACCTGCTTCTGGAAGGCGGAGGAGGGCAACGGCCCCGACCACCGGATCAACATCATCGACACTCCGGGCCACGTAGACTTCACCATCGAGGTCGAGCGCTCGCTTCGGGTGCTTGACGGCGCGGTCGCCTGCTTCGACGGAGTGGCCGGAGTGGAGCCCCAGTCCGAGACCGTGTGGCGCCAGGCCGAGAAGTACAAGGTTCCGCGGATGTGCTTCGTCAACAAGCTCGACCGCACCGGCGCGAACTTCGAGATGTGCGTCGGGATGATCAAGGACCGCCTCGGCGCCCGCCCGGCCGTCCTCTATCTCCCGATCGGGATCGAAGGCGGCTTCAAGGGCCTCGTCGACCTGGTCGAGAACCGCGCGATCATCTGGCTCGAGGAGAGCCTTGGCGCCAAGTTCGAATATCAGCCGATCCCGGACGACCTGAAGGATGCCGCCGAAGCGGCCCGGATGGAGCTGATCGAGATGGCCGTCGAGCAGGACGACGACGTCATGGAAGCCTATCTCGGCGGCCAGGAGCCCGACACGGCGACCCTCAAGAAGCTGATCCGCAAGGGCACGTTGAACTTCTCGTTCGTGCCCGTGCTGTGCGGCTCCGCGTTCAAGAACAAGGGCGTCCAGCCCCTGCTCGACGCGGTCGTCGACTATCTGCCGAGCCCGCTCGACGTCCCCGCCATCCAGGGCCTCAAGCTCGACGGCGTGACGGTCGACGAGCGTCCGGCCCAGGACGATGCGCCGTTCGCGGCGCTGGCCTTCAAGATCATGAACGATCCGTTCGTCGGAACCCTGACCTTCGCCCGAATCTATTCGGGCAAGCTGGAGACCGCGAGCCAGGTCACCAACTCGGTCAAGGACAAGAAGGAAAAGGTCGGCCGGATGCTTCTCATGCATGCGAACGACCGGGAAGACATCCAGGTGGCCTATGCGGGCGACATCGTCGCCCTCGCCGGCCTCAAGGACACCACCACCGGAGATACGCTCTGCGCTACCCAGGCGCCGATCATCCTCGAGCGGATGGAATTCCCCGATCCCGTCATCGAGCTTAGCGTCGAGCCCAAGACCAAGGCCGACCAGGAGAAGATGGGCGTCGCCCTCAACCGACTGTCGCGCGAGGATCCGTCCTTCCGCGTGAGCTCGGACAATGAGAGCGGCCAGACCATCATCAAGGGGATGGGCGAGCTCCACCTCGAGATCCTGGTCGATCGCATGAAGCGCGAGTTCAAGGTCGAGGCCAATGTCGGCGCTCCGCAGGTCGCCTATCGCGAATATCTCAAGCGGCCGGTCGAGCTCACCTACACCCACAAGAAGCAGTCGGGCGGTTCGGGCCAGTTCGCCGAAGTGAAGGTGAAGCTCGCGCCGGGCGAGCGCGGTTCGGGCTTCCAGTTCATCGATTCGGTGAAGGGCGGCAACGTCCCCAAGGAATATATCCCCTCTGTCGAGAAGGGCATGCGCGAGACCGCCGAGACCGGCTCGCTGATCGGCTTCCCGATCATCGATTTCTCGGTCGAGCTGGTCGACGGCAAGTATCACGACGTCGACTCCTCGGCTCTCGCGTTCGAGATCTGCGCGCGCGGCGCGATGCGCGAAGGCGCCCAGAAGTCGGGCATCACCCTGCTCGAGCCGATCATGAAGGTTGAGGTCGTGACCCCGGAGGACTATCTGGGCGACGTCATCGGCGACCTGAACAGCCGCCGCGGCCAGATCCAGGGAACGGACAGCCGGGGCAATGCCCAGGTCGTCGAGGCGATGGTGCCGCTGGCGAACATGTTCGGCTACGTCAACGAGCTTCGATCCTTCAGCCAGGGCCGCGCCCAGTACTCGATGCAGTTCTCGCATTACGACGAGGTGCCGGCGAACGTCGCGGACGAGGTGAAGGCGAAGCTGGCGTAAGGAGCCAGCGGGAGAAGGAAGAAGACCCTCACCCAACCCTCCCCCGCGAGCGGGGGAGGGTAAGACGACTTTCGCCCGCGGGCGGGAGAGGGGGAAAACCAGAGCTTCGCGCCCTTAGCCCTCTCCCGCTT
>DASQZF010000041.1:0-1786 GCA_035638835.1 Allosphingosinicella sp. | reverse complement strand
CGACAGCCTCAACGGGTACCGGGCCTCGATGCCGGAAGAGCAGGCGCTCATTCTCCACATGCACGAATTGCTTCAGTTCCTGAACCGCCAGGGGACGAGCACGTTTCTCACCGTCGCACAGCACGGCCTGGTCGGCGACATGAAGGCGCCGGTCGACGTCACCTACCTGGCCGACACCGTCATCCTGCTGCGCTATTTCGAGGCGGCCGGACGGGTCCGGCGCGCCATCTCGGTGATCAAGAAGCGCACCGGCGCCCATGAGGACACGATCCGCGAATACCGGATAGGCGAGGCCGGGATCACGCTCGGCAGCCCGCTCGATGGTTTCCAGGGCGTCCTTCGCGGAATCCCCGAGCTTATCGCCAACCGCCCACCACCCATCGGCGACAGCCTTTGAAGGACGAGCGTTCCGAGCGGGCGCTGATCCTCGCCCCGATCGGCCGGGACTCCACAGTGGCCCGGTCCATGCTCGGCGAATCGGGCATCTGCGGCACCGTCTGCGCCGATCTCGCCACTCTGGTGGCTCAGCTCGGCCTGGGCGCGGGCTTCGTCCTCGTCACGGAGGAAGCGCTGATTCGCTCGGACCTGCGCGCCGTGCGCTCCTGGATTGATGCGCAGCCCGACTGGTCGGACCTTCCCTTCGTTCTCCTCACCAGCCGGGGCGGCGGGCTGGAGCGCAACCCGGCGGCGGAACGCTTCCTCGAAGTGCTCGGCAACGTCACTTTCCTCGAGCGGCCCTTCCATCCCACGACCCTGGTCAGCGTAGCCCGCTCGGCCCTGCGCGGTCGGCGACGCCAATATGATGCCCGCGCCCGCCTCGAATCGCTCGCCTCCAGCCAGCGCGACCTCACCTCGGCCAACGAGACCCTGGAGGCCCGGGTCGACGAGCGTACTCGCGAGCACGAATTCGCGCTCGCCCAGTTGCATGAGGCGCAGAAGCTCGAGACGCTGGGCCAGCTCACCGGCGGAGTCGCCCACGACTTCAACAATCTCCTCACCCCGATCATCGGAAGCCTCGATCTCCTCCGCCGCCGGGCGCCGCCGGCGGACAAGTCCCACAGGCATATCGACATGGCGCTCCAGGCGGCGAGCCGGGCGGCGACCCTCGTCCAGCGTCTTCTCGCCTTCGCCCGCCGCCAGGATCTCCAGCCCCGTTCGGTCGACATCGTCGCGCTCCTTCGCGGGATGCAGGATTTGATCCGCAAGTCGGTCGGGCCGATGGTCGAGGTCGCCGTCGACTGCCCCCCCGAGCTTCCGCCGGCGCGGATCGATCCCAACCAGCTCGAGCTTGCGATCCTCAACCTCGCCCTCAACGCCCGCGACGCCATGGCGGGAGGCGGCAAGCTGAACATCTCGGCGCGCGGCGAGGATGTTTCCTCCGGCCAGCTGCTGGCGCCCGGCCAGTATCTTCGGGTCGCGATCAGCGACACAGGCGTCGGAATGGACTCGGTCACGCTCGGCCATGCAGTCGAGCCCTTCTTTTCGACCAAGGGGGTCGGCCGGGGTACCGGCCTCGGCCTCTCCATGGTCCACGGCGTCTGCGCCCAGCTCGGCGGAACCCTTCATTTGAGGAGCAAGCCGGGGGAGGGAACGACAGCGGAGATGTGGCTCCCGGTCGCCAGCGAGCCCGCCGGCCGGGAGGAGACGGAGCAGGCGCCACTGGTGGTCGCCACCCGCGCCGCGACCATCCTGCTGGTCGACGACGAAGACATCGTGCGTCGGGCCACGGCGGACATGCTGGCCGATATCGGCTATACGATCGTGGAGGCCGCTTCCGGCGCGGAAG
>DASQZF010000040.1:0-9726 GCA_035638835.1 Allosphingosinicella sp. | reverse complement strand
GGCAACATCGCCTCGGCGACCAACAAGGGGCTGGTCTCCTATCCGCGCGCCGCTGCGCTCCAGGGGCTCGAGAAGATGCGGCACAATCTCCGCCTCGGCCTTCCCCAGGGCCTGCTCCTCCCCCACCGCCGGCCCGACCGGTCCTGGCTGGCCGAGCTCGGGACCCGGGTCGAGGACGTGCCCGCCGCGCTTCGACCGGCCGCTTTCTCGGCCTCCGCAATGTGGGCGGCGAATGCCGCGACGGTCTCTCCCGCCCCCGACACCGCCGACGGCCGCTGCCACCTGACCGTCGCCAACCTTCGAACCATGGCCCATCGAAGCCACGAATGGCCCGAGACCCTCGCCCAGCTTCGTCTCGCCTTCGCCGACGAGGCGCGCTTCGCGGTCCATCCGCCGGTTCCCGGCACGTTCGGCGACGAAGGCGCGGCCAACCACATGCGCCTGTGCGCCTCGCACGGCGAAGCGGCCGTCGAGATATTCGTCTACGGGATTCGCGGCGGCGCCTTCCCGGTCCGCCAGCATGATGAGGCGAGCCGGGCGATCGCTCGGAACCACGGCCTCGATCCCGAACGGACCCTCTTCGTCGCCCAGTCCGAGGAAGCGATCGCGGCCGGAGCGTTCCACAACGACGTCGTCGCCGTCGCCAACGAAAACCTGCTGTTCGCCCATGAGCAGGCCTTCGAGGACAGGGCCGGCTTTTACGCCGAGCTGAAGCGCCTGCTTCCGGAAGTCGGGATCGTCGAGGTGCCGGCGAGCGCCGTCAGCCTAGAGGATGCGATCCGGAGCTACCTGTTCAACGCCCAGCTGGTCACCTTGCCCGCGGGCGGAATGGCCCTGATCCTCCCCGAGGAAGCGCGCGAGACTCCAAGCGTGTGGACCTGGCTCCAGTCGATGATCGCCGGCAACGGCCCGATCCGCCGATTGCTCGTGGTCGACGTCCGCCAGTCCATGGCCAATGGCGGCGGCCCCGCCTGCCTCAGGCTGAGGGTGGCGGCGGAGCCGGAGACGGTGGACCCGAGGTTCCTGGTCGACGAGGCGAAGCTCGACCGCCTCGCCGCGGTGATCGCGGCCGAGTGGCCGGATCGGATCGAGCCGGAGGATCTGCTCGACCCGCCTTTGTGGACGAGAATGGAGCGGGCCAGGGCGGCCTTGCTCGGCGCATTGGGGTTGGAGGAGCTACTCTGACTCCGTTCGCCCTGAGCCTGTCGAAGGGCCTTCCTTCTTCGCTGACGCAAGGAAAGTGAGGGCTTCGACAGGCTCAGCCCGAACGGTTTCGCGATTTCCTGCTTCTTTGGCTCCCCCTACCCCTCCGCGCTCCAGAAGATGTCGATCGGGGAGTCGATCGCGGCGAGGACCCGGCCGATGGGGGCCGAGGAGAGCGGGCCTTCCTTGATGGCCTGCTCGAGCATCGCCCTTTTCTCAGGCCCGGCGATGACGATCATGATCGCCCGGGCCGAGGTCAGCGCCGGAGCGGTCAGGGTGACCCGCTCGACGGGCGCAGTCTCGGGCATCGGATCGGGTTTGACGCCGACGGCACGGCGCTCGCGCGGACCGGCGACGGCGCGGTCGAGATCGGGGCCGGAGAAGATGCTCGCGGTGTGGCCGTCGGCGCCCATTCCGAGGCAGGCGAGGTCGAGCGGCCAGCCGAGCAGCGACAGTCGGGCGTCGGCGAGCCGGCCCGCTTCCTGACGGTCGCCGAGCGCGGCCTCGTCGACCAGCGAGACCAGTTGCGCGCCCTTGGCGGCGAAATAACCCTCCAGATTGCGATAGTTGCTGAGCGGATCGCCGAGCGGAACCAGCCGGTCGTCCGTCGGCATTATCGTGACCTTCGACCAATCGATCGCCTTCGACTTGGCGAGCTGGCCGAAGATGAGGTCCGAAGTCGATCCGCCCGGCAATGCGATGCGGGCGCCCTTATGCGCCTCGATCGCGCTTTCGATGACGAAGCCGATATCCCCCGCGGCCTGCTCGGCCATCTGCTTGGCGGTGTCGAATTCCCACCATTCGATCTCGTCGACGTCCATGCTTCAGATACTCTCTCGTTGCGGCTTTGAGCGGCAAGGAACCCGCGCGACGCGCAACCCGTTCCAGCCCGGATCGCCTTAGGGAGACAAACCATGCCTGCCAAATCGAAAGCGCAGCAGAAAGCCGCCGGCGCCGCTTTGTCGGCGAAGCGGGGCGACACGCCGAAAAGCGAGCTCCAGGGCGCTTCCAGGCAGATGGCATCGTCGATGAGCGAGAAGCAGCTGGAAGAGCTCGCCTCGACCAAGCGCAAGGGCAAGCCGGAGCGCGCAAGCGACTAGAGCGCTGTGGGAATAGGTTGAATCGCTACAACCGTTCGCCCTGAGCCTGTCGAAGGGCCTTCCTTCTTGTTTTACAAAGGGAGAGAGAGGGCTTCGACAAGCTCAGCCCGAACGGAGATGGGTCAATCCGACACCCGAGCGCTCTAGGCCGTCATTGCGAGGAGCGAAGCGACGAAGCAATCCAGCGGGCCTCCGAGGCCGGACTGGATTGCCTCGCTCCGCTCGCAATGACGGCGGCAGCGGGTCTAACGCCGCTAGAATCCTCGATAATCTGGAATAGTTACTGCCCCATTAGCCTTACCCGTTCATCGTCCGGCAGCAGCCGGAGGCCCATCAAGGCGGCTGGCAGCGGAGGCAAGAATGGACGCGTGGGTGGAGGTTCCGGAGTCGGGCGACGAACGGGCGGAGGAAGCGCGTCCGCGGGCCGCCGCGATCTGGGCCGAGCCGCGGCACCTGTTCTTCTTCCGGCTCGGGGCGCTGATCGGCGACGGAAGCCAGAAGCCGATCGAGATCCTGGCCCTTGCGGAGAGCGGGGCGATCGTCCGGATCGACGAAAGCCTCGAGGAGGGGGGCCGGCTGCTGCTCGAGCTCAACTCCGACCACCGCTTCGCGGCTCGGGTCGAATGGTCTTCCGATACGCTGGCCGGGCTCGAATTCGAGGAGCGCGACCAGGTACGCGAGATCCTGGCCGGGCGCGACCGCTCCCACCCCTATCGGGCCCCCCGCCTGGAGCTCGACGCGGAGGTCGTCCTTCGTCTCGGGGAGACCTGCCTCACCGCGCAGGCGAAGGACGTGTCGGAAGGCGGAATCAAGGTGGAGCTGGCCGAGCCCGGGCATGTCGGGCGCGAGGCGAGCGTGATCGTGCCCGGAATGCCGCCGGTGGCCGGGCGAATCCTGTGGTGCCGCGACGGACGCGCCGGCATCTCGTTCGAACGCCCCCTCCCCTTCCGGAGCCTGATGGACTGCCTCACCCGGCAGCCGGCGGAGCAGCCGCGGGCGTAGGCCCGGCCCATTTTCGGACGAGGTGCGCGGTCCAGGGGGTGACGTCCTCGGGAAGGCGCTCCGGATCGAACTCCCGCACCTCCTCGATCTCGAGGCTTCGCCGGGGCCGGTACACGACGCCGCGGACCAGGAAGAAAGCGGAGCGGTCGCCGGGAAGGGCGGAGCCGTCCTCGAGCCGCTCGATTCCGCGATGGGCGACGAGCCCGATCTCCTCCCTCAACTCGCGGAGCATGGCCGTCTCCGGCGCCTCCTTCCGCTTGAGGCCGCCCCCGGGAAGGCGCCAGCCCGGGGCGTAGGTGAGCATGACCAGAACCACCTTGCCGGCCTCCGTCAGCGGCACCGCATGGACTCCCGCCCGGTCCGGCCCGATCGCCTTCCAGAACGCGCGGCGCAGGCCGTTCAGGAAGGTGAAGACGGTTCGGACCAGGAGTCGCCTCTTGCTCATCGACTCACTCCAGGCTCGCGCTCCTGGACAAAGGCAGGCTGTAGCTGGCCGACAGCTCCATGAAGAGGTCGTGCGGAGGCTGTCGGTCGACCAGGGGATCGACCCCGTTCGCAGTCTCGCCGACGGCGAGAAGCAGGGGGTAGCCGCGGCGCCCCATCAGCGGATCGGGGCTTAGGCTGGCCCGAAGCTGGACGGTGCCGGATCCGACCGGCCGCCGAGCCATTCCCATCACCATTCCCGAGACGAAGGCCTTGTCGCGCCCGCCGGGCCCGCCTTGGCGGTCGTACACGCCGTGAAGGGCGGCGTGGCGCATCAGGGTCCAGGCGCCCGAGCTGAGGTGCAAGCCTCCATGCGGCGAGGCGTCGGGCTGCCAGGCGGTGCCCGAGGCCTCGCGCCTCAGTGGATAAGGCCCAAGCGCGCCGGTCATCGCTTGGCCTTCTCCGGCGGCGGACGGCTCCGCCGGCGACGACATTTCATGCCCCTCGTGCGGATCCGCCGGTGGCGGCGCAGGAGCCTCGGGCGCGCCATGGCCCTCATGGTGGGCGAGCGCCGGCGACGCGGCGAGCGCCAGGGCGAAGGCCCCGTCGGCCAGCTTCATTTCCATTGTCATGCTCCGAAGCGGAAGGGGCGGCGGAGTCGATCCGCCGCCCGGCGCTTACTCAGTGGCTGCCATGGCCCTTATGGGCGTCGGACCCGGACTGGCCCTCCTTGTCCTTCTTCATATGCTCATCGCAGCAGGCCATCTTGCGGTCCATCTTCTCGCAGCAGCATTTCATCTCCGCCTTGGGAGCGGGAGTGGGAGCGGCCTGAGCGAAGGCGGCGGCGGGAAAGGCGACCGCGAGAGCGGCGGCGGCAAGGTGGATTCTCATTCTCTGTCTCCTGATCGGGTTCGATGGATTCGAAGCGTCAGGAGAATCGAGGCGGTGGAGTCGCGGCTTCGGGGTGAAGACCGCGAAGGCGAAAGACGATCGGGGCCGATCGCGTCGCCGCCCGGGGTTGCAGCCGGGCGCAGGGCGCGCCGCTCTGCGTCGGAAGGCAGCCCGCGCAGGCGATCATGCAGTCGGCCGGAGCGGAAGGAGGAGCTTCGACGGGCTCCCCGGTCTCCGGGCAATGGCCCGCCGCCATGGACCCGGCATGCGCCGCCGCGGGCGACGCGCCGATCATGGCGAGAGGCGCAAAGAGCAAAGCCAGGAGAATGAGCCACTTGAGCGGGCCGGTTGCCGACATGTCCGAGCAGATAGGCGCCTCCCCACCCGCTTGCAACGGCGCCCGCTTTCAATCAGGCCTCGAAGGTCCAGGAGGAGTGGAGAAACGCGATGGAAAGAGCCGTTCGCCGGATCGTGACCGGACACGACGCGCAGGGACGCTCGGTCGTCCAGGAGGACGGTCCGCCGCAGCGCGTGGCGACCCTGGGCGGGGAGAGCGGCACGACGTTCCACGAATTGTGGAACACGCGCTCGACCCCTGCTTCGATCGACCGCGCTTCCGGCGAACCGGCCGAGCCGGGAATCTCCCTCCTTCCCCCGTCGAGCGGCACGAGGATCCGGATCCTCGACATCCCGCCGGACGACGGGACGATCGCCGCCCTGCCGCGTGGCGCGGTCCAGGCGCTGTTCGAGGCGATCGGCGCGGGCCATGCCCTTGCCGAGGACCCGCCCCACCCGCTGATGCACCGGACCGAGACGGTCGATTACGGGATCGTGCTCGAAGGCGAGCTCGTCCTGATCCTCGACGACAGCGAGACCGTGGTTCGGGCCGGCGACGTCATCGTCCAGCGCGGCACGAGCCACGCCTGGGCCAACCGCTCGACGAGCAGCGCGCGGATCGCCTTCGTGCTGGTGGACGGGAAGTTCGAGGAAGGGCTCGCAATGGGAGATGTTATTTGAAGGCTTTCGCTCAGATCCTTGATCGCGCCCGGCAATTGCGCGCAGTTTCCGGGTCACCGGCGCTCGTGATGATCAAGCTGGACGAAGCTCAGGACAAGCCCGTGACGCTTACCTACAGCTAGGTCGTCGATCTGGAGGATTTTCTCCGCGAGCTGGTAGCGAAACTGGAGAGTTTCGCCGCCGACCATTGCGACGAATCGACCAGAATTACCTGAATGAGGGAGATTGGCGCGCCCAGAAGGATTCGAACCTCCGGCCCCCAGATTCGTAGTCTGGTGCTCTATCCAGCTGAGCTATGGGCGCGCGGGAGAGGGGGACATAGGGGCAAGGGCGGCGGGGCGCAAGCCCGTTGCGGGCGGGTTGGACGCCGCCTAGGAAGGGGGCATGGCCGGCCCCCGAGCATTCCTCGCGATCCTGATCCCGCTCGCCCTCGCGGCGGGCTGCGCGGCGCCCGGGCCCTACCCTTCCCTCGCCCCGCGCCCCGCCGAGAAGGCCTATGCCGAGGACGCCGAGGAGCGGAAGCCGACGCCCCAGCCCGACGATCCGGCTCTGGCGGGCGAGATCGATCGCTTGCTCGCGGCGGGCAAGGCCGGCGCGGCCGAGTTCGACGCGGCGCTTCCGGCGGCCCGGGCCGCGGCCGGACGGGCGGGCGCGGCGGGGAGCGACTCCTGGATCGAAGCCCAACAGGCCCTTTCGCGGCTCGAATCGGCAAGAGCCCGGACCACGGCGGCGGTCGCAGACCTCGACCGGCTGGCGGTCGAGAGGATCAGCGCGGGCACGCTCGGAGAGGGCGATTCGGAACGGCTGCGGCGGGCGACGGAGGCGCTGCAGGCCCTGACCGATTCCCAGGCCGACCGCCTCCAGCGCCTCGGCGCGAGCCTCATCCGCCTCTAAGCCTCCCCTCCCTGGAAGGGAGGGGGCTGGGGGTGGGTAGGCGAGCGCAGCGAGACTTCCTTCCGACTCGGAGTTTCGGCCGGCCTTCGGCCGGACCCACCCCCCGACCCCTCCCTTACAGGGAGGGGAGGATCGCGGCCGCGTGGAGCCTGGCACCAATTTAGCGCTGCGGGCTTATGCGTCCCCGGTCGCGGCCGCGTGGAGCCTGGCGAGCTCGACATAATGGGCGACTCCCGCCTGCTGGCCCGCAATCTCCTCAGCGCTCAGGTCGCGGACATATTTGGCCGGCCGGCCCGCCCAGAGCTGGCCTGCCGGGATCCGGCGGCCCGGAGTGAGAAGCGCTCCGGCGGCCAGCATGGCCCCGCTTTCGATCTCGCAGCCGTCCATGACGATCGCGCCCAGGCCGACGAAGGCGCGGTCGTGGAGGATGCAGCCATGGACCATGGCCATATGGCCGATCAGGACGTCCTCGCCGATGATCGTCGGGAGCCCGGCCGGGCTTCCGGGCCTGGGCGAATCGACGTGGAGGACGCTGCCGTCCTGGATGTTGGAGCGGGCGCCGATCCGGATCCGGTTGACGTCGCCCCTCAGCACGCAATTGTACCAGACGCTCGCGTCCGGCCCGATCTCGATGTCGCCGATCAGGATGGCCCCGGGGGCGACGAAGGCGGCCGGATCGATGCGCGGCGCCTTGCCTTCGAACGGGATCAGCTTCGCCATTGCTCGCGCCTCATTTCGTAGACGATGACCGTTCCGTCGGCCCATTGGGCCGTATCGTAATCGAGGTCGGCACGCCTGCCCATTCCGAGCCGAAGCATCAGCCCCCAGCTCGGCTCATTGCCCTCGACGGTGAGAGCCACGACCCGCTCGGCCGCGAGCTTTCCGAAGGCGAAGTCGAGGGAGGCGATGGCGGCCTCCTTCGCATAGCCCTTGCCCCAGGCATCCTCGCGAAGCCGCCAGCCCACCTCATATTCGCCCTCGACCGGGCTTTCGGGGTCGTCGGCGATCTTGAGGCCGCAGAAGCCGAGCAGCGCCTTATCCTCTTTCCGCTCGACCACCCAGAAGGTGAAGCCGCGGCTCTCCTGCCAGGCCATGAAGCGCTCGCGGACCGTCGCCTCCTGCTGCTCGGGAGTCCGGACCCCGGCGAGCCAGCGCATCACCGGCTCGACGTTGAGGTGGCGGATGAAGGGCTCGATATCCTCCTCGCGCCAATCGCGCAGCCTCAGGCGTTGGGTCTCGATCGTCACGGCTTCAGCACCCCGGGCAGCCAGGCCTGCCAATCTTCGAGCAACGGCAGGATGCTCGCATAATCGTCGGTCCAGCCCGGAAAGCCCGGCCGCCGGAGCAGCGGCCGCCAGAGGTGCGCATCCTCGGCGCTGGCGATCCGAAGCATCATCAGGCTGTCCTTGTCCCTCGCCATCGCCACCCAGATCGAGCGCGACAGATTGCGCTGCTCCTCCCCGATCTCGGGCGAGTAATCGAAGGCGGCGGCGTGCCAGCCGTCCCGTTTCGCGGCGGCGGCGAGAACCGGCTCGAGGTCCAGATAGCGGTTGGAGATGTGGATGAGCAGCAACCCATCGGGCTTGAGCGCCCGGCGGTAGACCTGAAGCGCCTCGCGGGTGAGGAGGTGGATCGGGATTGCGTCGGACGAAAAGGCGTCGACGGCGAGCAGGTCGAGCTTCCCCGCGGGCTCCCGGGCGAGGCTGAGCCGGGCGTCGCCGAGCACAACCTTCGCCTGCGGAGCGCAACGCGAAAGGAAGGTGAAGATCGCCGGGTCCCGGGCGATCCTCACCATCGCCGGATCGATCTCGAAGAAGCGCCAATTCTGTCCGGGGCGGGCGTAGCAGGAGAGCGTTCCGGTGCCGAGGCCGACCACGCCTACCCGCGCGTTCGGGCCGTGGAAGATCGGCAGCGAGTCCAGGGCGAGGCCGATTCCGGAGCGTCGGGCATAATAAGAGGTTGGCTCGGTCTCGCCGCCCGGAGTGAGGTTCTGGACTCCGTGGAGCGTGGTTCCGTGGGTCAGCTGGCGGGCCGGCGGGCTCCGGCGAGTGGTGACTGTGTAGACCCCGAAATAGGAGCGGGTCCGGACGCCGTCCCGGCTCTCGTCCAGCTTGGTCCAGCCGCCATAGCTCAGCATCAGCGCGAGGAGACCGGCCGCGAAGACGAGGCGCCGGCCGATGAACGCCAGTGCAACGAGCGAAATGAAGACGCTTCCGATGAGCGCGGCGCCGTCGCCGGTGAACGGCCCCATGTTGCGATCGACCGCAAAGGACAAGGCCAGGAGGCCCGCCGCCAGCAGCCAGCGCAGGGGGGCCGGCATGTCCTGCGCCCAGGGGATGAACGGAGCCTGCGGCATCAGCAGGGCCGCAGCGACGATCAGGATCGGATGCTCATAGGCCCAGTCGAACAGGGTCGGAGCGAGGATCGCGCAGAAGGCTCCTCCGAGCACCCCGCCCACCGCCATTGCGAGGTAGAAGGCGGTGAGATGGGCCGGCTCGGGCCGCCGCCGGTACATCTCGGCGTGAAGCGCGACTGCGATGATGAAGAGCAGGAGCAGCCCCAGGGTGGCGGTGAAGAAGGGCTGGTCGGACCCACCGCTGAAGGCGAAGCCCCCAGCGACCAGGAGGAACAGCGGCCCGACCGTGACGATGACGTTGGCCGCGCCACGCCGGTGGGCGAAGGCGATGACGAAGCTCAGCAGATAGAGTGCGAGCGGAAGCGCCCAGAGCAACGGGACCGCGACGATGTCGGTGGTGAGGTGGGTGGTGGTCGAAAGCATGAGCCCCGACGGGACCGCGGCGAGCGCCGTCCAGTGAAGCAGGCGGCGCCACGAAGGCGCCGGGCCCGCCGCCTTGGGCATCGCCTCGACCGCCGCGGCCGGAACGGTGAGAGCGCAGGCCACCACCATCGTCACGAGCAACAGATATCCGGCCGACCAGACCAGGCTCTGCTGATGGAGCGTCAGCAGCGGCTCGACGAGGAGCGGGTAGGAAAGCAGGCCCGCGAAGCTCCCGAGGTTGGACGCGGCGTAGAGCGGGTAGGGATCGCCCCGAGCGCCCTCCAGGGCGTACCAGCGCTGCATCAGCGGCGCCTGGGCGGAGACGATGAAGAAGAGCGGCCCGATCGAGCTCGCCAGGAACCAGGGCGCCCACAAGGCGGGCACCGCGTCGGCCGGGAGCACCGCGCCGGAGACTCC
>DASQZF010000039.1:0-2432 GCA_035638835.1 Allosphingosinicella sp. | reverse complement strand
GCCCGGCTTGCCGACACCCCGTTCGAGGCGCTGAGCTGGTCTTATTCGGGTCTCAACCACCGCGGCTTCATCCACGGTCTGGCGATCAGCGGAGAAAGCCTGCTGCCCCTCGTCCTGGACCGTCTGGGCGACGGCGACTTTGCTGGGATACCCGCGCGGATAATTTCCAATCTGGGTGCAGTACCGCTCAAATATTTCCGGTTTTTCTGCACCCGTCAGATACCGGCGCCAGGGCGGGCGGCCGAGTTGATCCGGCTGACGGACTCGCTCGTGGAGCAGTTGGAAAGGGATCCGGCCAACGAACCGGCCGGCAGTCGGGACCGCCATACGCCGTGGTACGATCATGCCGTCGCTCCGACGCTGAACGCGCTCGTTGCGGGCCAGCCGTTCGAGACCACCGCCAATATCGCGGACGACGCCGGCGGGATGCGCCCAGTCCGTGAGCGCAAGGTCAGGTTTTCGAAGGACAGCATCGAGCTTCTGGCGGGCCCGCCTCCGCCTGCGCCGGCGCGGGCTTGGGTCGATCGGTTCGAGGCGCAGGAAGAAGCCATTCTCGCCGCCTGCTTCGAGCCAAGCGTCGAGCGCGTGGCCGCGGCCCTCGAGCGCGACCCGCTGGTGGGTCCGCGGATCGTACCGGAGCTGGCGCGAAGGATAGTGGAAGTTGCGGGTGCCCGGGAACCGGCTGAAGCGACGGTGGCCGCATGACGGGCGCAACACTTCGAGCCGTCGTCGTAGGCGCGGGCCGAATGGGGCGGATCCGCGCGCACCATCTGGCCGAACTCGGAGTTGAAGTCGCGGCCGTCGTCGACGCCGACCAGGGGCGTTCTCGGGCCCTCGCCGGCGAACTCGGTTGCATCGCCTCGGAGAACGCCGAAGAAATCGATTTCCGTACCCTCGATCTGGCGGTGTTCTGCATTCCTCCCGGGCTGCGCGCCGGGGCCGACCATCGGGCTCTCCGCGAAGGCGCGGCGCTCTTCCTCGAAAAGCCGGCGGCCTTGGAGGCAGGGGCGATCCGCGACCTGATGGATTCGCAGCGAGCGGGCGGCGCTGTTGCGGGCGTAGGCTATATGCATCGCGCGAGGGCGACCGTTCGCCGAGCCCGGGAGTTCGTCGCCGCCCATGGAGCGCTCGCCGCAAATGTGCGCTGGATGGGAGGCGCCTACAATGTCGGCTGGTGGCGCGACCGCTCCGCCTCCGGCGGGCCTTTCAACGAGCAGGCGACCCACGCCATCGACCTCCTCGTCGGCTTGCTCGGGCCGGTCAAGGAGGTCGGGGCCTTAGCGGACTGCTCGTCCGCGGAGTCAGCCGACGTCGTCGCCGCCTCGCTTCGGTTCGCCAGCGGAGCTGTCGCCTCGCTGCTGTACAGCTGCGCGATCGCCGAAAAGGATATAGGGGTGGACATCTACACGGCCGGCGGGGTCGTCCGGCTCAAGGGATGGGATCTCGACCTCGAACTTGGGGAACTGGTCATGGCAGGGGACCCTCACGGAGATCGAAATGGCGTGTTCCGCGACGAGATGGCCGACTTCATCCGAGCCGTCCGGGCCGGAGACGAGGAAGCTCCGCTCTGCACCCTCGAATCTGCGTACCAGACCCAGCGGGTGGTCGATGAAGTGATTGCCGCAATCGATAATGCGGAGCAGGCGTCCGCGCCGCTGCGTGCATCATGCTGACGAGCGATTTCATTACGCCTCCGCCCGGCCACCCCCTCGCCGGCTGGCTCACGGGAGCCCGGGATGTCGTGAGGCTGTTCGTCGAAGGGTTCGGGGAATTGTTCGCGCGGTGCGAGGGGGGGATCGAGGGGCAGGTTCACGAGACGGCGACGGTCAGCGGCGAGGTCGTCATCGGCGCGGGCTCGCGCATCCATGCCCATGTCCATATCGAAGGCCCGGCCGTGATCGGCAGGAACGTCAGCATCCGCCCGCATGCGATCATCAGGCCACAGACCTATCTGGGCGACGGCTGCGTGGTGGGCCATGCCGCCGACATCAAGCACGCAATCTGCATGGACGGCTGCAAGCTCCAGGACGGCGTCTTCGTGGGCGACAGTCTCCTTGGCTTCGGAGCCCGGGTCGGATCGGGGGTGATCACCGCCAACCGCCGGTTCGACCAGAAGAAGGTCATGCTCTCTGGCCCGGACGGAGCGGTTCCGACCGGGCTCGATTTCTTCAGCGCGGTCATTGGAGACTATGCCCGGATAGGCGCCAACGCCGTGCTGTGCCCGGGAACGGCCGTTGGCCCCTACACCTGGGTGGGCCCCGGGGTGGTGCTGAGGGGCCATTACGGTCCGGACCTCCTGATCCTCGCCGAGCAGGCGCTGGACATTCGGCCCAAGCCTCGGACCGAACTACGGAGCGGAGCGGGGGGATATGAGGTGGTCTAAGCTGGGCTTGCGGAGGAAATATGAACACTGCGGTGGTTGAAAACGCGCT
>DASQZF010000038.1:0-10199 GCA_035638835.1 Allosphingosinicella sp. | reverse complement strand
CGCCCTGGTGGGTGAAGCGGATCGGAGTCGCCGAGGCGCTCGGCGGCCGCACCTCGAGGAGGGCCGGGGCCGGGCGGACCTCCGGGCGCCGGGGCAAAGCCGCCACCGTCTTCAGCATCGCCGCCACGGCGGTGTCTATATCGACGTCGCCGATCACCACCGCCTCGATCTGCCCCTGGGCCAAAAGCGGCTTCATGAAGGCCTCGAAATCCTCGGGCCGGAGCCGCTCGATCTCGGCCTTGTCGAAAGGCCGCCAGCGCGGGTCGTTGCCGCGCGCGACCGCTCCGAACTCGCGGCCCAGGCGCGCCGAGGCGGAGGAGAAAGCGAGGTCGTAGCTTTCCAGGGCCGCGATCTTCGAGCGCTGGAACAGGGCCGCGTCGAAATGCGGCGCGACGATCTTGGTGGCGAGCAGCCGCAGCTGGTCGCCGAGCTCCTCCGCCCGGGTCGCTCCGCGAAGGACCAGCGCCTCGTCGTCCATGTCGAAGCTCATCGACATCCGACGTCCGGTCAGGAGCCGCTCCAGCCCGTCCAGGTCGAACGGCCCGACTCCGGTCGAGCCGAGCAGCGAGGCCATCCAGGCCGGCGACTTGTGGTCGGCGGGAAGCGCCGCGATCCCGCCGCCGAAGCGGAGCGAGACGTTGACGCTGCCTTTGTCGAAGCCGGTCTGCTTGAAGACCATGGTCGAGCCGTTGGCGAATCGGACGATCGTGGCGTCCATGTCGGCGATCCGCTCGCGCGAGACCTCGCGGCCGGGCGGGCCCAGCGGCGGAAGGTCGTCCAGGCTCACCCGCCGGTCGGCTTGGCGCCGCGCCGGGGCCGCGGCCTCGGCGGCGGCGAGCGCTTGCGGAAGGTCGGCCAGCGGCGCCGGGGAGAGCATCGCGAGCCTCGGCCCGGAGCCCTGGACCAGGTCCTTCAGCGCCGCCTGCACCGCTTGCGGAGTCAGGCCCGGTGCGAGGGCCTCGAACAAAGCGAGCTGGATCTCGGCGGTGGAGATGACGCTGTTGCCGTCGATCGCCGCGATGAGCCGCCCGGCCCGCACCTGCGAGCGCTGGGTCGGGTCGCCCTGGACGGCGGCCCGGCCGCCGGTCCGGATATTCTCCATCTCGCGGTCGATCTCGCCCTGGCTGGGCGGAGTCTCGAGGGCGTCGGCGAGGATCGCATAGGCCTCGGTCAGGGCCTGCCGCCAGCGCCCCTCTTTCGCCATCACCGACATCTGCGTGGTATCGGCGACGTTGACGCTGTTTTCGTACTGAACCTGGGCGTTGAGGAAGGCGGCGTCGCCGCGCGCCTTGGCCTCGAGCCGCCGGTTGAGGATCCGGACGGCGAGGGTTCGGGCGAGGTTCCTCTGCTCGCGCGCCTTGCTCGGAGGAGCCGGCCGGTAGGGCCGGATCCAGCTCAGGGTGGCGTAATGGGGGGAGCCGGGATAGGCGATCGCCGCGGTCCGCTGCGCAACCTCGGCGGGCATCCCGTAATCGGGCTCGACCGGCACGGGTCCCGAGGGCTTCCAGCCGCCGAAACGCGCCGCGATCAGCGCCTCCATCAGCTTGGGATCGGCGTCGCCGACCATCACCAAAGTCGCCCGGTCGGGCCGGTACCAGCGCTCGTAAAACGCCTTGAGGCCGGCCGAGTCCGCGCCCTTCAGGGTCGCCTCGGTTCCGATCGTATCGCGCTGCGCATATTTGAGGCCGCCGTAGAAGATCGGCATCATCATTTCGCGCATCTTCACCGCGAGCTCGGTCCGGCGGCCATATTCGGAAAGCACCACTCCGCGCTCGGCCTCGACGATCTTGGGGTCGAAGACGGCCGTGTCGGCCATGTCGGCGAGCAGCTTGAGCGAGGTGTCGAGCGAAGCCCGGTCAGCGCGCGGCAGGTCGAGCATGTAGACGGTCTGGGTCGGCTCGGTCGAGGCGTTGGTGTCGCTTCCGAAGCTCGCTCCGAGCCTCTGCCAGGTCTCGCGAACTTCCCCGTCGCCGAAATCCTTCGTCCCCCGGAATGCCATATGCTCGACGAAATGGGCCCAGCCGCGCTCCTTATCCGCCTCGTGGAGCGAGCCGACGTCGATCCTCAGGCGAACCGACACTTGGCCTTCGGGCACCGCGTTGCGCCGGACGGCGTAGCGAAGGCCGTTGGGAAGGGTGCCGAAGGTCCAGGCCGGATCGGGCGGGATGTCGCTGTTCTTGTAGAACCAGCTGGAGCCGCCCGCGGCCCAGGCCGGCGCGGCGGCGACGAGGAGGAGGAGTGCTAGGAGACAGCGGCGGAGGAGGGGCATCTTGTTCCTTATCCTCCCCAGCGCGAAGCGGTGGGGAGGGGGACCACACGAAGTGTGGTGGAGGGGTAGCTGGCGGAGGACTTAGTGGCTCTCCCGAGAACCTCAAGCACCGAGCCTTCTACCCCTCCACCAGCCTTCGGCTGGTCCCCCTCCCCATCTGCGATGGGGAGGATTTCATCCGGCCCCCCAACTTGACTCTCGCTGAACGCGGTGGGAACATAAACGGAACGCATGAGTCGTGAGTCGCAATGCCCCCGAGCCCCGCCCGTATCGAACGCCTGGCCGCCCTGCGCGCGGAAGTAAGGGCGCTCGAATCCGCCGGGGCGGGGGAGGAGCGCCCGTGCCTTCCATTCGAAGTCGATTCAATCGACTCCCGGCTCGCCGGCGGCGGCTTGCCCGTTGCTTCGCTCAATGAGGCGGCGGGCGGGCGCCGGGGCCCGTCCGACGAGGCCGCCGCGACCCTCTTCCTCGCCTCGATCGCCGCCCGTCGTCCCGGAATGGTCCTGTGGGCGCTGGCCCGCCGCGACCTGTTCGCGCCCGGTCTGGCCGGAGCGGGCCTTTCGCCCGACCGGGTTCTTTATGCCGAATGCGGACGCGACGAGGACGTGCTCGCGGTGATGGAGGAGGGGCTCCGCCACGGCGGCCTCGCCGCGGTGGTCGGCGAAGTGGGGCGTGCGGCCATGCCCGCCACCCGCCGGCTCCAGCTCGCCGCCGAGGAGGGCGGGACTCTCGCACTCATGCTCAGGCGCTGGCGCGGGAACGAGGATCCGCTCGCGCCCCCTTCCGCCGCTGTCACCCGCTGGCGCCTCGCCTGCGCTCCGTCCTCGCCGCTTCCGGTGGCGGGGATCGGCCGCCCCCGCTGGCGCCTCGCCCTCGCCCGCCAGCGCGGCGGAGCGCCTTTCGACCTGATCATGGAGAGCCCCGATGCCGAGGGTCGCCTCGCTCTACCTTCCGAACTTGAGCACCGACCGGGTGAAAGCGAGCGAGAGCGGGCGGCGGCGTGAGGCCTTAATCCCTCTCCCCGGCGGGGAGAGGGTAGGGAGAGGGGGTTCGGCGTCTGCGATAGGTCTCGGCAGCCGAACCCCCTCACCCCAACCCTCTCCCCCTCGGGGAGAGGGGGAAAGCGGCCGCGAACCCTGCTCCTGCCCCAACGAATCCCACTGGCGCCCCGGCGCCCGCTGGGCCCGGAAATCCTCCCCGCCGCGAAGCGGTGGGGAGGGGGACCATGCGAAGCATGGTGGAGGGGTAAAAGGCGTAGAATCAGAGGATCCCGCGCGAACCTCCCACGCCTCGCCTTCTACCCCTCCACCCCGCTTCGCGGGGTCCCCCTCCCCATCTGGAGATGGGGAGGATATTCCACTCCTCCTCTCCCGCCGAGCCGGCAACCGCCTCATCGTCTCCGCAGCCTCGCCCGAAGCCCGGGCCCTGGGCCTCCATCCGGGCATGGCCGTCTCCCAGGCCCGGGCGCTCGTCCCCGGCCTCGACATTCGCGACGACGACTCCGCCGCCGACCTGGACCTCCTCACCCGCCTCGCCCTCTTCGCCGCCCGCCGCTGGACTCCGCGCGCCGCCGTCTCGCCTCCCGACGGACTGTTCCTCGACCTCAGCGGAGTCGCCCATCTGTTCGGCGGCGAGGACAGGATGTGCCGCCGAATCGTCCGCTTCTGCGCCCGGGCCGGCTTCGCCGCGCGGATCGCCGTCGCCGGAACCCCCGGAGCCGCTTATGCCCTGGCCCGCTTCGGCCCGGGCGCGATCTGCCCCGCGGGCGGCGAGCCCGAGGCCCTGGCCCCGCTCCCGCTCGCCGCGCTCCGGGTCGAGGAGCCCGTCCTTGCCGCCGCCCGGCGTCTCGGCCTCGAGACGGTCGGCGATCTCCTCCCCTTGCCGCGCGGCCCGCTCCAGCGCCGCTTCGGCAAGACCCTCCTCGCCCGGCTCGACCAGGCGCTGGGCCGCTCCGGCGAGGCGATCGAACCGGTGGTCCCGGAAGACGCGCCTTGCGCCACCCTCCGCTTCGCCGAGCCGATCGCCACCGCCGAGGCGATCGAGCAGGCGCTCGGCCTCCTCATGTCCAGCCTCATCGCGACCCTTCGGGAGCAGGGGCTTGCGGCCCGGACCCTCGCCTTGCTCTGCGATCGGGTCGACGGGAAGGTGGAGCGGATCGCCATCGGCACCGCCCGGGCGACCCGCGACGCCCCCCATCTCCTTCGCCTGCTCGGAATGAAGATCGAGAAGATCGAGCCCGGTTTCGGACTCGATTCGATGCGCCTCCTCGCCGGCCGGGTCGAGCCGCTCGGCGCGGAACAGCCGTCATTGCGAGGAGCGCAGCGAGCCTGCCCTGAGCGCCTGCCTTGCAGGCAGTCGAAGGGAAGCAATCCAGCTTCGGACGCCGGCGCCGCTGGATTGCTTCGCTCCGCTCGCAATGACGAGGCTGACGTGGACCTCGCGATGCTGGTCGACCGGCTCGCCGGCCGCCTCGGCCCGCGCAGCCTCTACCGGGCCACCGCGGTCGAAAGCGACGTTCCCGAGCGGAGCGTCGCCCGGACCGGCCCGCTCGATACCGCCGCCTGCTGGCCGAAATGGCCTCGCCCCGTCCATTTGCTCTCGCCGCCCGAGCGAGTCGAGAATGTCGTCGCTTTGCTCCCCGACCTCCCGCCCCGCCGCTTCACCTGGCGCGGCCGGGCCTATCGGGTCGCCCGCGCCGACGGCCCGGAGCGGATCCACGGCGAATGGTGGAAGCGCACCGCCGAAGCCGAAGGCGTCCGCGACTATTTCCAGGTGGAGGACGAGGAGGGGGGAAGGTTCTGGCTCTACCGGAGGGGCGACGGGGTGGATCAGCGCACGGGCGATCTCAGCTGGTACCTGCACGGGGTGTTCGGATGACCTCGGCAACCTTCAACTTCTTCAACTTCACCTCGGCTTTTTTGGGGCGAGGCGGTTTGCGCACCCCCACCGTTCGCACTGAGCCTGTCGAAGGGCTTTCCTTCCTTCTTCCCGGGCGAAGGGAAGGAGAAGGCTTCGACAAGCTCAGCCCGAACGGGTTTGGGGAGCCCGGCCCGAACGGATCTGGGCCCATTCCCCGCCCATGACCTACACAGAGCTCCAGGCCGTCACCCATTTCTCCTTCCTTCGCGGGGTCTCGAGCGCGGAGGAGATGTTCGCCGCCGCCGCTCTGCTCGGCTATCCGGCGCTGGGAATCGTCGACCGAAACACGGTCGGCGGCCTGGTCAAGGCGCTGAGGGCGGCCGACGAGACCAAGGTTCGCCTCATCCCCGGATGCAGGCTCGACCTGATGGACGGCGCCGGCCTTCTCGTCTGGCCCGAGGACCGGGCCGGCTGGTCGCGGCTCACCCGACTGCTCACCGCCGGCAAGAGCCGGGCCGATCGCGACAAGGGGGAGAAGGGCCAATGCTTCCTCCACTGGGAGGACGTCGCCGCCTGGAACCACGGCCTGGTCGCGGCCCTGGTGCCGGACGAGGCCGACGAGTCGACCGCCGCCGCGCTCGGCCAGATGCGCGACATCTTCGGGGACCGCGCCCATCTCGCCCTCACCCATCGCCGCCGGCCGGGCGATTCGGCCCGGCTCCACGCCCTCGATTCGATGGCCAAGCGCTGCGGCGTCAAGGCCCTCGCCACCGGCGACGTGCTCTACGATTCGCCCGACAAAAGAATGCTGCAGGACGTCGTCACGGCGATCCGCAACAAATGCACGATCGACGATCTCGGCTTCCGCCGCGAGCGCTACGCCGACCGCCATCTGAAGTCGCCGGAGGAGATGGAGCGGCGCTTCCGCGACCATCCCGATGCCGTCCGGGCGACCGCCGAAATCGCGACACGCTGCACCTTCTCGCTCCGCGAATTGAGCTACCAATATCCCGACGAGATCGTGATGTCGGGCCGGACCCCGCAGCAGGCGCTTGAGCGGCTGACCCGGGCCGCGCTTCATTCCAAATTCCCGGAAGGCCCGCCCAAGAGCCATGTCGACCTTCTCGAAAAGGAGCTGGGGCTGGTCGAGAAGCTCGCCTACGCGCCTTATTTCCTCACCGTGAACTCGGTCGTCCAGTTCGCCCGGAGCCAGGAGATTCTCTGCCAGGGCCGGGGCTCGGCGGCCAATTCGATGATCTGCTTCGTGCTCGGCATCACCTCGATCGATCCGGTCAAGCACACCCTCCTCTTCGAGCGCTTCATCTCCGAGAGCCGAAACGAGCCGCCCGACATCGACGTCGATTTCGAGCATGAGCGGCGCGAGGAAGTGATCCAGTGGATCTACGACCATTACGGCCATTCCAACGCCGCCTTGACCGCGGTGGTCAGCCGCTACCGCACCCGCGGCGCGGTGAGGGAGGTCGGCAAGGCGCTGGGCCTTCCGGAGGATCTGACCGCTATGCTGTCCAGCCAGATATGGGGCTGGTCGGAGGCGGGCGTTCCCGAGCGCCATGTCGAGGAGCTCGGCCTGGACCTCGGCGACCCCCGCTTGGCCTTGACGCTCGAGCTCACCCGCCAGCTGGTCGGGACCCCGCGCCATCTCAGCCAGCATCCCGGCGGCTTCGTCCTCACCCGCGACCGATTGGACGATCTCGTACCCATCGAGCCGGCGGCGATGGTCGATCGTCGGGTGATCGAATGGGAGAAGGACGATCTCGAAGAGCTGAAGATCATGAAGCTCGACGTTCTCGGGCTCGGGATGCTCGGCTGCATGCGCCGCGCCTTCGACCTCCTGAGGGCGCACAAGGGAGTCGACATGAACCTGTGGTCGGACGTCCTGCAGGAGGACGATCCGGTCGTGTTCGGGATGATCCGGAAGGCCGATACGATCGGCACCTTCCAGATCGAGAGCCGGGCCCAGATGTCGATGCTCCCGCGGATGAAGCCGAAGGAATTCTACGACATCGTCATCCAGGTCGCGATCGTCCGGCCGGGTCCGATCCAGGGCGACATGGTCCACCCCTATCTGCGCCGCCGCGAGGGCAAGGAGAAGGTCGAATTCCCCTCCGAAGCCTTGCGCGCGGTTCTCCAGAAGACCTTGGGCGTTCCGCTCTTCCAGGAGCAGGCGATGAACGTCGCGATCGTCGGCGCCGGATTCTCGCCCTCCGACGCCGATCGCCTCCGCCGCGGCATGGCGACGTTCAAGTCCACGGGCGGGGTAAGCCGGTTCGAGGACCAGATGATCGAGGGCATGGTCGAGCGCGGCTATACCCGCGACTTCGCCGAGCGCACCTTCAAGCAGATCGAGGGCTTCGGAAGCTACGGCTTCCCGGAGAGCCATGCCGCCAGCTTCGCCAAGATCGCCTATGCGTCTAGCTGGATGAAGTGCCACCACCCGGACGTCTTCTGCGCCGCCATCCTCAACGCCCAGCCGATGGGCTTCTACCAGCCCGCGCAGCTGGTGAAGGACGCCCAGAACCACGGGGTGGAGGTGAGGCCGGTGTGCATCAACCGGAGCAGGTGGGACTGCACGCTCGAAAATCCTCCCCGCGCGAAGCGGGGGGAGGGGGACCACCCGAAGGGTGGTGGAGGGGTAGATGCCGTAGAATCGGAGGATCTCGCGAGAACCGCTAACGCCCCGCCTTCTACCCCTCCACCAGGCTTCGCCTGGTCCCCCTCCCCATCTTCGATGGGGAGGAAATTAATCCGCCTCGGCCTTCGAATGGTCCGCGGCCTCTCCAACCTCCATGCCGCTCGGATCCTCGCCGCCCGCTCCGAAGCGCCCTTCGACTCGATCGAGGACGTCTGGCGCCGCTCGGGAGTCCCCGTGGCCGCGCTCGAGAAGCTCGCCGACGCCGACGCCTTCGCCTCGCTCGGGCTCGACCGCCGCCAGGCCCTTTGGCGGGTGCGCGGGCTGGGCGAGACGCCCTTGCCTCTGTTCGCCGCCGCCGACGCGCTCGGGCAGGAGCCCGAAGTCGCGCTGACCCCGCTCACCGGAGGCCGCGAGGTGGTCGAGGATTACCGGACCGTCCAGCTCTCCCTGAAGGCGCATCCGCTCGCCTTCCTCCGCGAGCCGCTGGGACCGAAGGTGACGACCTGCGCCGGCCTCGCCGGCCTCAGGGACGGGAGCCGGGTCGAAGTGGCCGGCCTGGTCCTCATCCGCCAGCGGCCCGGCAAGGGCAACGTCACCTTCATCACCCTCGAGGACGAGACGGGAATCGCCAACATCATCCTGTGGCAGCGCAAGTTCGAGGAGCAGCGCCGGATCGTGATGAGCGCCGCGATGATCGGCGTGAAGGGGCAGATGCAGAAGGAGGGCGAGGTGATCCACGTCGTCGCCGACCGCCTCGAGGACCTGACGCCCCTGTTGCACCGGGTAGGCGCGATGGATTTCCCCCATCGCTACGCCCCCGCCGACGGAGGCAAGGGCGTCCCCCCCGACCCGCGCAAGGCCAAGGCGGCGGCCAAGGAGGTCATCAAGGTCAAGACGAGGGATTTCCATTGAGGGGAGGACTCAACCTCACCCCGTCATTGCGAGCGAAGCGAAGCAATCCAGCGCGGCTTCGGAGGCCCGCTGGATTGCTTCGTCGCTTCGCTCCTCGCAATGACGCTATCGCGTCAGAACTTCTGCTGCCTTTCGTAAAGGCTCTTGTAATGCTGGATCCGGGTCACCCTCAGCCCCGGCATTCCCGAGCGGTCGACCGCGCGCTGCCAGGAGGCGAACTCCTCGAGGCTGAGCGTGTAGCGCGCGCAGGCCTCGTCGACGCTGAGCAGGCCGCCATTGACGGCGGCGACCACCTCGGCCTTGCGGCGGACGACCCAGCGGGTCGTGGACGGCGGCGGCAGCGAGTCGAGCGTCAGCGGCTCCCCCAACGGGCCGATGACCTGAGCCGGACGCTGCGGCGCCCGCTCGATCGTGTCATATTCAAGGACGTTCACGGACATTTTATCTCCTGCCTCCCTTGGTCCGCCTTACGAGGCAGGCGTTGAAGGAAGGCTGAAACCCCAAGGTAAACGCGGCGGTCATCATCTCAGTCGATTGCCCCCTGCCGGGCGAAGGCCGGGTTGAAGCAGCCACGTTGCGCCGCCACCGCTTCCCGCCAGGCGGGCCCGGCGAGAAGGATCTCGGCGATCGGATCGGCGAAGGGCGCCGCCGGAGCCGAAGCGGCCGCCCGGGCGCAAGCCGCCGGCCCCGCCTCGCGCTGAGTGCGAAGGGTGGCGACCAGCATCCCGAAATCGAGGCCCGCGGGCGCTCGGCTCGCAAATCTCTGCTCGGCCCGTCGGAAGAAGCTCAAATCCATGCCCGTGCTTCTAGCGGGCAGGGTCTAAGACGCGGTTAAAGGCGGGTTAGGACGAGCTTTACCTGGGTTAACTGCGTTGGAGGACGGTCGAGATGGGTGCCTAACCCATTCCGTTCGGGCTGAGCCTGTCGAAGCCCTTTCCTTGTTCCGAACCACTTGAAGGAAGGCCCTTCGACAAGCTCAGGGCGAACGGATGTCGGCGATTCAAGCCCGACCTAGAGGCCTCAGGCTGGGCTTTGCCTCTCGCCGCCCCTATGTACCCCCCACCATGATCGCCGATTTCCAGCTCGACCGCCCGCTTGCCGAGGCCCGGATCGTCGTCGCCATGTCGGGCGGAGTCGACAGCTCGGTCGTGGCCGCACTGGCCGCCCGGACGGGCGCCGAGGTGATCGGGATCACCCTCCAGCTCTACGACCATGGCGAGGCGATCGGGCGTTCCAAGAGCTGCTGCGCCGGGCGCGACATCTACGACGCCCGGACCGTCGCCGAGCGGCTCGGGATCGCCCATTACGTCTTCGACTACGAGACCCGGTTCCGCGACAGCGTCATCGAGCGCTTCGCCGACGAATATGCCAAAGGCCGGACCCCGATCCCCTGCGTCTCGTGCAACCAGTCGGTCAAGTTCACCGATCTCCTTGCGCTGGCCCGCGACCTCGGCGCCGACTGCCTCGCCACCGGCCATTACGTCCGCCGGGTCGTCGGGCCGGAAG
>DASQZF010000037.1:0-18833 GCA_035638835.1 Allosphingosinicella sp. | reverse complement strand
CGCTTCACCCACCAGGGCGACCGCAACCAGGCTTATGCGGCGCTGGGCTGGACCACGTTCGGCGGGAAGGAAAAGCGGCGCGAGCGAAGGGCCCTGGGGATCGCCGCCAACATCGTCCAGGCGCGGCTGATGGAGCGGCTTCGAGACGTCGAAGGAGCGAGCTATTCGCCCTCGGCGACGGTCCAGACCAGCTTCCAGTTCGAGGATTGGGGCTTCTTCTTCGCCGGCTCCGAGGTCCGCCCCGAGCAGACCGACCTCTTCTTCCGCCTGGCCCGGGAGATCGTCGCCGAACTGGCCCGAACTGCCGCTTCGGCCGACGAATGGCAGCGGGCGATCACTCCGGTGGTGACCGGGATCGAGCGGCGGCTGAAGACCAACGGCTATTGGGCGGGGGCGCTGGAGGATTGGTCGCGCGAGCCCTATCTCATCGAGCATTCGAGGACCTATCTCGCCGACTACAAGTCGCTGACTCCGGAAGAGGTTCGCTCGGCGGTCGCGAAATGGGTCGCCGACGAGGGCGACTGGTCGATCCTGGTTTTGCCCGCTAAAACGGCGAACAGTGTCGACTAACGCGATCCAGGCAAGCAAGGCCCCTCCCCCCGAAGCCGCCGCCGGCGGCGGCGGATGGAAGCCGTTCCGACTCCAGCAGCAGCCATTTTTCGAGGACAAGAATCGCGCCTTCTGGATCCTCCAGTCGGCGGGCTGGGCGGGCTATTTCTTCCTCCGCACCCTTTCGGGAATCGCCAACAGTTTCGGCTTCAGCCTGGTCATCCACATCACGCTTCTGACCGCGACCGGCTATTCGATCACCCTCCTCATGGCCTCGGCCTACCGGCGGCTGATCAAGATGCGGCCGCTCGTCACCTGGGTGACCTCGATAACCCTGATCGTGGTCGCGGCCGCCGCCTTCTCGGCGATCGAAACCTGGAGCCACGCCACGTTCGTCCGGCCCGGGATCACGCCCGAGGGGCTTCAATTCTTCGGAGCGATCCTGCTGACCCTGACCCTGCTCGTCGCCTGGTCGGCCCTCTATTACAGCATCAATTACTATCTGCTGCTCGAGGAGCAGAGCGACCGGCTGCTGAGGCTGGAGCATCAGGCGAGCTCGGCCCAGCTCGCCATGCTCCGCTACCAGCTCAACCCGCACTTCCTGTTCAACACGCTGAACTCCATCTCGACCCTGGTGCTCCTCAAGCAGACGGAGCGGGCCAATGCGATGCTGTCGAGGCTGTCCTCCTTCCTTCGCTACACCCTGGTCAACGATCTGACCGGCGCGGTGACCGTGGCCCAGGAGGTGGAGACCCTGAAGCTCTATCTCGAGATCGAGAAGATGCGCTTCGAGGACCGGCTGCGCCCCCGTTTCGACATCGACCCTTCGGTCGCGCTCGCGAGGCTGCCGTCCCTGCTCCTCCAGCCCCTGGTCGAGAATGCGATCAAATATGCGGTGACCCCGCAGGAGGAGGGCGCCGACATCGAGGTCACCGCCCGGCTCAACATCGACCGGGTCATGCTCACCGTCCGGGACACCGGCCCGGGCGCCGAGGATCATTGGGTGAAGGCCCAGCAGTCGACGGGGGTCGGACTGGCGAACATTCGGGACCGTCTGGCGCAAGCCTATGGCGCCGATCATCGTTTCGAGACTGAATCGAACATTAAGGGGGGCTTTCGCGTTACAATCGAAATCCCGTACCAGCTTGAACCACCTGAGGAACCGAAATGACGATCCGCACGATTCTCGTGGACGACGAATCCTTGGCTATCCAGGGGCTCCAGCTTCGCCTGGAGAAGCATGACGACGTCGAGATCGTCGAGACCTGCTCGAACGGCCGCGAGGCGATCCGCGCGATCAAGACCAACAAGCCGGACCTCGTCTTCCTCGACATCCAGATGCCCGGCTTCGACGGATTCTCGGTGATCCAGGGGCTGATGGAGGTCGAGCCGCCCTTGTTCGTCTTCGTCACCGCTTATTCCGATCACGCGATCCGCGCCTTCGAGGCTCAGGCGGTCGACTATCTGATGAAGCCGGTGGAAGAGGACCGGCTCGCCGACACGCTCGACCGGGTCCGGCTCCGGCTGCAGGAGAAGAGGAGCGCCGAGGAAGCGGGCAAGCTCAAGGAAGTGCTCGCCGAAGTGGCTCCGGACGCGGTCGACCAGGTCGGAACCTCGATGACCGAGGACGGCCATTCCGCCAACCGCTACGAGAAGCTCATCAACATCAAGGACCGCGGCCAGATCTTCCGGGTCGACGTCGATTCGATCGAGAAGATCGACGCCGCCGGCGATTACATGTGCATCTACACCGGCGACAACACGCTCATCCTCCGCGAGACGATGAAGGATCTGGAAAAGCGCCTCGACCCGCGCCGCTTCCAGCGCGTCCACCGCTCCTGCATCGTCAATCTCGACCAGGTGAGGCAGGTCAAGCCGCACACCAACGGCGAATGCTTCCTGGTTCTGGAGAGCGGGAGCCAGGTGAAGGTGAGCCGGTCCTATCGCGACGTGGTGGCGAGGTTCGTTCATTGATCCTCAATTCCTCCCCGCGATTTCGCGGGGAGGGGGACCATGCGAAGCATGGTGGAGGGGCTCTTTGAGCCTCCGAAGAACCCCTCCACCGCGCTTCGCGCGGTCCCCCTCCCCCGGAAATCCGGGGGAGGAATTAGGAATGAAACCGCCTTCCACCGGCAGCCCAGGACCGCCAGGATCGCCGGACCCCGCAGGCCCGAGGCGCGCAGTCCACGGCGCTCGCCCAGGCGGTTTCGCAGGGCCAGGACCAGCCCGACGTCCTGCTCGACATCCCCAATCTCTCGATCGACGAGATCAACCTCGAGGTGAACAACCTCCAGGTCCATATCGCGCTCGACGCCAGGCTGGCCAATTTGCTCAAGCTGACGGCCGGGGCCGACGCCAGCATAGACCAGGTCAAGATCGGGATCCCGTTTCTTCCGCCTTGACGCGGAAGGTAGAAAAGCGGGATTCCCGCGTTCGCGGGAATGACGGAGGGAGGGTCGGTTGGCCGAGCAAAACGAAAAGGCGCGGGCTTTCGCAGCGCTTCACCGGCCGGGCGAACCGGTCATCCTCTACAATGTCTGGGACGCGGGGAGCGCCCAGGCGGTCGCCGAGGCAGGGGCGAAGGCGATCGCGACGGGCAGCGCCTCGGTGGCCGCGGCGCACGGCTTCCAGGACTCCGAAGCGCTTCCGCTCGACCTCGTATTGGCCAATGCCGCGCGGGTAGTGGCGGCGGTCGATCTCCCGGTCACGATCGACTTCGAAGGCGCCTACGGGGTCGACCCCGAAGCGGTCGCCGCGAACGTCGCGCGGCTCGCCGGGACCGGAGCGATCGGCTGCAATTTCGAGGATCAGGTGATCGGCGGCCAGGGCCTTCACCCGATCGAGGCGCAGGCCGCCCGGATCCGGGCCGCGCGCTCGGCAGTGGGGCCGGACTACTTCATCAACGCGCGCACCGACATCTTCCTCAAGACCAGGGCCCAGACCCACGAGCCCGCCGCGATCGAAGAGGCTCTCGCCCGGGCTCGGGCCTATTCGGAGGCGGGGGCGAGCGGCTTCTTCGTACCGGGCCTGGTCGACCTCGACCAGCTGGCGCAGGTCTGCGCGGCCTCGCCGCTGCCGGTCAACTTCATGGCCTTCCCAGGAGCGCCCGGAGCTGCGGCGGCGGCTGCGGCCGGGGTGGCCCGGATCAGCCACGGCCCATTCCCCTACAAGCAGGCGATGGCGGCACTCAGGCAAGCGGCGGAGGCGATCCATGGCTAAGGTGACCGGGCTGGGCGGGCTGTTCTACAAGGTCGAGGATACGCAGGCGACGGCGCTCTGGTACAAGGAGATTCTGGGAGTCGGAGGCGACTGGGGCGCGGCCTTCCCGTTCGCGGGCGATCCCGGCGGCTACAGCCTGCTGTCGCCCTTCAAGGCGACGAGCGATTATTTCGCGCCGAGCGGAGCGGCCTTCATGATCAATCTTCGGGTCGACGATATCGACGGGATGATCGCGGACCTGGAGGGCAAGGGGATCGAGATCCTCGGCCGCCAGGACGAGGATTATGGCAGGTTCGCCTGGATCCTCGACTGCGACGGGGTGAAGGTGGAGCTGTTCCAGCAGCTTGGGGCTGCGCCGGAGTAATTATCCTCCCCATGCGGAGCATGGGGAGGGGGACCACCCGAAGGGTGGTGGAGGGGTAGAAGGCGGGGACTTGGGAGGTTCCGGCACGAGCCGCTCAGGTCAGCGCCAATTACCCCTCCACCATGCTTCGCATGGTCCCCCTCCCCATCTCACGATGGGGAGGATTTCCGCCGCCGAAGCATCCCGCCCGCACCCGCCCCGCCGGACTTGAGCACGTTCCTTCGGAACAGCTTCGCGCTCAGCGCCACCGTCAACCACACCCACAAGGCCTGCCACGCCAGGGCCAGCAGGTGCGGCCAGAGCTCGGCCGTCTGGGCGGCCCGGGCGACCATGGTGAGGGGCGAGCTGAACGGGAAGATGGCGGCGCCGAGGCCGAGCGGGCTGTTGAAGTCTCCGACGGCGAAGGAGGCAAGCAGGAAGATCAGCATCTGCCCGACCGTGACCGGCATCGAGAGGGTCTGCACCTCGCGGACCGAATTGGCCTGGCTTCCGATCCCGAGGAACAGCGCCCCGAGCAGGAGGTAGTTGGCGCTGTAATAGAGGAGGACGAAGAGGATGAAGAGCGGCCAGCCGACCGCCGGCTCGGGCAGGTTCCCCGCCTGGCTTGGAAGGAAGGTGAGGCCCGCGAGAGCGCCGCTCACCCATACCCCGATCCCGACCAGTGAGACTGCGAGCATCGCCCCGAGCTTGCCGACGAAGATGGCGTCGATCGGAAGCGCGGCGGCGAGGACCTCGATGATCTTGTTCGATTTCTCCTCCAGCAGGTTGGAGAGGAGCATCCCGGCCAGGAGGACGGTGAGCATGAAGAGGAGCAGCTGGCCGGCGCGCGCGGTGATCGCCCGGGTCGCCGCGAGCGCGCCTTCCGAGCGGTCGGTCTCGACCACCCGGACGGCTACCGGGGGCCCCGCTCGGCCGGCCTCGGCGAGCGAGCGCTGCTGGCGCGCCTGGTCTACGATCAGCGACAACTGCCTCTGAACGACGCCCTCCCCGCTGATCGCCCCGGTCAGGGTCGGCCGTTCGAGGCTTCCGGTGAGTGCGGCCAGGATCCGCTTGTCGGGATTGCGAAGCAGGGTCTGGACCTGGGCGGCCGGATCGCCGGCCGGCTCCTCCCGGACCAGCGACGGCAGCGGCCGTGAGCCGAAGCCCGGATTGAGCCGCTCCCGGGCCTCGGAAAGGGCCGCGAAATCGGCCTGGGCCGCGACCACGGCCACCGTCGCATGGACGTCCTGGCGCGCCATCCGGCCGCTCATGCTTCCGAACAGGAAGGAGAGGCCGATGATGAGCAGCGGCCCGAGCAGGAAGAAGAGGAATGTGCGCGACCAGACGGTCGCGACGAAATCGCGCCGGGCGATGACGTAGGCGGATTGGAAGAAGCCCATCATCGGGGATCTCCTTCGCCGGCGCTCGTCGCGAGGTCTCGGGCGGCCTGCTCTCCGGCGATCGCGACGAAGGCGTCGTGGAGGCCGGGCCGCTCGATCGACAGATCCTCGATCCCCGCGCCGGCGTCGATCAGGGCCTTGAGAAGGGGCTCGATCCCGATCTGGGGAAGCTCGAACGACCACAGGCCGTCCTCATGTTGCGCGCCCTCCGGGAGGGCGGAGCGCCAGGGGCCGTCCGCGACCCGGGTTCGGAGCCTTACCTGGGGGCGGAGCCGGTCGCGCGCTTCGGAGACGCTTCCTTCGAACCGCACCTTGCCTCCGGCGATGATGGCGATCCGCTCGCACAGGCGCTCGGCATGGGCGATGACGTGGGTCGAGAAGATGATCGTGGCACCGCCCGCCGCCTCGTCGCGGATGAGGTGCTCGAGCCGGCCCTGGTTGATCGCGTCGAGGCCGGAAAAGGGCTCGTCGAGGACGATCAGCTTCGGGCGGTGGACGATGGTGCCGAACAATTGCACCGTCTGGGCCATGCCCTTGGAGAGGCTTCGGATCGGCTTGTCGACATAGTCGGCGAGACCGTTCGCCTTCAGCATCTCCTCGGCCCGCGCCCTTCCGGCGGCCAGAGGGAGGCCGCGCAGGGCGCCCATGAAGGCGACCGCCTCGCGCGCCGTCATCGCCGGATAGAGGCCGCGCTCCTCGGGCAGGTAGCCGACCCGGCTCGCCACTTCGAGCGGGCGGGCCTGGCCGAGCAGCGAGCGCTCGCCGCTGTCGGGATCGATGATCCCCAGGAGCATCCGCAAGGTCGTCGTCTTGCCGGCGCCGTTGGGCCCGAGGATCCCGTAGATGCTCCCTTCCGGAACGGCGAGGTCGATCCCGTCGACGGCGGTCTTGCCGTCGAAGGCCTTGAACAGCCGTTTCGCTTCGATCGCCAAGCCACTCGCCACGCGTGCCCCCTTTGCGCGCCTGTGGTAGCGAGCGGCGATGAGCGAAGGCAAGCCGAAGCTGATCGATCTTCGGATCGGGCTGGAAGAGAAGGCACGGGAGCTCGGCTTTTGCGCGATCGGCTTCGCCCGCTTCGATGCCGCGCCCGCGAGCGGCGAGCGCCTCCGCCAGTGGCTTGCCGACGGGGCCCATGGCGACATGATCTGGATGGAGGAGACGGCCGAGCGCCGCGCCTCTCCCGCCGGACTCTGGCCGGAGGTGCGCTCGATCGTCTCGCTGGGCATGAGCTACGCGCCGGCGACCGACCCGCTGGCGCTCGCCAGCCGGCCGGACGTCGGCCGGATCTCGGTCTACGCCCAGGGCTCGGACTATCACGACCTGGTCAAGAAGGCCCTGAAGGCGCTCGCCCGCTGGCTGGTCGAGCAGGCCGGGTGCGAGCTGAAGGTGTTCGTCGACACCGCTCCGGTGATGGAGAAGCCGCTCGCGGAAGCGGCGGGGCTGGGCTGGCAGGGCAAGAATACCAATTTGGTCAGCCGCCGGGACGGAAGCTGGCTGTTCCTCGGCGCCATCTACACGACCCTGGAGCTCGAGGAGGCTCCTGCGCCGCATGCCGTCCATTGCGGCAGCTGCTCGGCCTGCCTGGATGCCTGCCCCACCAACGCGTTTCCGGCGCCGTTCCGGCTCGATGCGCGTCGCTGCATCTCCTATCTGACGATCGAGCATAAGGGCCCGATCCCCGAGGAGTTTCGTGAAGCGATCGGCAACCGGATCTACGGCTGCGACGATTGCCTCGCCGTCTGCCCGTGGAACCGCTTCGCCGAATCGGCGCGGGCGAACCGGGCGTTCCTGCCGAGGGCGGAGCTGGTCGCGCCGAGGCTGGCGGACCTGCTGGCGCTGGACGATGCGGCCTTTCGAAAGGTGTTCGCCGGGTCTCCGATCAAGCGGATCGGGCGCGGGCGGATGGTGCGCAACGCGGCGATCGCGGCTGGGAATAGCGGCTTGGGGGAGCTGGCGCCGGTTCTGGAGCGGCTGACGGAGGATGAGGATCCGGTGGTGGCGGAGGCGGCGCGGTGGGGATTGGACCGCCTTCAAATCCCGAACCGTTCGGCCTGAGCTCGTCGAAGGCCTCTCCTTCCTTCGACTTCCGGCAAGGAAAGGGCTTCGACAGGCTCAGCCCGAACGGATTCCCACTGTCCCCTACCGCCTCGTCAAAGCCGCGACGCAGCTGGCCCGGTCCAGGTCCCGGCCGTCGCGAAGCCTCGAGTCGATATGGGTGACGATGGGCTCGCCGCCGCCCTTGGGCGGATAGAGATAGGCGTCGAGGACGCAGGCTGCGCCTCCGAACTGGAGCTTGCGCGCCGGCCCTTCACGCACGTCCAGGACGGGCTTGCCGAACTGGGCTTCGAGAATGCGGGCGGTTCGGCCGAGGACGTTCTCCAGCCCGGTCGAAGTATAGGGGACGACCCGCTGAGGCGGCACCCGGCGGTCCGCGGCCGGGGCGGGCCGGTCGGTCTTGGCGGCGCACCCGCCCAGAACCAGCAGCGCGCCCAGCCATAATAGTCTCCGCCGAGTCATGGCATCCTCCCCTTCCCTTCGCCGCGCAGAGTGGAGCAGCCGCGCCGTTAGAGCCACGCGTCGACGGGCCCGCCCGGCCCGCCCTTGCCCCGCCTCGGCGCAATTGACGCATGGCGCGGCCCCCGGCTAGGGCCCCCGCTCCTCCCGCAGCAGATGAGAACAACGTGACCGACAAGAGCCTCGACGTCCTTTGCATCGGCAACGCCATCGTCGACGTCATCGCCGCCGCCGACGACGATTTCCTGAAGCAGGAGGGTCTGGACAAGGGCTCGATGCGACTGATCGACGCCGAGGAAGCGACGAGGCTCTACGGCCGGATGGGGCCGGGGCGCGAGATCAGCGGCGGCTCGGCCGGCAATACCGCCGCCGGAGTGGCGATGCTGGGCGGACGCGCCGGCTTCATCGGCCAGGTCGCCGACGACCAGCTGGGCGAGGTCTACCGCCACGACGTCAGCTCGATCGGAGTCGAGTTCACCACCCCGGCTCGGCCGCAGTCCGAGGCTCCGACGGCGCGCTCGCTCGTCCTCGTCACGCCCGACGCCCAGCGGACGATGAACACCTTCCTCGGAGCGGCTCAGAATCTCAGCAGCGAGGCGCTCGACGAGGCGCAGCTGAGGAGCGCCAAGATCCTCTATCTCGAAGGCTATCTCTGGGATCCGGAAGTGCCCCGCGCCGCGATGGAGCGGGCGATCGAGATCACCCGCTCGGCCGGCGGCCAGATCGCCTTCACGCTTTCCGACAGCTTCTGCATCGATCGCCATCGCGACAGCTTCAACGCGCTGATCGACAGCGACCGGCTCGACATCCTCTTCGCCAACGAGGACGAGATCGTCTCGCTGACCGGCAAGTCGGATTTCGACGCGGCGGTGGACTCGGCGGCGGAGCGGGTGAAGGTGCTCGTCGTCACCCGCGGCGAGAAGGGCGCGGTCGCCGTGGAAGGCGGCGAGCAGGTCGAGGTGCCGGCGGAACCGGTCGAGCGGATCGTCGACACGACCGGCGCCGGCGACCTCTTCGCGGCCGGCTTCCTGACCGGCCGGGCCCAGGGCCGGTCGAACTCGGAATGCCTGCGCATGGGGGCGATCGCGGCGGCGGAGGTCATCTCCCATTACGGCGCCAGGCCGGAAGCGGACCTGAAGGCGCTGGTCGCCAAGCGGCTGGGATAGTCGCCGTCTTCATGGGCGGCGCCAAGATCCCCGATGCGGGCTAAAGCGTTCTGATCCCGTCACCCTGGACTCGTTTCAGGGTCCAGTTCTCCGCCCGCGAGGGCATCTGACGCCAAGCCTGAACCGCTTCGTCATGCCGGATTGTTGATCCAGGCTTGGCGCCCGGGGCTCTGGAAGCCGGAATGGGCTCACGCTCAAAAAAAAGGGAGGCCGAAGCCTCCCTTTTCCTTTGTGTTCGACAGCGCAGCCTCAGGAATTGCGGCGATCGTCGTCGTCGACGCCGGGAATGCCGGGCTCCAGCTCGCTGATCTCGGTCTCGTGAACCTCGACGAGGCCCTGGCCGAGATGGCTCTTCCGGTACCCGTAGAGGGCATAGAAGACGATCCCGATCGCGGTCCAGGCCGGGAGCACCATCATCGCTTCGAACGGCAGGTTGAAGAACAGGAAGAGGCACCCGATCACCGTCAGTGCCGCGACCAGTCCGACGGCGGGGACCCGGAAGGCACGGCGCCGGTCCGGATCGGTCTTGCGAAGCTGCCAGACCGCGATCGCCACCATCAGGAAGGCGTAGAGCGTTCCCGCATTGGCGACGTCGGCCAAAGCCCCGACCGGGAAGAAGGCCGCGGCAACGGCGACGATGAGACCGGTGATGATCGTCACCACGTGCGGAGTCTTCCACTTCGGATGGACCCGCGACAGCGCCTCCGGGAGAAGCCCGTCGCGCGCCATGACGAAGAAGATCCGGGTCTGGCCGAACAGCAGGATGAGGATGACCGAAGGCAAAGCGATGAAGGCCGCGTAGCCGAGCATGTTGCCGATCGAGCCGTAGCCGATCGTGTGGAGCACATGGGCGAGCGGCTCGCGCGAGCAGACCAAAGCCTCGGCATATTGCGCCGTGGCGCATTGCGTCGAGAGCGCCTCGCCGGTGGGGAGCGGGATACCGTTCGGGCCCATCACGGGCTGGCCGCCCATCGCCCCGACCGCGCCCGCCGTCACCAGCATGTAAAAGACGGTGCAGATGGCGAGCGAGCCGATGAGACCGATCGGAACGTTGCGCTGAGGGTCCTTGGTCTCTTCGGCGGCGGTCGAGACCGCGTCGAATCCCACATAGGCGAAGAACATGGTCGCGGCCGCGCCGACGACCCCGACGCCCGAGCCGAAGCCGCCGAACATGCCGGCCGGCGCGAACGGAGCGAAGTTCTCAGCCTTCGTCACCGGCAGGGTGAGGATGACGAAGACGGTGAGCGCGGTGACCTTGATCGCGACGAGGATCGCGTTGAACTTCGCGCTCTCCGAAGTGCCTCTCACCAGCAGGAGAGTCATCAGCAAGGCGATGGACAGGGCCGGAAGGTTGATGAACCCGCCGGCTTTCCCGCCCAGGACCAGCGGGCCGGAGCTCAGCCAGTCGGGGAAGTCTATTCCCCAACTTCGCTCCATCACCGTGTCGATGAAGTAATTGGACCAGCCGACCGAGACGGCCGACGCGCCCACCGCATATTCGAGGAGCAGGGCCCAGCCGACCGTCCAGGCTAGGAACTCCCCCTGCACGGCGTAGGAATAGGTGTAGGCGGAGCCCGCCACGGGAACCATCGAGGCGATCTCGGCGTAGCAGAGAGCCGCCACGATGCAGACCGCGCCGGCGATGATGAAGCTGATCAGGAGGCCCGGGCCGGCTTTCTGGGCGCCGACCGAAGTCAGAACGAAGATACCCGTGCCGATGATGCAGCCGACTCCGAAAAGGGTCAGCTGGACCGCGCCGAGCGAGCGCTTCAGCGACTTCTTTTCGGCCGTTGCAAGGATGGCGTCGAGAGGCTTAACGCGCCCAAAAATCATTTCCGTCCCCTTGTCGTCGCCGGCTCTTTGGCCGGCCTCATTTCATTTGGCGGGGAACCTAGCCATTAATCCCATCAGCGCAAAGCCATAATGCGCCTAGCGCGCAAGCATCGGCCCGAGCGGCCGTCCCGCGAAGATGTGAACGTGAAGGTGGGGCACTTCCTGCCCCGAGTTTAGCCCAGCGTTGGCGAGCAGCCGGTAGCCCGGCTCGACCAGCCCATGATCTCGCGCCACCTTGCCGACGGCCCGGACGAAGCCGGCGATCTCCTCCGCGGAGGCGCGCTCGGAAAAATCGTCCCATGAGACGTAGGCGCCCTTGGGGATGACGAGGATGTGGACGGGCGCCGCCGGGGCGATGTCGTGGAAGGCGAGCGCGTGCTCGTCCTCGTAGACGCTCTTCGAAGGTATCTCACTGCGAAGGATCCGGGCGAAGATGTTGCTGTCGTCATAGGGGCGGGTGGCGTCGATCGGCATGGCATCCTCCTTCGCAAGCCTCAACATCGGCGGGGCGGCGAAGGCAAGCTCTCGCTTGACCCCCGCCTCCGCGTCGCTACCACATGAGGCATGCAAGGTGAGACGCCCGACAGCCTGATTCCCTATGACGAGATCGTCCAGGAGGCGCTTCGCGCCGTCGTCGGCCGGGTGCTGGGCGAGATCCAGACGACCGGGCACCTGCCCGGCGAGCATCATTTCTACATCACCTTCAAGACCGCCGCCGCCGGAGTCGACATCCCGCGGCACCTTTCCGAACGCTTCCCCGACGAGATGACGATCGTCATCCAGAACCGCTTCTGGGACCTCAAGGTGGGCGAGGACGGCTTCGAGGTCGGCCTCAGCTTCAACCAGGCCCCGGCGCGGCTCGTCATCCCCTTCTCGGCGATCACCGGCTTCGTCGATCCCGCGGTCAATTTCGCGCTTCAGTTCCAGGCCAGCGGCGAGGAAGGCGGGCCGCAGGGGCACGAAGCGGCCGAGAACGATGCACCGGCCGCGGAGCCGGTCGAGGACGGGTCCAACGTCGTCTCGGTGGATTTCAGCCGGAAGAAGTAAGCGGGGCGAGCGCGCCTCAATGGATAAAGATCCAGGAGGCAGGACTCTGTCCCGAACGTCCTGATTGATTTTCCCTGCACCTCATCTGGCGAGGAACTTCGCCAGATAGGCAGCGAACGTTTCCGGCTGATCGAGCATCACGAAGTGGGCGGATGGGCCCACACCGGAGAACGACGCTTGCTTGAGCCCTGAATATTCCGAGCGAAAAAATACGTCCGCGCGATCCTTGCGTGGAAACTTCTCGTTCCAGGCATAGACCACGGTCACCGGCACGCGGATGGCGGCCAGACCCGGACGCATGTCAGTGGTCAGGTTCTCGTACATGACCTGCGCCGCGACACGCGGATCCGACGCAATTGCCCACGCCTTCAATTGCGCTCTGTGCTCAGGCTTCAGGGTCATTCCACCGACCTGAGCATCCGCTGCGGCGGAGTCGGCCGGCTTGCCGTAGCTTGCCGCGACCGCATCCCGCATTTTCGCTGCCTGCGGCTCGATCATGGCGACCGACAATTTCGTGCCTGGAGGCGCCATCTGCGCCGCGAAGAATGGAAGCGAGTCGACAACCATCAGCCGGCGAAGGCTTTCGGGGTGGCGAGTTGCCAGCATCAGACCAAGCAACCCTCCCATTGAATGGCCAACGACCGAGACGTCCTTCAACTTACGCTCACGGATGAGCGTGTTGATGTCGGCCAGGACCCCGTTCAGAATACCTGGCTTCAAGTTGCTGCGCGGATCGTCGCCGCCAAAACCATTGATCTGAACGAGGTACACACGATGCTTCTTAGTGAGCCCGGGTGCGATACCGTTCCAGGCCGCGCGCGGGCTGGACAGGCCGGGGATCAGAATGACTGGGCTGCCTTCTGTACCCAGCACTTGCACCGAAATATGATTCATCTGCCGGAATGAGCCTGGAGACTCGGCTTTCGACGCGCTCAGGGGCTTGCCGAAAGTGGCGGGCGCCGCAACGACGCTGGCGAGAGACAGCGCGGCGAGAACGCACAGGTTCTGTGAGAAGTTTTTCATGGTCAGATATCCTTCGACGGACTTGTAAAAAGGTCTTCGATTTTCAGATTGAAGAGCTCGGCGATCTTGAAGGCCAAGGGTAGCGAAGGATCGTAGCGGCCGGTTTCGATCGCATTCACGCTCTGGCGTGAAACCTCGAGGCGCTCGCCCAGGTCCGACTGGCTCCATCCGCGCTCGGCGCGCAGTTCCTTAAGACGGTTCTTCATTGGCCATTCGTGCACAGGAACTTGTTTACGCACGAACCAAGGCCAAGTCCGGCAAACCAGATTACGGCGACCCAGTAGGCGTCGAAGTGTCCCACCAGGTCGAAGCTTTCGAGGAAGCCCCAGGCGGTTGCGATGCTCAGAGCGAACCCACTCGCGACTAGCGTCTGACGCACGGTCAGGAGCCTGAGATATTCGTCCGTCTCCTCGACGAGGTAGCTCGCAATCGCGGCGAATATGCCGATGATCGCCAATGCCGGGAGGATCGCAATCACGTAGGCCGGGGGCCCCGACACATCGTAGCGATCGATTGCGATCTGAGCTGCGAACAGCAGGGCGACATACGCCAGACTGAGGATCACCACCCTGCCATTGTACCGCTGTATCGGACTCCGTTTCGTCATTCGAAAACCTCCCCTGATGTGAAGGTTCCTTTACACCAGTCCGATGCCATGTCAAGCACGCTTTCCATACAGATTGCGGCTGCGGCGCCGATGGTGCACAGGCGGGCCTTCTGCTCTCGGCCGAAGCGGACGCCGTGGCGGGCTGTTTCGTGGCCCGGCAAGGCTTGAGTCGCGCGATCCCCCAGGGACGCAATGATTGATGACGCCCGCGCCTTCCTTTGCCGAAGCGACGGAACTTGCCCCAGTGACGGCCCCGATTCCCCCCGCTAAAGGCCCCCGATGATCTCCACCGCCACCGCCCGCACCGAGACCGACAGCTTCGGCCCCATCGACGTCCCAGGCGACGCTTATTGGGGAGCACAGACCCAGCGCTCGATCCAGAACTTCCCGTTCGGGCCGCGCGAGACCATGCCCGTGGAGATCGTCCACGCTCTGGGCTTCGTGAAGCAGGCGGCGGCGCGGGTGAACGCGCGCATCGGCGGGCTCGACGCCGAAATCGCGGAGGCGGTCCAGCAGGCGGCGGGCGAGGTCGCGAGCGGGATGCACGACGACCAATTCCCCCTGGTCATCTGGCAGACGGGCTCCGGCACCCAGTCCAACATGAACGCCAACGAGGTGATCGCGGGCCGCGCCAACGAGATCCTGACCGGCAATCGCGGCGGCAAGAGCCCGGTCCATCCCAACGACCATGTCAACAAGGGCCAGTCGTCGAACGACAGCTTCCCGACCGCGATGCACATCGCAGCGGCCCGGGCGGTCGAGGCCCGGCTGGTCCCCGCCCTCCGGACCATGCACCGCCGGCTGAGCGCCCAGGCCGCGGCCTGGGACGGGATCGTCAAGATCGGCCGGACCCATCTCCAGGACGCCACCCCGCTGACCCTCGGGCAGGAATTCTCCGGCTACGCGGCCCAGATCGAGGCCGGGATCGAGCGGCTCCGCTCGGCCTTGCCGCGGGTGCTCCAGCTCGCCCAGGGCGGGACCGCCGTCGGAACCGGCCTCAACGCGCCCGAGGGCTTCGCCGACGCCTTCGCGGCGGAGGTGGCCAACCTCACCAAGCTGGGCTTCACCAGCGCCGCCAACAAGTTCGAGGCGCTGGCCGCGCATGACAGCCTGGTCGAGCTGTCGGGCGTGCTCAACGTCATCGCCGTCTCGCTGACCAAGATCGCCAATGACATCCGGCTTCTCGGCTCCGGCCCGCGCTGCGGCCTCGGCGAGCTGAAGCTTCCCGAGAACGAGCCCGGAAGCTCGATCATGCCGGGCAAGGTCAACCCGACCCAGGCGGAGATGCTGACCATGGTCGCCGCCCAGGTGATGGGCAATCATGTCGCGGTCACCGTCGGCGGGCTCCAGGGCCATCTCGAGCTCAACGTGTTCAAGCCGGTCATCGCCGCCAACGTGCTTCGCTCGATCGACCTCCTCGCCACCGGCGTCGAAAGCTTCACCGAGCGCACGCTCGACGGGATGGAGCCGGACGAGACCCGGATCGCGGACCTGATGAACCGGTCCCTGATGCTGGTGACGGCCCTTGCGCCGGAGATCGGCTACGACAATGCCGCCGCGATCGCCAAGCACGCCCACAAGAACGGGCAGACGCTGAAGGAAGCGGGTCTGGAGCTCGGGCTGGTCGACGAGGAGACGTTCGACCGGGTGGTGAAGCCCGAGACGATGCTGGGGCGCTGAGGCCTAAGCCGTTCAGCTCCGTCATTGCGAGCGGAGCGAAGCAATCCAGTGCCGAGCCTGGACTTGCGCCGTGGCCGGATTGCCGCGTCGCTGCCGCGCGCGGCAGTTCATCCTGAGCGCCGCCGCAGGCGGCGTCGAAGGGCTCCTCGCAATGACGGATCTCAGCGGAAGCGGTAGCTCAGCCGGACCCCGATCGTGTCCAGGCCCGGATTTTGGGGGCCCACCAGCTGCGCATGGCTGAGATGGACCCAGCTCGCCTCGATCGAGAGCCGGTCGGAGACCTGAACGCCTGCTCCGATCTCCGGCGCGAACAGGATCCGGGAGCCGAAATCGATCCGGTCGTCCCCGGGCACGACCCGGCCCGGCCCGGTGTGGACGGCGAGGCCGACGCCGGGGCGAAGATAGACCCGGCCGCCGATCTTCCAGGCGATCCCGGCGGCGGCGAAATGGGTGTTGCCGGCGCTGTTGACGGAGACGAAGGCCTGCGGGCTGGGGCTCCCGATCGCCCGGAGAGCGCCGATCCGGTCGCCGCGCCAGCCGAGCTGGAAATCCGCCCCTTCCTCGATCCCGCTCTTGGTGAGGCCGGTGTCGACGTCGTGGACGTAGACCCCGCCGAACAGCTCCTGGGCGCCGGCGGGGACGGCGGCGGCGGCGAGAGCAAGGACGGCCCCGGCGAGAATCGCCTTCATGGCATGGCAACCGCCATCCGCGCCCTCCGGTTCCTTCCGGAACCGGTCCGCTCGGGCGCGGGTTGAACCGCCATGAGCAACGACGACACCGCACCCGGCGACGAAGCCGCACCGGGAACCCCCGGCACCGGCGAGAATCTGTGCCGCCATTGCAACGGCACCGGCGAGCATGACGGAGTGCCCTGCCCGGTCTGCGACGGCTCGGGCAAGGTGGTCGAGGGACTTGCCGGCGGCTGAGCGACCGGTCGGACGAATCTCCCTAACCCACGTTACGGATTAGGTTTTTCACCGGAACTGGAGCGATCCGCAGCAGCTCTTCGGCCATCCCACTGCCCGAGGACCCCTTCGAATGATCCGCCCGCTTCTAATCGCCTCCGCCGCGTCCCTCGCTCTCGCCGCCTGCGCCACGTCCGGAGACATGGGGGGCGGCACCGCCGCCGCCGGCGACATGACCCCGAACGATCGCTCCGCCTATGTGCAGATGGCCGCCGCCAGCGACCTTTTCGAGATCCAGTCGTCGCAGCTCGCCGTTTCCCGAGCCCAGAACCCGGAAGTGCGCGCCTTCGCTCAGATGCTGATCGAGCATCACACCGCCACGACCCGGCAGCTCACCGCGGCCGCGAGCGCCGTCGGCACTCCGTCGAGACCCATGCTGATGCCGATGCAGGCCGACATGATCGCCCGGCTCCAGGGAGCGAACGGCGCCGCCTTCGACCGGCTCTACATGCGCCAGCAGGTTCCGGCCCATCAGATGGCCCTGGCGCTCCACCAGAATTACGCCCGCAACGGCGACACGCCAAGCCTTCAGGCGGTGGCGGCGTCGGCCGTGCCGATCGTCCGCCAGCACCTCGAGCGGGCTCGGACGCCTCGCTGATCTGTCCTCCCTATGCGAAGCCACGGGGAGGGGGACCACCCGAAGGGCGGTGGAGGGGTATTGGCGCAGGCTTCTGCCGGCTACCCCTCCAATATGCTTCGCATGGTTCCCCTCCCCATCTTGCGATGGGAGGATTCAGACACCCGCCTGCCAAGCCCTTATCGAGTCGCTGGGCGCGACGAGCATGATCACGTTGAGCGTCAGATTGTCGCGGATGATCGCCAGGGTGAGAAGCTCGAACGCCGCCGCCAGCACCAGCGTCGCCCAGACCGGCAGCCGTCTCGCAACCGCGAATCCGACCGCCATCCAGCCGACGTCGGCGACCGAATTGATGACGGCGTCGCCATTATAACCCAGCGCCATCGTCGCCTCGCGATAGCGCTCGATGATCCAGCGGCTGTTCTCGAGCAGCTCCCATCCCGCCTCGATCAGGACCGCTCCGATCAGCCGGTCGCCCGGCGGATTGCGGCGAAGGCACAGCCAGCCGAGCCCGTAAAAGAGAAAGCCGTGGATGACGTGGCTGGGCGTGTACCAGTCGGCCAGATGCTGGCTGTTGTCGGGCCCGTTGACCGTCCCGACCCAAAGCTTGACCTCGCCGCAGGTGCAGATGGGCGGGCGGCCCATCCACAGCAGGACGAGGGCCATGACGGCGACGAGGCCGAGAGCGGCGAACCAGTAGCCGCGGGGGATGTGGGGAACGCTCATTCCCGCGTCGCCCCAGCGACGTGAATCAGCATGCCAGCTCCTGCAGCTTGAGGACGGTGCGCCAGTTGCGGCTGGTCGACGGAGAGCCGGCGGCCTTGTCGATCGCCGCCGGAGTGAGCTTCGAGGTGCCGACGCCCGCGGGGAAATGGAACCACAGCACACCTCCCGCCGCCGCCACCGCCTCGCCGGCCAGGGCGCGCTCCATCAGCCTTTCGGCGGCATCGGCCTTGGGAGCCTGCTTGGAAACCAGGATCTGGAGCCGGTTCGGTTCTTCCTCTGCGGCCTTCGGAAACGGGTTCGCCGAGACATAGCCCGCCCATTGCGAGGCGGTGCGGACCATCACCGGAACGTCCATCCCGAACCTGTCCTCGATCGCCGCCTCCAGCCTCGACTCGATCTCGCCGCTCTCGCCCGGCGCGGTGAAGAGGACGTTGCCGCTCTGGATGTAGGTTTCGACATCCTCCCAGCCGAGCTCCCCGCACAAGGCGCGAAGCTCCGCCATTGGGAGCTTCCGGCCGCCGACATTGACGGCTCTGAGAAGGGCGATGCGGCGGGCCATGTCCCTACCTGCTTGACGCATGGCGGCTCGACAAGCCAGTAGCGCGCATGGAAATCGCAAGCGCCTTCCAGCGGCGGGGCCTCCTCTTCGTCCTGTCCAGCCCCAGCGGCGCCGGCAAGTCGACCATCGCCCGCCTGCTGCTCGAGGCCGACGACGGAGTCGCGATGTCGGTTTCGGCGACGACCCGGCCGATCCGCGCGGGCGAGGTCGACGGGCGCGATTACCATTTCGTCGACGACAAGGGCTTCGATTCGCTGGTCGCCGCCGGCCATTTCCTCGAATGGGCGCACGTCTTCGGCCACCGCTACGGCACTCTGAAGAGCGAGGTGCTCAAGACGATCGAAGGGGGCCGCGACGTCCTTCTCGACATCGACTGGCAGGGCACCCAGCAGTTGAAGCAGGTCGACCCCGACATCGTCAGGGTCTTCATCCTGCCGCCGTCGATGAAGGAGCTCGAGCGCCGCCTGCGCACCCGCGGCACGGACAGCGAGGACGTCATCCGCCGCCGGATGGAGCGGGCCGCCGCCGAGATCAGCCATTGGGCCGAATATGATTATGTGCTGATCAACAACGACGCGGGGAAGTGCCGCGAGCTCGTCCACAACATCCTCAAGGCCGAGCGGCC
>DASQZF010000036.1:0-17841 GCA_035638835.1 Allosphingosinicella sp. | reverse complement strand
GGTTCGTCGCGGAGGGGACGTTGGCGATCCCCGAGCCCGCGGGAGAGGACGATCCCAACGCATCCGTCTATCGCGACGCCAGGGCACGGGCCGAGGCCTTCGGGCTGAAGGTCGAACCCCTCCCCTCCCCGGGCCGGGTCGAGCGCGAAGGCGAGATCGTCCCCGCTTCCTACATGAACTTCTATATCGGCAACGCGGCGGTGGTCGTTCCGCTGTACGGGGCGGCGAACGACGAGGCGGCGGTGGCGGCGGTCGGCAGGCTCTTCCCGGGCCGCCGGGCCGTGGGCATCCAGGCGCCCCATGCCCTGACCGGGGGCGGCAGCTTCCATTGCATCAGCCAGCAGATGCCGCTCTGACCGTCATTGCGAGCGGGGCGAAGCAATCCAGCGCAGCGGCGGTGCGAACGCCGAAGCTGGATTGCTTCGTCGCTCCGCTCCTCGCAATGACGGTCCAGGAGAATTAGAAATGACCGCCCTCACCGTCGCCGCACTCCAGCTCGCCTTCACCGACGATGCCGAGGAGAATATCGCCGCCGTCTCCGAGCTGGTGCGCGAAGCCGCGGGCCGAGGCGCGAAGCTGATCCTTCCGCCGGAATTGTTCGAGGGCCGTTATTTCTGCAGGACCCAGGACGAAGAGCATTTCGCCCGGGCGCTGCCCGTCGACCGGCACCCGGCGGTCCTGGCGATGCAGGCGCTCGCCGCCGAGCTCCAGGTCTTCATCCCGACCAGCTTCTTCGAGGCGGAGGGGCATCATCATTACAACAGCCTGGCGATGATCGACGACCAGGGCTCGGTGATGGGCGTCTACCGCAAGAGCCATATCCCCGACGGCCCCGGCTATTCGGAGAAATTCTACTTCCGGCCCGGCAATACCGGCTTCAGGACCTACCGGACCCCTTACGGCAAAGTCGGCCCGGCGGTCTGCTGGGACCAATGGTATCCCGAAACGGCCCGGGCGCTGATGCTGGACGGCGCCGAGATCCTGCTTTTCCCGACCGCGATCGGCGCCGAGCCCCACGATCCGGACCTCGACACGAGCCGGATGTGGCGGCGGGCGATGATCGGCCATGCCGTCTCCAACGTCGTGCCCGTAGTCGCCTCGAACCGGATCGGAACCGAGCACGGCCAGCGCTTCTACGGCCACAGCTTCATCTGCGACGAGCGCGGCGACATGCTGGCGGAATTCGGCGACAGGGAGACGGGCGTCCTCACCGCGGTGCTCGACCTCGAGCAGGCGAGGAAGCATCGCGCGGCGTTCGGATTCTTCCGGGACCGGCGGCCGGATCTGTACCGGAGGATCGCGGAGGATATCTGACTTGTACCGCTCGCCATTGCGAGGAGCGCAGCGACGAAGCAATCCAGTTCAGCGTTCGAGGCCGTGGCTGGATTGCTTCGCTACGCTCGCAATGACGTCTTCACCTCCAGCGCCCTCGCGAACACCTCCTCGAACATCGCCCGGGTCAGCCGGTTCGTGTTCTGGTTGTAGCGCGAGCAATGGTAGCTATCGATGAGCAGCCGGCCGTCGGGCAGGCGATGCTCCGCCAGATGGCCGAAGCGGTAGGCGGCGAGCCGCCCGCCCACGGAGCGCACCGCGGCGTTGTGGGCGATCTGGCCGAGGGCGATCAGGACCCGGACGTTCGACAGCGCGGTGAGCGAGGGCTGGAAATAGGTCCGGGTGCAGGTCGCGATCTCGTCCGGGGTCGGCTTGTTCTGCGGGGGCACGCATTTGACCGAGTTGACGATCGCGACTCCGTCGAGTCGAAGGCCGTCGTCGGGCCGCTCCTCGTACCGGCCTTCCGCAAGTCCGAACTTGAGCAACGTCTCGTAGAGGAGAAGGCCGGCGAAATCGCCGGTGAAGGGCCGGCCGGTCCGGTTGGCCCCCTGCTTGCCCGGAGCGAGCCCGCAAATGGCGAGCCAGGCCCCGGGGTCCCCGAAATGCGGCACCGGCGCGTTCCACCAGTCCGGATGCTCCTCACGGAGCGCTTCGCGAAAGCCGACGAGGCGCGGGCACAAGGGGCAGTCGCGCGGCGCTTCGAGGGATGGGACGGGAGACGAGCTGAAGATTGTGGTCACACTCCCCCTTACCGTTCGGGCCGAGCCTGTCGAAGCCCTGTTCTTATCCCCCATGGCAAGTAAGGAAGGCCCTTCGACAAGCTCAGGGCGAACGGGAGAACTGACCCCTGCAATATCATTATGCGATCGCCCTGGGCTCCAACCGCCGCGGCCGCCACGGCTCGCCGGCCGAGACCGTTCGGGCGGCCGCGGCCGCGATCGGAGCGCGGCGGCTCTCCACGATAAGGCTCACCCCCGCGCTTGGCCCGGCAGGCCGCGGCTTCGCCAATGCGGTCGCTCTCGTCGACAGCGAGCTCGAGCCCCCTGCCCTGCTCGCTGGCCTCAAGCAGGTCGAGCGCGACTTCGGCCGCCGGGCCGGCCGGCGCTGGGGGCCCCGCGTGCTCGACCTCGACATGATCCTTTGGTCCCATGGCGCGTGGGGCGGGGACGGGCTGATCGTCCCACACCCCGAGTTCCGCCGCCGCACCTTCGTCCTTGAGCCGCTCGCCGAGGTCGCTCCGGCCTGGCGCGATCCGATCACCGGGGCCACCGTGCGGCAGCTGCTGTTCCGGCTGGGACGGCGCCGCGGCGCCCCTCCCTGGAAGGGTGGGGTTAGGGGTGGGTAGGCGAGCGAAGCGAGACTTCTGACGATTCCGAGGTTCAGCCGCCTTCGGCGGACCCACCCCCTACCCTCCCTTGCAGGGAGGGTAGGGTCAGCGCCGGGTGAGGGCTTGCTCGAACTTGTTCTCCCGGCGCCGGCCGACCAGAAGGCCGCTCTCCAGCCGGGCGCAGAGCGCCGCATAATAATCCGACAGGAACTCGCGGTCGTTGCCCCATTCGTCGATCCCGGCTTTGTCGCGGATCGCCCGGGCGACGGTGGCGACGGCCTTGTCGCTTTTGCCGCGAAGCACGTCCTCGAGGGTCTGGAGCTCGTAGACCCCGTAGAGGTTGAGCTCCGCCTCGGTGAAGGTCCGGCGAGGCCGCTCCACCCCCTGGACGAGGTCTGCGCCCAGCGAGGCGCCGACCGTCCGGACGACCCAGGTGCCCGCGATGAGGTCCCCGATCCTCAGCCGGTCCCGGTTGAAAAGCGGAAAGAACAGGAAAATCCCGCTCCAGACCAAAGCGAAGATCACCAGGAAGGCGTCGGCCGTTCCCTGCGCGGTCTGCTGGGCGAGGAAGGAGAGTGGCAGGTAGACCTCTATCTCGCGCATCGCGTTGCGGGCGATGACGGCGCCGCCGGTGAGCCGGGCGCCGTCGCGGGCGACGACCCGAAGGCCGATCAGCCGCTTGCCCGGGGTCGCCCCCCGACCGCCCATCTCGAACAGCGAGAACCAGCCGTTGCGAAGGACGAAGAAGCCGAGCAGCCAGAGGATGATGATCCATTCCCCCATCGAAGCGAACGCCAGGAAGCCCAGTGCGACCGTCGCCAGCACCAGGATCGTGATCATCATCACCGCGTCGAGCATGAAGGCGCCCGCCCGGGCTCCGGCCGTGCCGAGCTCGAGCTGGAGATCGACTCCCTCCGGCGTGACGAAGCTTCGCCGCATGGAGGCGGGGCCCTCCCTCTTATTCCCCTTATCGAGCAGCGACGGGCGCATCGGTCTTCCTGCGGGGCATGTAGAAATAGGTCAGCCAGCCGGCCAGCATTGCGCCGCCGATCGAATAGCGGGAGAAATCGTCGACGATCGCCTGACGGCCGATGCCCTCCAGGAGCCCGGCGACGGCCAGCATCAATATGACCCCGCCCATGGCGAGCGCCGTCGAGCGGCCGGCGCGAACCGCGGCTTCGATTCGGCTGTCGCGGCCCGGAAAGGCGATGGCCATCCCGATCCGAACGCCCGCAGCGCCGGCGATGGCGATCGCGAACAATTCGGTCGTGCCGTGGATGGCGAGCCAGCCGCCGAGATTGAAGGCCAGCCCCTTGGCGGCGAACACCGCGAAGAAGGCGCCGAGCATCAGCCCGTTGTAGAGGATGAGGAGGATGGTCGGCACAGCGAAGGCGAAGCCGAGCGCGAAGGCGAAGATCGCAACCTGGCTGTTATGCGTGAAGAGATAGGTGGCGAAGGTCGCGAGCATGTCGTTCTGGCGGGCGTAGAGCGTGTCGCGCAGCGCCTGCGCGCTCGCCGACGGGTCGCGCCCGCCGGCCAGCGATTCCGGGATGATCCCGTAGAACCAGGTCGGATCGCTTCGGACCAGCAGGAAGGCGACGGTCGCGCTCGCCAGGGTCAGGAAGACGCAGACCAGGGTCTCGCGCCACAGATCCTGCACGGCCTGGGGCCAGCCGCGGGCGAAGAAATGCCCGATCTGCCGCCAGACCGAGGTCTGGACCCCGTAGATCTGGAAATAGGCGCGGGTGGTGAGCTGCTCCAGATAGGTGATCAGGGCGCGGTCGAGCGAAGTGTCGCGGGCGACTGCGAGCGAGGACAGGGTGGTCCGGTAGAGCAAGGGCAAGGCGAGGAGGTCGTCGTCCGAAAGGGCTCGGATCGACCTCTTCTCCATCCGCGTCACCAGCCCCTGCAGCCGCTCCCAATCCGCCTCGTGCGCGGCCCGGAAGCGGCTGGCGTTGACTACAACGTTGCGCGTTTCGACGATCGCCGAGGCTTGGCCGCTCACAGCAGGTTCCTCCGCTTGAGATCGATATAGCCGGCGACGAGCCGCTCGCCGACACGGTCATATTCGCTTTCGATGATATGGACCCCGAGATGCTGGAGCCGGCTCAGCGCCAGCCGGCGGTCGCGAATGAGGGCGGCGGCGGTCACCGCCCGGGTGATGTCGTCTGGCGCCCGGGGTATCGCATCGGCGATCGATTCGAGCTCCTCGTCGCGAAGCACGACGACGAGCAGAAGGTGGGTCTCGACCATCCGCTTCGCGGCGCGGACCATGAAGTCCGCCGAAGTCAGATCGGTGAACTCGGTGAACAGGACGATCATCGACCGCCGGGTGAGCCGGGTGGCGAGCGTGGTCAGGGCGAAGGTGTAGTTGGTTTCTTCGCCGCTATAGTCGATGCTCGCGGCGAGACGCTGGAGCTCCGGGAAGGCGGCCGAGCCCGAGATCAGCCCGCTTGCGATGCGCGGCCGTGAATCGAAGGCGTGCAATGCGACGCGGTCGCCGAGCTTGAGCGCGACCCAGCCGGTGAGGAGCATCGCGGAGACCGCCCGGTCGACCCTTGGAAGCCCGGCCACCGGCTCCGACATCTGCCGGCCGCCGTCGATGGCGAAGACGATCTGGTTGTTGCGCTCGCTCCTATATTCCTTGGCGTGAAGCTTGAGATGGCGGGCCGATTGCTTCCAGTCGATCGCCCGGCGGTCCATCCCCGAACGATATTCGACCAAAGCGTCGAAATCGGTGCCGTCGCCCCGGTTGATCTGGGCGATCAGGCCCTGAAGCGCATGCCGCTGGAAGACCTGGGCGCCATGCTCCTGCACCGGCCGGATGTCGGGAAGGATCAGGATGGACCTGTCGAGAGTGGTCCGCCGCTGCTGCCAGGCAAGGCCGAGCGGGCCACGCCAGCGAAGCCACAATTGCTCGAGCCGGCCGGTGCCGCGCCGGGACATGCGCAGGGGCAGGAGCGCAGCCCCCCTGCCCTCTTCGAGCGCGATCCACAGCCGACCGTCATCCTCCATCCCGACGAGCGGGTTGGCCGCGACCGCCACCTCGGCGTCCGCTGGAGGCGCGCCTCCGCGAAGGGCGACCGTAACGACCGCCTCGATCGTGGCTCCGACATAAGCCGTGGCGGGCGCTTCGAGCTTCGCCTCGCCGTGGCGGACCGCGGTGAAGGCGTCGATCAGGGTGAGCGAAAGCACCGCCACGGGCCAGGCGAGCCCCACGTACCAGCGCTCCGGCATCGCCGCCGCGACGACCAGGGTGAACGGCACTCCGCCCGCCGCCGCCAGCACCGCCAGGCGGGTCGGATAGATCAACGCGGCGCCTCGATCGTCTCGATGATGTCGGTCACGACATCCTCCACCACCCGGCCGTTGATCTCGGCGGCGGGAGACAGGATCAGCCGATGGCGAAGCAGAGCTGGGGCGAGGGTCTTGACGTCGTCGGGAATGACGAAGTCGCGGCCGTCGATCGCCGCTCGGGCCCGGGCGGCGCCGGCGAGCATCGCACCGGCCCGCGGGCTGGCGCCGGTCTCGAGGTCGGCGACGTCGCGGGTGCCCCGGATAAGGGCCGAGATATAGTCGATGACCTCGTCGACCAGCTTGACCTCGGTCACCGCCGCCACCGCGGCCCCGATGGCGGCTCCGTCCGCCTTGCGCTCGACTCCCCATTGCCCGGGCTCCATCGCCGACTTCCGGGCGCCGTGGGTGGCGATGATCCGCCGCTCTTCCTCGGCGGAAGGATAATCGACATTCTGCTTGAACAGGAAGCGGTCGAGCTGCGCTTCGGGCAGCGGATAGACGCCCTGCTGCTCGATCGGGTTCTGGGTCGCGACCACCATGAAGCGCTCGGAAAGCGCGAGGCTGTCGCCGTCGATGGTGACGGTCCGCTCCTGCATCGCCTCGAGCAGTGCCGCCTGGGTCTTGGGCGGGGTGCGGTTGATCTCGTCGGCGAGGAGCAGCTCGGTGAAGATCGGCCCGCGAGTCAGGGTGAAGGTTGAAGTCTGGAAGTTGAAAAGGTTGGCGCCGATGATGTCGCCGGGCATCAGATCGGGGGTGAACTGGATCCGGCCGAACTCGAGCCCCACCGCCCTGGCGAAGCTGTGAGCGATCAAGGTCTTGGCGGTGCCGGGCGGCCCTTCGAGAAGGATATGGCCGCCGGCGAACAGCGCGACCAGCATCAGATCGACCGTCGCCTCCTGCCCGACCACGGCCTTCGCCACTTCGCCGCGGATCGTCGCCGCCAATTCCCGTACCTGAGCTGAGCTCACCCTTTTTTCTCCCCTTGCCATCGATGCAGCGCCTGGGCCGCTGCGAGCAGATCTTCGCGGCTTCGAGCCTCGGCCGCCGCCGAGGCGAGCGTCGAGAAGCTTGTCCGCCCGTCGAGCTTGTCGAGATATTCGGTGATCGCATCGTCGCGAAGCCGAGCCGGGACCGCGAACACGGTCACCGCCTTGTCCCTTATCATCTCGGCGTAGCGCCCGCCCAGCCTCGCCTCGCGCCTGGCCTGGCGGACCAAAGCGGCGGCATTGTCGATCAATGCGGCCTTGCCGAAGGCGATCGCCCGCTCGGGCCGCCGAGGCGCTCCGAAGCGCGAGATCGCCTGGAGGCCGACGAGCAGCAGGGCGGCCGCGATCGCCAGGGTGGCCGCAAGGAAAGGCGGGTCGAACATCAGCTTCAAAGGGCTCCGGGTCTGGCCTAGGCCGTTCAGGGTCACGTCGAACGTGATCGATCCGGCGCCGGTGGAATTGAGGAAATCCAGCATCGCGAGCGCCGCGCCCGCCTGGCTCCGCTCCGCCATTCCCCGATTGGAGAGGAGATCGGGGTCGGCGAGCACGTACAAAGGCTTGCTTCCCAGCCGGGCAAGCACCGCGCGTCCGGCCGAGTCCGTCACGATCGGCTCGAGGCCGGGGCCCGCGACCGTCTGAAGGGGACTGGGGGCCGTGAAGCGAAGCTCCCGGGGAGCGTGGCCCGCGACGGTCCGAAGCGCGGCGCCCCCGCTTCGGTGGCGCTGCACTCTCAGCCTGTAATCGGGCGCAAGCACCTGGTGGACATCCCAGACGGACTTGAGACCCTGCGACCTCACCCAGCCGGAGCGCTTCGGATCGGGCACCGTGTTCCATTTCGGAAGCACGACGAGGGTGACCCGGGTCGAGCGCCGCTCAAGCGCCTTGGTCAGGTCCGTCGCGCCCGACTCCGGGGTGAGGACGACGAGGTCTTCGGTATCGAGGAGGTCGTCGTTGCGAAGGATGATCGGGTCGCGTCCGGTCGCCCGCGCGAGCTGGACGATTCCGCTGAAGCCGGTCGCCGCGTTCGACAAAGCGTGCGCGCCGCCGTTGCGGCCCGGGCGCAGGTCCGGCGCATAGGCGCCAAGGATCAGCATCCCGACGAAGGCAAGGATCCCGATTCCGACGACCAGGCCGATCGTCGCCGATCGGAACAGCCCTTGGGTCCGAGCGCCCGCTCCGATGGCGACGTCGCTCATCCCCGCCAGGTCCTCGGAAGGACCAGGTCCGCATAAGCGGTGCGGGCCGCGGTCCAGTCCGCCGCCTCGACCGGGCGACCGCCGAAAAGGCTGTGCTCGACCAGGCCGGCGATCCGGGCGAAGAGGCTTCGGGCGGGCGGCGGAAGGGCCTCGGCGGACGCGAGCTCGCGGCTGGTCAAGGCCGGCCGGACCAGGCGCGGACGGCGGCGGCCGATATCCTCGATCGATCGGAACAGGAGATGGTGCACGGCCTCGGCATAGCGGCCCTGCGCCGCTAGTGCGTCCGCCTCGCGAAGCCATGAGCGCGCCGGCGCGGCCTCCGGCGACCAGCCTTCCTCCTCGGCATCCGCCGGGATCCCGGCCGGCCGGCGACGGCGCCATCGCCATTCGCCCTCCTGGATTCGTCGGTACAGCATGAAGGCGAAGCCGAGGGCCGCGGCGGCAAGGACCGTCCACAGGAGGATCCGAGCATAAGGCGCGGCGGGAAGGAAGCTTCCGATCCAGGCGAAGAAGCGCCCGACCGGACCGAAGAAGTCGGCAAGCCATTCGAAGAGGTCGCGGAGCCATTGCGGCGGCTGCGGCGGGGACGGAGCGGGCTGGAGGCTGAACTGGATCGACGGATCGGCCTTCAGCGCGTCGTGCGCCGCCGCCAACCCGTCGGCGGCGCCCGCCGAGTCCTGCGCTTCCTGAGCGATGTCACCCCTCCCGCTCGCCCCTGCGGCGCGATGGCGAGAGGATTAGACGAAGCCTTGGCCCGCGCAACGGCAAAATGCGGCGCAGGCGAAGGGAGGCTTCCAGCCCCGAAATGCGGTACGCCCTCTCCCGTTCCTACGGGAGAAGAATTGCTCAAGCCGAAGGCTTGGGAGGTGAGGGTCTTTTGAATCAGAGGTACAGACCCTCACCTCCCACCGCTTCGCGGCGGGCCCCTCCTCTCCCGCGAAAAGCGGAAAGGCGGAATGACGGGTTTCAGGAGAATGCTGGCAGGTAAGAGCGTCCTAGCGCCGACCGGTCCGGCAGGTGGTGAGCCGGACAGGATTTGAACCTGTGACCCGCTGATTAAAAGTCAGCTGCTCTACCTACTGAGCTACCGGCCCCACGCGGCGCGGGATAGGGTGCAGCCTCCCTGAACGCAAGTGGCGGCCATTCTCCCTGTCGCGTAAATTTGCCGCAGATCGGTCGCTGACGGCTTCTCCGACCGAAGGTGCGATCCTGATCGAGCCCCTATCCTAGGCCGTCGATCTTTCGGGCGCGCGACCCGACAGCGCCTTGAGCTGGAACGCTTCCGCAAGCGCCAGTCGCCGCGCCCTCGCCTCGGGAGTCACGGCGCGCTCGAACGCCCGCAATTCCTCGACGGCACGTCGAGCATAATATCTCTCGTTCGATTCCATCCACCGCCCCCCGCGATTCGCAAGCACTAACATGAATTAATTCCGTCTCCGAATCGATCCGCCGCAGCTTTTGCACGGACTGGACAGGCGCCGCCGTCAGCGGGCAGAGAGTGGGGATGGCGAAGCTGCTTTTCCCGCTGGCGATCGGACTCCTCGTCCTGGTCGTCGTCATCGCCTTGCTCCTTGGAGGTCCGCAGTCCCGGATCGATCCGGCCGTGCTCGCCCTCTTCTGGCATCCGCCGCTGGTTCCGGCCGCTCGAGCCCTTACCCATCTGGGGGATGTCACCACGGTGGCCGCAGCGGCCGTGGCGGCGGCCGGCTGGCTCCTGCTGCGCGGCCACAGGCGCCGGGCGATCCTGCTCCTGGTGATCGTCGTCTCCGAGCGGCTGCTCGTCGAGGCGATGAAGAATGTCTTCGATCGCGCCCGGCCGGACCCGCTGGGTCACGAAGTCGCCGTCCACAACCTGGCCTTTCCGAGCGGCCATTCGGCCAATGCGATGGCCGGCTGGCTGGCCATCGCCTTGCTTGCGACCAGCCCGAGGCTTCGGCGGCCGGCCATCGTCCTTGCGCTGGCCATCGCCCTGATCACCGGCCTGTGCCGCCTCGTTCTCCAGGTGCACTGGCCGAGCGACGTCGCCGGCGGCTGGGCGTTCGGAGCCGCCTGGACCCTGTTGCTCGTCCACCTGTTCGGAACCGCTTCTCCGGCCGTTCCCGCCTCCCCCTCGTCAGCGCCGGAACACCAATGTCAGGTTGTTCGCCGGCATCTCCATGACCCGCTCGAGCCCGAGCCCGTGCTTCCCCGCCTCGGCCTCGACCGCCTCCAGGTCCCGAAGCCCCCATAACGGGTTCCGGGCCTTCAGCGATTCGTCGAAGGCCTCGTTGCTCGGCGCCGTCGGCACCCCTGAGCGGCGATAGGGGCCGTAGAGGATAAGCGGCGAGCGCGAGGCGAGCAGCCGACCCGAACCCCGCATCAGCCCCTCGGTCGCCGCCCACGGGCTGATATGGACCATGTTGACGCACAGGATCGCGTCGGCCGTGGCGACAGGCCAGGTTTCTTCGGAGGCGTCCAGCCGGAGCGGCTCGAGCAGATTGTCCGGACCGGCGGCGGCGCGCCATTCGCGGATCGAGGCCAGCGCGTCCGGATCGGGGTCGGTGGGCCGCCACTCGAGCCCCGGAAAGCGGCCGGCGAAATAGACGGCATGCTCCCCGGAGCCGCTGGCGATCTCGAGCAGGGCGCCGCTTTCGGGAAGCGCTTCGCGAAGCACCGCCGCGATCGGCTCGCGGTTGCGTGTCGTGGCCGGAGCGGACCGCTTCATCCCTCCTCCGTCTCTCCGGTCCAGTCGTACCGCTTCGAGAAGAGGCCGATGGTGAGCGGAAGGGTGGAGTAAGCGAAGGCGGCGAAGGCGCCGAATCGGGTGAGGGACAGCAGGATCGAGGCGATCCCGGTCGCGGCCAGGATCAGCCAGACGACGACCTCGCCCTTCGCCTGGGCACGGTCCCGGCGGGGGAGATCCGGATTGCGCCCCGCATCCCGGAACAGGGCCGCGATGGTCAGCGACATCGCCACGAAGCCGGTGCCGTAGACCGCGAATAGGTTCGCGACATTGCCCTTGAAGCCTCCCCCCTGACCGGTGAAGAAGATCGAAGTCGCCGCCGCCATCGCCCGCAGGGGCTGGATGTAGATGAGCACCAGGAAGACGAGCAACAGGGTCAGGAGCAGCGACCGCCCGTCCCCTTCCCCGCGCAATCGCCGCCAGCGCACATGGGCGAACCAGAACAGCACGACGATCGCGAAGCCGAAGGCGAAGGCGGGGATGTCGCCGAGCGCCCGGACCAGCGCGTTGAAATCCGCCGGAGCGCCCGCCCCGCCGATGACGAGCAGGCTGACGGCGAACGCGAAGGCCGCGTCGGTGAAATTATCGAGCCGCCCCGCCGATATGGTCATTGCGCCGGGTTAGAACGGGTCCGTTACGGGCGCAAGGCAATCCCAGCCGAGGAGGCAAAGCCCCTCCCCTTCAGGGGAGGGGTTGGGGTGGGGAAGGTGGGGGAGAATGTTCGCCGACGCCGGTGGAGGGGACCGGACAGCCCCCACCCCAACCCCTCCCCTAAAGGGTAGGGGCTAAGACGCCCGTCCCCCTACTCCGCCGCTTCGGCCCGGGGCGGGTCCTTCCAGACCAGTACAGGCTTCCTCGCCGCCAGAGTCTCGTCCAGGCGTCGCCTCGGGGCATGGTAGGGCGCCGCCTTCAGGCTCTGGTCGCCGGCCTTCGCCCGCTCGGCGACCGAGCGAAGGGCTCCGATGAACTGGTCGAGCGCCGCCTTCGACTCCGTCTCGGTCGGCTCGATCAGCATTGCGCCATGGACGACCAGCGGGAAATACATGGTCATCGGGTGGAAGCCCTCGTCGATCAGCCCCTTGGCGAGATCGAGCGTGGTCAGGCCGCCGGTGAAGCCTTTGTCGCTGAACAGGGCCTCGTGCATGCACGGCCCGCTCTGACCGAACGGAGCGTCGAGCAGGTCGTCGAGACGGCGCAGGATATAATTGGCGTTGAGGACCGCGTCGTCGGAAACCTGCCTCAGGCCGTCGGCGCCGTGGCTCATGATGTAGGCGAGCGCGCGGGTGAACATGCCCATCTGGCCGTGGAAGGCCACCATCCGGCCGAAGCTTGAGCCGTGATGCTCGCCGGCTGTCTCTTCCTCCACCAGCGTGAAATGATCGCCCTGCTTCTCGACGAAGGGGAGCGGAGCGAACGGGGTCAGGGCCTCCGAAAAGACCACCGGCCCCGAGCCCGGGCCGCCGCCGCCATGGGGCGTCGAGAAGGTCTTGTGCAGGTTGATGTGCATGGCGTCGATTCCGAGGTCGCCCGGCCGCACCCGTCCGACGATGGCGTTGAAATTGGCGCCGTCGCAATAGACCAGGCCGCCGGCCTCGTGGACGGCGCGGCTGATCTCGGTCATCTCCGGCTCGAACAGGCCGCAGGTATTGGGGTTGGTGATCATCACCCCGGCGACGTCCGGCCCGAGCCTCGCCTTGAGAGCGTCGAAATCGACCCGGCCGCGGTCCGTCGCGGGGATGCTCTCGACCCGATAGCCGACAAAGGCCGCGGTCGCCGGGTTGGTGCCGTGGGCGCTTTCGGGGACGAGGATGACCTCGCGCGCGTCGCCCCGGGCCTCGAGCGCGGCCCGGATCGCGAGAAGGCCGCAAAGCTCGCCATGGGCGCCCGCCTTCGGGCTCATCGCGACGCTGTGCATGCCCGTGAGCTGGACCAGCCAGCCGCCGAGCCGCTCGATCAGCTCCAGCGCGCCCTGGACCGTGTCCACCGGCTGGAGCGGGTGGATGTCGGCGAAGCCCGGCATCCTCGCGACCTTCTCGCACAGCCTCGGATTGTGCTTCATCGTGCACGAGCCGAGCGGAAAGAGGCCCAGGTCGATCGCGTAATTCTGGCGGCTGAGCCGAGTATAATGGCGAACGGCCTGGGGCTCGGAGAGGCCGGGCAGGCCGATCGGTCGGTTGCGCTCCAGCCCGCCGAGGCGGGCCGTCGACTCGGCTCCCGCCGCCTCGATATCGACCCCGCAGCCGTCCTCCTCGCCAAGCTCGAAGATCAGCGGCTCCTCGAGCATCAGCGCCCGGTTGCCGGTCCAGGTCGAAGCGGCTCCGTCGGCGGCCTCGGGTCGGGTAGGACGGCCTTCCCGGTTCATGCTCATGCCAATGCCTCCTCGAGCGCCGCGGCGAGCGCTTCGATATCTTCGTTGGTGGACGTCTCAGTCACCGCTACGACCAGACCCTGCTCCAGCGCTTCGACGCCCGGATAAAGGCGCCCCAGCGAGACCCCGCCGAGCACCCCTCCGTCGGCCATGGTCCGGACGACGGGCCTCGCCTCCGCCGGCAGCCGCAAGGTGAACTCGTTGAAGAAGGCCGGGTTGACCAGTTCCACCCCGGGCACCTTCGAAAGCCGTTCGGCCGCGGCCGACGCCCGGGCGTGATTGACCTGCGCCAGCCGCCTAAGGCCCGACTCGCCGAGCAGGGTCATGTGGATCGAGAAAGCGAGGGCGCACAGGCCGGAATTGGTGCAGATGTTCGAGGTCGCCTTCTCGCGCCGGATATGCTGCTCCCGGGTCGAGAGGGTGAGGACGAATCCCCGCTTGCCTTCGGCGTCGACCGTCTCGCCCGCGAGCCTGCCCGGCATCTGCCGGACATATTTGTGCGCGCAAGCGAACAGTCCCACATAGGGGCCGCCGAAGTTGAGCCCGACCCCGATCGACTGGCCTTCCCCGACGACGATGTCGGCGCCCATCTCGCCCGGCGAGCGGATCAGCCCCAGGGCCACCGGCTCGGTCACCACGGCGATCAGAAGCGCGCCCTTCTCATGCGCCCGCTCGGCGAGCGGCGACAGGTCGCCGATCCGGCCGAGAATGTCGGGATACTGGACGACGACGCAGCTCGTCTCGCCGTCGATCGCACCGAGCAGCCGCTCCAGGTCGGGCTCGGGGCCCAGCTCCGGCAGCGCCGCGTCGAGCATGTCGCCAGTGAACCGCGCCATCGTCTCGGCGACCGAAACATAATGCGGGTGGAGCCCGGAAGAGAGGATCGCCTTGCCGCGCCGGGTGATCCGCCGGGCCATTCCGATCGCCTCCCAGCAGGCGGTCGAGCCGTCGTACATGGAGGCGTTGGCGACGTCGCAGCCGTAGAGCCGGGCCACCTGCGTCTGGAACTCGAACAGGGCCTGCAGGGTCCCCTGAGCGATCTCGGGCTGGTAGGGCGTGTAGCTGGTCAGGAACTCGCCGCGCTGGATCAGATGGTCGACCGAGGCGGGGATGTGATGCCTGTAGGCGCCGCAGCCGAGGAAGAAGGGAACGTCCCCCGCGACGAGGTTCTTGCGCGACAGCCGGGCGAGCTCGCGCTCCACCGCCATCTCGCTGAGATGGTCGGGGAGGCCCTCGATCTTGTCGCGGAGCCGGGCCGCTTCCGGCACGTCGACGAAGAGGTCGTCGATCGACGAGGCGCCGACGACCCGAAGCATTTCCTGGCGGTCGGCATCGGCAAGTGGAAGGTAACGCATCAGTTGTTTTCCTGCGGGTAGGGACCAACCGTTCGCCCCGAGCCCTTCGACGCCGCCTGCGGCGACGCTCTGGGTAAACTCCGTCGAGGGGCCCAGCCGAGCGTAGCCGAGGCCATTTCTCGGCTCCGCTCGAAAGGGTGTCTCGACTTCGCTCGACTCGAACGGAGTGATTTTGCGTTCGTCACTTTTCCGGCTTCCTCATCGTGAAGCGCAGCCGGACGTAATCGGCGACCCAGCTGCCGTCGGGCTGCTGGAGCTTCGGCCGGAGCCGGGCTTCGACCGCCGCGGCGACCTCGTCGCGAGCCCATTCCGGCACCCCCGCGACCTCGAGCCAACCGGCGCGGAAGGTCTTCACCCAGGCCGCGACCCCCGCCGGCAGCGGAGTCGGCCGAGGGATCAGGCTGGCCTTGATGCGGGCGAATCCGGCGCAGGCATAGAGGCGGACGAACTCCTCCACGCCGGGATACCATTGCGGATCCTCGGCCGGCATCTGGTAGCCGCGATCGCCAAGCTCCGCTCTTATGCCGTTCCGAAGGGTCGCGATATTGCCCTCCCCGCCCATCTCGCCCGCGAACCGTCCGCCCGGCTTGAGGATCGAGAAAACGCCCGAAGCGACCGCGTCGGGATCGAGCATCCAGTGAAGAGCCGCGTTGGAGAAGGCCGCATCGAATTGTCCGAACCGGGTCGACTGGCCTTCTAGATCGAGCGCCTGGGCGTCGGCGACGAAGGCGTCGACTCCCCTGCCCCGCGCCGCCTCAACCATCGCCTCCGAAGCGTCGAGGCCGATCACCCTCGCTCCGCGCTCCATGATCTTGCGGGTCAGCACTCCGTCGCCGCAGCCGAGGTCGACGATCAGCTCGCCCGACTGCGGCGCAAGCAGGTCGAGCGCCGCCGCGCCGAGCGCCGGAACGAAGGCGGCGTTGGTCGCATAGTCGCTCGGCGACCATTGGGAGGAGGGATTGAGGTTCACGGATAGGCGGCTTTCGCTAGCGGGCGCTGGTGGTCGGGAATTGCAGGCTGCGTCTTTCACCCGTTCGCCCCGAGCGAAGTCGAGGGGCCCAGCCGAGCGCAGCCGAGGCATGATATCTCGGCTCCGCTCGATTGGGCGTCTCGACGGAGTTTACCCAGAGCGCCGCCGCAGGCGGCGTCGAAGGGCTCGACGCGAACGGCGCTGGACGCTGAAGCATCACTGCGCGTCCGCAAAAGCTTTGTAAGAGTCCGAATCCATCAGACCCTCGAGCTGCGAGGGATCGCTGAGACGCAGCCGGAAGAACCAGCCCTCCCCTTCCGGGTCGCTGTTGACCAGCGATGGATCGTCGGAGAGCGCCGGGTTGGGTTCGACGATCTCGCCGTCGACCGGCGCATAGACGTCGGACGCCGCCTTGACCGACTCGACCACCGCGGCTTCGCCGCCCTTCACCACCTGCCGGCCCGCCTCGGGGAGCTCGACGAAGACGATGTCGCCGAGCTGGCCCTGGGCGAAGTCGGTGATCCCGACCGTCGCCTGGTCTCCCTCGACTCGGATCCACTCATGCTCCTCGGTATAATAGACGCTCATCAGGCGGCTCCCTTGCGGTGGTAGCGATGGGGGACGAAGGGCATGGGCGCGACCTTCGCCTGGAAGACCTTGCCGCGCTGGACGAGGCGGATTTCAGAGCCCGGCTCGGCCGAGGCGGCGGGCACATAGGCCATGGCGATCGGCGCTTCGAGGATCGGCGAGAAGCCTCCGCTCGTCACCTTGCCGACCTCGTCGCCGTCGGAATCGATCACCGCCGCGCCTTCGCGCACCGGCTGCCGGCCCTCGACCGTGAGGCCGACCCGACGGCGGATCGTTCCCTGCTCGATCTCCCGGATGATCCGCGGCCAGCCCGCGAAGCCGCCCTCGGCGCGCCGGCGCTTCGAGACGGCGAAGCCGAGATCCGCTTCGATGGGGGTCGTGTCCGAGTCGAGATCGTGGCCGTAGAGCGGAAGGCCCGCCTCCAGCCGAAGCGAGTCGCGGGCGCCGAGGCCGATCGGCTTCACTTCCGGCTGGGCGCCCAGCAGCTCGGCGAGCGCCGAGGCGCGCCCGGCGGGAACCGAGATTTCGAAACCGTCCTCGCCCGTATAGCCCGAGCGGCTGATCCAGGCGGTGCCTCCGTCGAGGGCGAAGGCGCCGCCGGTCATGAAGCTAAGCTGCTCGACCCCCGGCGCGAGCCGCGCGAGGACCTCCACCGCCTTGGGCCCCTGGAGCGCGAGCAGCGCCTGCTCCTTCATATGGTCGAGCACCACCGTGCGCGGAAGCCGATCCCGGAGATAGGCGATGTCGCCCTGCTTGGTGGCGCCGTTGACGACGACGTAGAAATGGTCTCCGCGGCGGGTGGCCATGAGATCGTCCACGATCCCGCCTTCGTCGTTGAGGAGCAGCGAGTAGCGGAGCCGCCCTTCCTTCAGGATGCCGAGATCCGCCGGGAGCAGGCTCTCCAGGCCCTTCTCTGCCTCGGGCCCGGCGACGATCAGCTGGCCCATGTGGCTGACGTCGAACAGCCCGGCGGACGAGCGGGTCCAGCGATGCTCGGCGATTATGCCCTCATACTGGATCGGCATCGAATAGCCCGCGAACGCGACCATCCGGGCGCCCTGCGCTTTGTGCCAGGAGTCGAGTGGAAGAAGGGCGTCCGGGGCTTCGCTCATGTCCAGTCTCCAAGAGAGCCGCTCCAGCGCTCGGGATCGAGCGCAGTCGCAACCCCCTCTGTCACTGAACCTGAGAGCTTTCGCGGCGCCTTTTGGTTCCGCTTACCCCTTCGGTGGCTCCCCGAGTCCGAAGGACGAAGGAAACGCTTTCCAGAGTGCCTTTGCGCGCGCGGTCCCTTGTGCCTGAGAGATTCCGGGGCGGTTGCTCCTTCGGCGGCTTCGGGTCTCTTAGGCCCTCCACGCTCTCCCGCGCGCACCCCGGCTTGGCGGCCGGCGGCAAGGGCGCTGTGGAGGCTGGTGCCGGGCAAGTCAACGCACTCCAACCAATTCCTCCCCGCGATTTCGCGGGGAGGGGGACCGCGCGAAGCGCGGTGGAGGGGTTCTTCGGAGTTAGAAGAGCCCCTCCACCATGCTGCGCCGAAGGCGCAGTTTATCCTGAGCGCCGCCGCAGGCGGCGTCGAAGGGCATGGTCCCCCTCCCCTGCAAATGCCGGACCTTTGCATAACCCCTGCGAAGCGCTCGGAATCAAAGCCCCTCCCCTTCAGGGGAGGGGTTGGGGTGGGGAATGTGGGCGAGAATGTTCGCTGA
>DASQZF010000035.1:0-4901 GCA_035638835.1 Allosphingosinicella sp. | reverse complement strand
CAGTCGTACGTTGCGCTGCTGGTCGAGCGAGATGATGCCCGCGGTGACCCCGGACAGGACCGCCTCGATGAACGAGCGGCGGCTTTCGAGCTGGGAATTGGCGGAGACGAGGTCGCCGGTCTGCTCCTCGAGCCGCTTGGTCATCCTGTTGAAGGCGCGTCCGAGGATTCCGATCTCGTCCTGGACCCGCATCCCCGTGACCCGGCTTGAAACCTCGCCCGCGGTGACCCGGGTCGTGAGGTCGCCGGCGGTGATCCGACGGGCCGCATCCACCAGCTCCCCGACCGGACGGACGAGACGATCGGCAAGCTTGAGCGCGATCCAGATCGAGAGGCCGACGATCAGCAGCGAGACGAGCAGCATGATCGCGTTGAAGCGGAACTGAAGGGTGCGCGCCCGCGCCAGGGTCTTCTGATAGTCGCTGTCGGCGTTCTGGGCTTCTTCCGCGAGCTTGAGGAGGCGGGAATTCACCTCCCGGGCGCCGTAGACATAGACTTCGGCCTTGGGATCGAGCCGAACGACCGCTTCGACCCGGTCGCCATCCTCTTCCTTGCCGATGGCTTGCCCCGCCTTGAGCTTGCGCAGGGTAGCCACGGTGAAGCGCTCCTCGAGCGGCCGGTCGTACAGGTTGACCCCTCCCTGCATCTGGATCTCGCCGGAGCCGGTGATCGTGAGGACCGCGGTTTCGAGAAGCTTGCGCTGTGTGGTCTGGCTCAGCATGAAATTGCCGAACTCGGGATGGTCGATCCCCTGGTCGTTCACCCAGCCGACGACGTCGCTGCCCATGGTCTGGACCTCAAGCTGGACTTCCTCGCGCTGATCCTTGCGGTACTGGCTGGCGACCTCCTGCGCGTTCCGGATGACGGTCTGGGCCCGGTCGGAAAGCCAGAAATTGAAACCGCTCTGGAAAAGCAGGGAGGCGAAGATGACGACGAGGAGGGTCGGGACGCTTGCAATAACGGAGAACAGAGCCACCAGGCGAACATGGAGCCGGCCCCTCCCCCCGATCGGCGATTCCGCGGCCCTGCGCATTGCCAGACGGCGTGCCACCAGGACCATCAGGGCCATCGCCGGAACGAGGTTGGCCACAAGCAGTGCCGCCACCATCGGCGGGGTCAGCAGGGTCTCCGGAGAGCCTTCCTCGGTGATGATGAAATAGCTGATCGTCGCTACGACGAGGAGTGCGACGAACGTGAGCGCTTCGATCAGCGGCATGAACCGGCCGCGTCGCAGTGCCACCGAAAGCCGCCGGCGCCACCGGGGCTTGGCTTCAGGAAAGATCTGCGTTTCGGCGTTCACGAAGCCGGGCTACCACAAGCCTGTGGTAAAAAGAACACAGTATGTAGCGTCAGAAGCTCGTCTGGGCGCACGTTCTGTGCTGCGGGCTCAGGCGGCGGCGCGGCTTAGCCATGGCGCGTAGAATTCGTAGAGCTTCGCCTCAGCCTTCGTGGCATCGCCTTCCTTGTTGAAAGCGTTGCGGAATTCCGCCGAGCCGTGGAGTCCGCGGGTGTACCAGCCGACATGCTTTCGAGCGACGTTAACCCCGACTTCCGTCCCGTAATGGGCGAGCATGTCCCGATATTGCTCGATGAGGACGGCGAACTGCTCTTCGAGGCTCGGATCGGGAAGCCGCTCCCCGGTGCGCAGCCAGTGCATCGCCTGGGCAAGCAGCCAGGGGCGGCCGTAGGCGCCCCGTCCGATCATGACCCCATCGGCGCCGGACTGAGTCAGCGCGGTCTCGACGTCGTCGATCGTGCAGATGTCGCCATTGACTATGACCGGGACTTCGACCGCTTCCTTGACCCGGCGGACGAACGCCCAGTCGGCCGAGCCCTTATACATCTGGTTGCGGGTCCGGCCGTGGACGGTGATCATCTTCACTCCGAGATCGACCGCGATCCGGGCCAGCTCCGGCGCGTTGAGACTGGAATGGTCCCAGCCCATCCGCATCTTGAGGGTGACCGGGACCTTCACGGCTTTAACAGTCGAATCAACGATCTCCGCCGCCAGCTTGAGGTCGCGCATCAGCGCCGAGCCGGCGTCGCCGTTAACCACCTTGCGGACCGGGCAACCCATGTTGATGTCGATGATCGCCGCGCCGCGATCCTCGTTGAGCTTGGCAGCCTCGGCCATTTCCCGGGGCGTGCAGCCGGCGAGCTGCATCGAGACCGGATCCTCGATCGGATCCCAGTCGGCCTTCTGCAGCGACTGGCGGGTCTCGCGGATCATCGCCTGGCTCGCGATCATCTCGGTGACGGTCAGGCCGGCCCCGTAGCGCTTTACCGCCTTTCGGAACGGCCGGTCCGTTACCCCCGTCATCGGAGCGAGGACGACGGGCGAGTCGATCCGGATGGGGCCGATCTGGATGGGCGACAGCTTGCTCATGGGAGGCGCGGAGATAAGGGCAAAGACGCTGGCGGGCAAGGTTGCGCTGGGCTACTCCCCCGCCATGGAGAGGCCCGCCATGGAGAGGATCGTCGCCCTTGTGGTCGCTGCGGGGAGCGGCATCCGCGCCGGCGGCGGCCTGCCCAAGCAATATCGAAGCCTCGCCGGCAAGCCGCTGCTCCGCCATGCCGTGGACGGCCTTAAGCGGGCCGGGATCGGCGACATCCGGGTGGTGATCGGCGCCGGCCAGGAGCCGCTCTATCGCGAGGCGCTCGGCGGCGCCCTCCCCTCCCCGATCGTCGGCGGCCGCGAACGGCAGGACAGCGTCCGCAACGGGCTGGAAGCGATCGAAGCGGAGGGCGGAGCGAGCGCCGTCCTCATCCACGACGCCGCCCGCCCCTTCCTTCCCGCCTCGGTCGTCGCCCGGCTCCGCGACGGGCTGGCCGGGGCCGAAGGCGCGGTTCCGGTCCTCCCGGTCGTCGATACCCTCGCCCGGGCCGATTCCGGGCTCGGCGACCCGGTCGGCCGCGAGGGGCTGGTTCGGGTCCAGACCCCGCAGGCCTTTCGGTTCGAGGCGATCCTCGCCGCCCACCGCCGGTGGAACGGAGGCCTCGCCACCGACGATGCGCAGGTCGCCCGAGCCGCCGGGCTTCGGGTTGCCGCGGTCGCCGGGGACGAAGCGCTCGAGAAGCTTACCCACGAGGACGATTTCGCCCGCGCCGAAGAGCGGCTCTCGCGAAACCTGACCAGCCGAACCGGCCTCGGCTTCGACGTCCACGCCTTCGCCGTAGGGGAAGAGCTTTGGCTGGGCGGGATCCGGATCCCCTACGCGCGCGGCCTCAAAGGACATAGCGACGCGGACGTGCTTCTCCACGCGCTCACCGACGCCTTGCTCGGAGCGATCGGCGCCGGCGATATCGGAGACCATTTCCCGCCGAGCGACCCGCAATGGCGAGGCGCCGCCTCGTCTCTCTTCGTCGAGCATGCCCGGTCCCTGATCGAGGCGCGCGGGGGACGGATCGACCATGTCGACGTCACCTTGATCTGCGAGGCGCCGCGCCTCGCCCCCCATCGCGAGGCGATGCGGGCCTCGGTCGCCGGCTTGTTGCGGCTGCCGCCCGCTCGGGTTAGCATCAAGGCCACGACCACCGAGCGCCTCGGCTTCACCGGACGCGGCGAAGGCATGGCCGCCCAGGCGATCGCCACAGTCCGTTTGCCGGAGGAACAATCGTGAAATCAGTCCTGATCGCCGCGTTGCTTGCCGCCGCTCCCGCCGAGCAGTCGAAGCCCCCCTGCCTGACCGAAGCCCAGGTCGAGGATCTCGCCTTGTTCGCGCTGCCGCCCTTGCTCGAGGCGGCGGCGGCCGCCTGCGCTCCCGCCTTGCCGGCCAACGCCTATCTTTCGAACGGCGGACGGACCCTCGCCCGGACCCTGGCGGCGGAGAGCTCGAGCCGCTGGGCCGGCGCGAGCGCAACCCTTTCGACCATGGCCAAGGACAAGTTTCCGGCCGGCCTCACCGAGACGACGGCCAGGGGCCTCGTCCACGATCTCGCTTTGGGCGGATTGAAGGCCAAGGGCGGCCAGGAGCATTGCGGCCGGATCAACCGGGTGGCGGACCTGCTCTCGCCCCTGCCGCCGCGCAATCTCGCCGGCCTCGTCGTCCTGGTGATCGAGATTGGAACGGAGAGCGACTCCCGGAAGGCGAAGGACAAGGCCGCCGCCAAGCCGCCCCTGATCTGCCCCGCGGCGCGGCCGTGACCGAGATACGGGACTCCATCCTTCCCGACGAGTTGCTCGAAGCCGCCCGCCGAGTGGTCGAGGCCAGCCGCGCCTCCGGGCTGAAGCTGGCCGTGGCCGAGAGCTGCACCGGCGGACTGGTCATGGCCGCGCTGACCGAGATCCCGGGCTCCTCGGACGTGCTCGAGGCCGGCTTCATCACCTATTCGAACGAATCCAAGATCGCCCTGCTCGGAGTGAGCGAGGACGTGGTCGAGACGTTCGGGGCGGTGTCGATCGCGGTCGCCTGGGGGATGGCCCAGGGCGCTCTCAAGCGCTGCGCCGCGGATACCGCCGTGGCCGTCACCGGGATCGCCGGGCCGGGCGGCGGAAGCGACAAGAAGCCGGTTGGAACGGTGATCTTCGCCAGGGCGCGCCGCGGCGCCGACCCCAAGGAGATCGTCGCCGACACGAAGCATTTCGGCGACCTGGGACGGGGCGGGGTGAGGCTCCAGGCGGCGCTCTGCGCGCTGGAGCTGCTTATGCCGGTGGCGAAGCGAGAGGAGGGCTGACGCACTGCTTCCCCTCCCTGCAAGGGGGGACCTTTGCATAAGTCGCCGGGCCTTAGCCCCTCCCCTTCAGGGGTGAGCGACCCGCCTGCGGGTCGCTGAGGGGGGGTCTGTCTGCTCATTTCACCGGCGTCAGCGAACATTCTCGCCCACATTCCCCACCCCAACCCCTCCCCTGAAGGGGAGGGGCTTTGATTCCGAGCGCTTCGCAAGGGTTATGCAAAGGTCCCG
>DASQZF010000034.1:0-8885 GCA_035638835.1 Allosphingosinicella sp. | reverse complement strand
TCGCGCATCACTGCGCCGTGGCGGAAAATGCGGGCGAGGATGAAGAGGACGATGACGATCACGATCGCATCAATATCGTACAGGCCGAAGCCGAGAGGATTTCCGCCGTTCGCGTCGGCGTCCATGAGGTTTGCGAGGTGGAGGCGCAGTGCCACTACCAGCATGGCCAGGATCTTCACGCCGAGAAACAGCCACGCCATCGCGTTGAGGCGGCTCGCGTTTTCTGGCGTGAAAGGATCACCTTCGCCAGCGCTCACGATGATTGCGCGCAGTTTGCCGAAGAACAAGAACAGCGCCGCGAGGATCAGTGCCAGCATCGCACAAATGGCGACAACCGTGAGGGGCGATGCCTTTATGGTTTCACTGTCGTTCGCACCGCCGAATCCGGGCAGCATGTTCTGGCTGAGCAGCACGACAATGGGAATGAGCAAAAGTAGGCCGCCTCCTGCCAGGGCGCACACCCCTTGAAGGAGCCTGGCAACAATTTTGCCGACAGGCAGTAGGGCATCTTTGGGGCTCTGGGTCATGACAAGATCTCCAGTTTTTACGAACGGGGAAGGTGGTCTGAGGCTTTCAACTATCCGATCTCGGCGATCGGGATGATCGATGCAGGGCCGTGAGCCGAAGCCTACGATTCACCGGCCATTCCTGCGAAGGGGGCGGCAGCGAATGATGGAGGCGAAAGCGGCGATAGATTCCCTGAAGAGAAGAGACATATCGTACTCCGTCAACGACCATATCGCTTATCGATACACCGCCCCATCCTTATTGGCAAACGATATTATCGTAAGTCGATATGGGCCTAATTGAGTATCGATAAGTCGATTATCGTTTCCGTTCTGGTCGAGAGTCTCCGGCGTCAACCCCGTGGGCCTTGTGCTTGTCGAGGAAAAGCCATGGCTCGCTTCCTACGGAACAACCTCCAGCGGCTTCAGGATTGGCGTTCGCCTGTCTCTGCGTGCGCTCGACGGTGAACGAGACGACACTGGCTTACCGGATGGAACAATTCCTCTCCGAACTTGCCTGGGGAGGAATTGTTCTTGATTGGTTCTCATCTCTGTCGTAAACTCGCCTCATGCCCCGCCCCGACGCCCGCCACGGCCGCGGCGCGCCCGAGAACCGGACGCCGACGCGATTCAACCTGCCCGTTCGCGAGGCCGACGGAGACTGGCTCGACGTCCGGGAAGAGATAGACGACGGACTTCCGCCGGTTCGGACGACGGTCACGATCGAAAAGCCGAAGTCGATCATCACCTACAACCGCTCGCCGGACATCGGATTCGACCGCTCGATCAACAATTATCGAGGCTGCGAGCATGGCTGCATCTACTGCTTCGCGCGCCCGACCCACGCTTTCCACGATCTCTCGCCGGGCCTCGACTTCGAGACCAGGCTGTTCGCCAAGCCTGACGCGGCGAAGATCCTTCGCGAGGAGTTGGCCAAGCCCGGCTACGTCGTCCGTTCGATGGCGATCGGGACCAACACCGATCCCTACCAGCCGATAGAGTCGAAATGGCGGATCACGCGGTTGGTGCTGGAGGTGCTGGCGGAAACGAAGCATCCGGTGACGATCACGACCAAGTCGGACCGGGTCGTGCGCGACGTCGATATCCTCGCGCGAATGGCGGAAGAGGGCCTGGCGAGGGTCGCGATTTCGGTGACGTCGCTCACGCCTTCGATCTCCCGCACGCTCGAGCCCCGGGCTCCTTCGGGTCGGAAGCGGATGGCGGCCGTCAGGGCGCTGAGCGAGGCGGGAGTCCCGACGATAGTCGCAATCGCGCCCGTGATCCCCGGGATCACCGATCACGAGGTCGAGCATATCGTCGAGGCCGCGGCCGAGGCCGGGGCGGAAGGCGCATTCTTCCTTCCGGTGAGGCTCCCCCACGAGGTTGCGCCCCTGTTCCGGGCCTGGCTCGACGAGCATTTCCCGGACCGGGCGGACAAGGTGATGAACATCATCCGCTCGATGCGCGGCGGCAAGGACAACGATTCCAATTTCTTCAGCCGGATGAGCGGCTCGGGGCCCTGGGCGGAGCTGCTGCGCGTTCGCTTCGAGATCGCCGCCAAGAAGCACGGGCTGAATCGGGACAAGCGCAAGCTCCGGACGGATCTGTTCGTCCCGCCGCAGGGGCCTCAGCTTCGATTGCTATAGTCCCGTCATTGCGAGCGCAGCGAAGCAATCCAGCGGCTCGAGCGTCCGAAGCTGGATTGCGTCGTCGCTTCGCTCCTCGCAATGACGGTCAGGCCGCGCTGCTCAGCTTGTAGTCGCGATACTCTTCCCTGAGCGCCGTCTTGAGCAGCTTGCCGGTAGCGGTGTGGGGCAGGCTCTCAACGAACAGGATCTCGTCCGGCAACCACCATTTCGCGACATGGCCTTCCAGATGGCCGAGAATCTGCTGCGGGGTGACGTCCGAACCCGCCTTCCTCACGACGAGCAGAATTGGCCGTTCGTCCCACTTCGGGTGCTTGACCCCGACGGCGGCGGCTTCGGCAACGCCCGGGCAACCGACGGCGGCGTTCTCGAGATCGATCGAGCTGATCCATTCGCCGCCCGACTTGATCACGTCCTTCGACCGGTCGGTGATCTGAAGCACTCCGTCGGGATGGAGAGCGGCGACGTCGCCCGTGTCGAACCAGGCTTCGCCGTCTATGCACTCGCCGTTTGGGTCCTGGAAATATTGGCGGATGATCCAGGGCCCCCGGGTCTGGAGGCGGCCCGAGGTCTTGCCGTCGCGGGGAAGGATATTGCCCTCGTCGTCGACGGTCCGAAGCTCGACCCCGAAAGGCACCCTGCCCTGCTTGCAGAGCAAGGCGACCCGCTGCTCGCGGCTGAGCGAGTCCCAGTCGCCGCTCCCGGCGCCGACCGTCCCCAGAGGCGACATCTCGGTCATCCCCCAGGCGTGGCCGACCCGGATGCCCCGGTCCATGAACCATTCGATCATCGCCCGAGGCGCCGCCGAGCCGCCGATGTGGACGGTGGTAAGCTTCCCGAGGTCCTCGCCGGTGGATTCGACATGATTGACAAGGGCCAGCCAGACGGTGGGCACTCCCGCCGTGTGGCTGACGCCTTCGGCCTTCATCAGGTCGCACAGGACCTGGGGCGTGTAGTCCGCCGAGAAGACCATCTTGCCGCCCGCCATCGCCGTGCAGAAGGGCAGGGCCCAGCCGGCGGCGTGGAACATCGGGACCACGGGGAGCACCACCGCCCGCGCGGAGAGGTCGAAGACGTCGGGGCTCAGCTGGATCATTGCGTGAAGGACGGTGGAGCGATGCTCGTAAAGGACGCCCTTGGGGTTACCGGTCGTTCCGCTGGTGTAGCAGAGCATTGCGGGCTCGCGCTCCTCGCCCTCGACCCAGGAATAATCGTCGCTCTCCGGACCGATCAGCGCCTCGAACTCGCCGTCGTCGAAGCAGACATAATGTTCGATGCTGGTCCAGCGCGTCTTCAGCCGCTCGACGAGGGGAGCGAAGGCGCGGTCGTAGAACAGCACCCGATCCTCGGCATGGTTGGCGATGTAGACCAGCTGTTCGTCGAAGAGGCGTGGGTTGATGGTATGGATCACCCCGCCCATCCCGATCGTGCCGTACCAGGCGACGACATGGCGGGCATGGTTCATGGCGAGGGTGCCGACCCGGTCGCCGGGCTGGAGGCCGAGCCGCTCGAGCGCCCGGGCGAGCTTGCGGGAGTCGCGGGTGATCCCCGCCCAGTCGGTGCGGACGGTCCGGCCGTCGGCGTAGAGCGAAACCAGCTCGCGCCCGCCATGCTCGCGCGCCGCATGGTCGAGGATCCGCATGATCCTCAGCGGCCAGTCCTGCATCCCTCCGAGCATGATCCCTCCCTCGCCCCGTACCCGTCATCCCCGGAAGGACCCCATCAAAGTACGACTTTGATGGGAATCCGAAAGCGGGGATTCGGCCTCTTTCTCCGGAGCCGCATGGATTCCCGCTTTCGCGGGAATGACGCAAGGGGGATTAGGAGACCAGCGCAAGACGCGGTTGCGGAGCGACCGACAGTCGGACGGCGACAACCCCCTCGATCCGTTCGAGGCGAGCGGCAAGCTCCGCGTCCAGCTGGAAATCGCGGCCGAGCACCAGCAGGGCCTCGCCCGGGTTCAGCTTCGCCCTTAGATGGAGCTCGCCATTGCCGCCGCGCTCATCGGCCGTCGCCGCGCGCAGCCGCTCGATCGCCTCGGCGCCGTCCACCTCGACCTCGAGCTGGAGCCGAGCCCGCTTGGACAGGTTCTCGAACAGCTGAAGCGAGCGGATCGTCACCCGCGGCGCCTCCTCGCCCGGCCGGCGGTCGAGCTCGACGCTGAGCAGTGCGCAGGCGCCGGACTTCGCCGCCGCCTCGATCTGGGCGGCGGCGTCGTCGTCGAACACCGTGGCGACGAACTGGCCCGACGAGTCGGACATCGTCGCCATCAAATAGCGCCGGCCCCGGGCCGAGGTGCGCGGGCGTGAATCCTCGACCATTCCGGCCATCACCGCCCCGGTTCGGCCTCCGTCGGGCGGCGCCGGAAGCGAGGCCAGGGCCGAATAGGTCTTCGCGCCATGGGCTTCGGCGAGGTGGCGGTAGCGGTCGACCGGATGGGCCGAGAAATAGAAGCCGAACGATTCCTTCTCGGCCGCCATTCGCTGGGCAAGGGTCCAGGTCGAGGCCACCGGCATCCGGATCGGGACGACGTTCGATTCGCCGCCGCCGAACAGGCCGCCCTGCCCGCTCTCGCGAGCGTCGGCGGCGCTCGCTGCGTGGGCGAGAATAGTCTCGGCCGCCGCGAAGATGGCGGCACGGTTGGGGTTCAACGCGTCGAAGGCGCCGCCGCCGGCCAAGCTCTCCAACTGCCGTCGGTTCAACAGGCGCGGGTCCACCCGCTCGGCGAAATCCTCGAGCGACTTGAAGCCGCAATTGGACCGGCGCTCCTCGACGAGCTGCTCCATAGCCTTCTCGCCGACGCCCTTGAGCGCTCCGAGGGCATAGCGGACGGCCAGGCCCTCGCCCGCCTGCTCGACCGAGAATTCGGCTTCGCTGGCGTTGATCGAAGGCGGCAGGCACTCGACCTCCAGCCGCCGCATGTCGTCGGCGAAGATTGCGAGCTTGTCGGTCTGGTGGATGTCGAAGCACATCGAGGCCGCATAGAATTCGACCGGATGATGCGCCTTCAGCCAGGCGGTCTGATAGGCGATGAGGGCATAGGCGGCGGCGTGGCTCTTGTTGAAGCCGTAGCCGGCGAACTTGTCGATCAAGTCGAACAGCTCGTTCGCCTTTCCCCTTGGGATCTTGTTGACCCGCTCGCAGCCGGCGACGAAGCCGGCGCGCTGGGCGTCCATCTCCGACTTGATCTTCTTGCCCATCGCGCGACGGAGCAGGTCGGCCTCGCCCAGGCTGAAGCCGGCGAGGACCTTGGCGGCCTCCATCACCTGCTCCTGGTAGACGAAGATCCCGTACGTCTCCTTCAGCACCGGCTCGAGCAGGGCATGCGGATATTCGATCTCTTTGCGGCCATTCTTGCGGTCCCCGAACATGGGGATATTGTCCATCGGACCGGGCCGGTAGAGCGAGACGAGCGCGATGATGTCCTCGAAGCTGGTCGGCTTCACCGCCGCGAGGGTGCGGCGCATGCCTTCGGATTCGAGCTGGAAGACCCCGACCGTTTCGCCGCGCTGGAGCAATTTGTAGACTTCGGGATCGTCCCAGGCGAGCCGGTCGAGATCGGCCTGGATTCCGCGCCTCGCAAGCATCTGAACGGCCTTCTGGAGCACCGACAGGGTCTTCAGCCCGAGGAAGTCGAACTTCACCAAGCCCGCCGCCTCGACATATTTCATGTCGAACTGGGTGACCGGCATGTCGGAGCGGGGGTCTCGGTAGAGCGGGACCAGCTGATCCAGCGGGCGATCGCCGATCACCACTCCGGCCGCATGGGTCGAGGCGTGGCGGGGCAGGCCTTCCAGCTTCATCGCCAGGTCGAACAGGCGCCGAACCTGGGAATCGTTCTTATATTCGGCGGCGAGCTCGGTGACCCCGTTAAGGGCCCGCTCCAGGGTCCAGGGATCGGTCGGGTGGTTGGGGATCGCCTTGGCGAGCCGGTCGATCTGGCCGTAGGGCATCTGGAGAACCCGGCCGGTATCCTTGAGGACCGCGCGGGCCTTCAGCTTCCCGAAGGTGATGATCTGGGCGACCTTGTCCGTCCCGTAGCGCTGCTGGACGTAGCGGATGACCTCGCCCCGCCGGGTTTCGCAAAAGTCGATGTCGAAGTCCGGCATCGACACTCGCTCGGGATTGAGGAACCGTTCGAAGAGCAGACCGAGGCGGATCGGATCGAGATCGGTGATGGTGAGAGCCCAGGCGACGACCGAGCCCGCGCCCGAGCCGCGGCCCGGCCCGACCGGTATGTCATTCTCCTTGGCCCATTTGATGAAGTCGGCGACGATCAGGAAGTAGGCGGAAAAGCCCATCCTGACGATGATGTCCGCTTCATAATCGAGCCGGTCGAAATAGGCCTTGTACTTTTGCTCGAGGGTCTGCGGGGAGCCATTTCCGTTCGGGCTGAGCTTGTCGAAGCCCTCACTTCTCGAATCCGCGCCGGAAGTTGAAGAAAGGCCTTCGACGGGCTCAGGTCGAACGGTGTTTTCTTCGAGAATTTCCAGCCGCCTGATCAGTCCCGCCCGGGCATCCTCGTGCAGCTGCCGCGCTTCCGCTTCGGTGTCGCCGGCGATGCTTGGGAGGATCGGCTTGCGCTTGGGCGCCCCGAACGCGCAGCGCCGGGCGATGACCCCCGTATTCTCGATCGCCTCGGGCAGGTCCGCGAACAGCCGCCGCATCTCGGCCGCCGGCTTGAGCCAGGACTCGCTGGACGAACGCCTGCGGTCGTCGCGGTCGAGCTGGCTCGACTGGGCTATGCACAACAACGCGTCGTGAGCCTCATGGAAATGGGCGTCGGCGTAAGAGGCGGGGTTGGTCGCAACGAGCGGAAGGTCGTGCCGGTAGGCGAGCTCGATGAGCCGGGCTTCCGCGCGCTCCTCGTCCTCGTCGCCGCGTCGGGACAATTCGATATAGAGGCGACCGGGGAACAGCGAGATGAGCCGCTCGAGGATCGGCTCGGCCGTCGAATCCTGCCCCTGCCCGACCAGCCGTGTCAGCGCTCCGTCGGACCCGGCCGTAAGGGCTATCAGGCCGTCCGTCCGGCCCTCCAGCGCGTCGAAGCCGACATGCGCCGGTTCCTCGACCGGCCGGCCGAGATGCGCAGCGGACACGAGCGCGCACAGATTGCCGTAGCCGCGCTCGTTCTGAGCGTAGAGCGCTATCCAGTCGAGCGCGGGCTGCCCGCCCGAGCAATCCGGCCGGGCGACTGCGAGCATGGTCCCCACGATCGGCTGGACCCCCGTTTCCCGGCAGGCGTCGGTGAACGGCATGGCGGCGTAGAGACCGTTCCTGTCGGTCAGGGCCGCGGCCGGAAAATCGAGCCGTTTGGCCTGCTTCGCTATGGCCTTGGGTTCGATCGAGCCTTCCAGCATGGTGTAGCTGGAGAAGATTCGAAGCGGAACGTAGGGGCCGGCCATCGGTCCGTTATGGTGGCTGCCGGGGGGCGATGGAAGCGCGCTGAGAGGGGTTTTCCACACCTATCTGCCCAGCCGTCCCCGTCATTGCGAGGAGCGGAGCGACGAAGCAATCCAGCGAGCCTTGGAGGCCGCTCTGAATTGCTTCGCTTCGCTCGCAATGACGGGAGAAGATCCGTTCCTGGATCCCGTCTCCGCCGGGACGCCGCCTCAGTCGCCCCGGCCGATATTCCTCAGCTCCGCCATCCGCGACGCATAAGCCGAGTTGACGCAGCTCTCGCTGCTGCACCGCTCCCGCCGTCCGAGGAAGGAGTCCCGGCTTCGGCGCAGATGGCCTCGGGTTGCGGGATCGGCCCCGGCCATCAGATCGTAATAGAGAGACGCCATCGCCCGGTCCTGCGCGGCGAGACGCGGCGACGAGCAGATCAGCTTCTCGGTCCGGGTCTTGCCGTAGCGACAGTTGAAGCTCGGGCGGACGATGACCCGGGCGGCCGCGGGGGCGGGAGCCGGCCCGGGAGTGGGCGGCCGCTCGGCCGTGCGAGGAGGCGGAGGCGGCGCAGGGCGCGGTTCAGGCCGGGTCGCCGGACGCGCCGCCGGACGCGGCGGGGCCTCGGCGACCGGAGGCATGAGGGTGGGCTCGGCCGGAGTCTCAACCGTGGGCGCCGGGACCACGTCCGGCGCTGCCGCGGCGATCTTCGGAAGCGGCCCCCCTTGCATTCCGAAGGTCGCGAGCCGGTAGATGATCGGTTCGGCGCCGTCCATCTGGTAGACGAGGCCGCTTCCGTCGACGGCCGCCTGGGCCGCATATTCCACCTCCGCCTCGAGGCGCCTTTTGCCGTCGAACGCATTTTCCGCGCCCGGGGGCAGCTCGAGGATGAAACGGCCCGAGCAGACGGTGACGTTGAGCTCCTCGTCGCGGCTCTTAACCACCGGTTCCTCCATCCGGACCACGGCCGCGGCGGCGAGCGGATCGAGGTTGCGCGGGTCGGAATTGCGGATCCGCGCGGCCTCGTCGAACACCAGCTCCTTCAGGCGATCATAAGTCGCATCGGAGGCGCAGGCCTTGCGGGTCCGCTCCCTCTGCTCGCCGGCGAGCTCGGTCCTGCTCTTCTGGACGGGGGCATCCTTCTTCTTCATCCGGTCGCAGCCGCCCAGGAGGGCGGCGGCGCCCGCGGTCAGAAGGATCAAATTACGCAACGCCATGGGATGTGCTCCGGCTACCCCGTTCATTCCGCCGCCAACGCAGAAGGCGCGGCATCTTTCCCAAAGAGCCCGACAGGCTGATGGAACACGTCGTCCCGGCGCAAGCCGGGACCTCGGGGAGACCCGCC
>DASQZF010000033.1:0-28077 GCA_035638835.1 Allosphingosinicella sp. | reverse complement strand
CGCACTGGATTGCTTCGCTTCGCTCGCAATGACGGAAGACAGAATGACCACGGCCGATCCCGCCCTCCTCCCCTTGCTCAGCGCCTCGGCCGTTCGCGAGCGGGCGAACGAGATGCTGGAGCTCGCGCTGGCCGGCGACGTGGACGGCTGGGCGGTCGACCTTCGCCGGCTCGACGCCGCGGCGGATCTCACCGCCCTTGCGACCCGCGAGGCCTATCCCGACCTCGCAATCCCCTACCACGCACGGTGGCGGCACTTCGTCGCCGGCGAACCTCAACTGCCGAACGGCGATCCTGCCGAGCGGGCACGGGCAGCCTTCGACCTCGTTATCCTGTCGGTCCTGCTCGACGCGGGCGCGGGCCCGGGCTGGAGCTACTCGGACCCGGTCGACGGACGGACCTTCACGCGTTCGGAGGGCCTCGCGGTCGCAAGCCAGCGACTGGTCGAGAGCGGCGCGCTCGGCACGAGCGGGACCGCCCTGGCCGCGCTGGACGAGGACGTGCTGGCGCTCGGCTTCCAGGCGAGCGGCTCCAATCCGCTCGCCGGTCTCGGCGGGCGGACCGCATTGCTCCGGCGCCTCGGCGCTCAGGTGCTGGCGAGGCCGGACCTGTTCGCCACCGAGGACGAGCCGCGGCCGGGCGGCTTGTACGACCTGCTGGCCTCCCGAGCTGCCGGAGGGAGGCTTCCGGCACCGGCGATCCTCGAAGCGCTGCTCGAAGCGCTTGGGCCGATCTGGGCGGATCGGCTGGTGCTCGACGGGGTTCCACTCGGCGACTGCTGGCGGCATCCGGCGATCCGGCGCGACGACAGCAGCGACGGGCTCGTTCCGCTTCACAAATTGTCGCAATGGTTGGCTTATTCCCTGATCGAGCCGCTCGAGGCCGCAGGCATCCGGGTCGTCGATGTGGACGGCCTGACCGGCCTCGCCGAATATCGCAACGGCGGACTGTTCGTCGACCTGGGCGTCCTGAACCTGACCGACCCGGAGGCGGCAATGCGGCCTCACGAGGTCTCGGACCCGCTAATCGTCGCTTGGCGCTCGATGACCGTGGCTCTGCTCGACCGGATGGCGCCTCTCGTCCGGGAGCGGCTTGGCGTGGGTGCGCAGGACTTCCCCCTCGCCCGGATGCTGGAAGGCGGAAGCTGGGCGGCCGGGCGCAGGATCGCCGCCGAGGTCCGTCCGGGCGGGGGCCCTCCTTTCACCATCATAAGCGACGGAACGGTATTTTAGAGATGGACGGACTGACGATCGTCGACCACCCCCTGGTCCAGCACAAGCTCACCATCCTTCGCGACAGGAGCAGCTCCATCCTGCTCTTCCGAACGGTGGTCCGCGAGATCGCGACCCTGCTCTGCTACGAGGTGACCCGCGACCTTCCGACCGACCTTGTGCCGATCGAGACCCCGATCGCCGTCACCGAGGCGCCGGCCATCGCGGGCAAGAAGCTGGTCTTCGCCCCGATCCTTCGCGCGGGCCTCGCCATGGCCGAGGGCATGCTCGACCTCGTCCCCTCCGCCCGGGTCGCCCATATCGGCCTCTATCGCGAGCCGGTCAGCCTCGAATGCGTCGAATATTATTTCAAGACCCCGGAGGACGTCGGGGAGCGGCTCGTCATCATCGTCGATCCGATGATGGCGACGGGCCATACCGCGATCGCCGCCATCGACCGGCTGAAGGAGGCGGGCGTGGTGGACATGCGCTTCGTCTGCCTGCTCTGCTCCAGGCCCGGGGCCGAGGCCGTCCGGGCGGCCCATCCCGACGTCCCGATCTGGACGGCGGCGATGGACGAATCGCTCAACGACCACGGCTATATCGTCCCTGGCCTGGGCGACGCCGGCGACCGCACCTACGGCACCCGCTGAGCACACCGTCATCCCGGGAGGGACCCCATCAAAGTAGTACTTTGATGGGAACCCGAAAGCCGGGACCCCGGGTCGAGAAGTCTCGGCCGGTCTCCCCGAGGTCCCGGCTTCCGCCGGGATGGCGGGTTATTCTGTCGAGGGCTGGGCCGACGACCAGTGTATGTGGACGATCTTCCACGCCCCGCGCGAATCGCGGCGAAGGATCATGGTCTCGACCATGATCCGGTCGACCGGACGGCCGTTGAAGCTCCCCTTGGTGCGGCTTTCGCTGGCGATCCAGGCGAGGTCGGCGGCGGCACGGCCGGTGCGGCGGCTCCTCATCGAAGGGACCGCCTTGGAGAAAGCGGCGTCGGCAGCGGCGTGGCGGGCGGCATATTCCGCCTTGCTCCGCTCGGCCCGGCCTTCCTCGAACACCAGGGCCTCGTCGGCGACCAGAGCGAGCGCCGCCGCGGGATCGCCCCGGCGCAACGCGGCATGGAAGGCGTCGACCGCCGCCGCCGCCCCACGCGCGACCTCCGGGACGGCCTCGGCCGACCCGGCGGGAACGGCCGTCGGCTTGGCGGCGAGCAAGGCGGGAGCGGCGAGGAGCGCGACTGCCGCCGCGAAGATGGGAGCACGGGACATAAGGACCGCCAGCCTTTTCACTTCATTTGAGCCCGAACAATAGATCATCGGAGCCACGCAGGGCCACAATTGTCCTCCGGAACGGACCAAAAAAATATCCCGGCCCCTGTCCCGTGCAGTTATTACGGACGCGAATTCAAATTTCAGCGACTCAGGGGAGCAGGAATGGCGGACAATGACGATCCCGTAGTGGAAAATCCGACATGGTTCGGTCAGATCCGGGATTTCTTCACGCCGACCGACATCAGCCACATGCAGGCCAAGGGGATCGACCTCAGCGTCTACGACGTCGTGGCGAGCGGTTGCTGGGACATATACGGCCAGACCTCGTCGGGCTCGATGCCGCCCCCTCCCCTGCCGCAGTGGAGCGCGAACAAGAACCAGACCTTCTTCAATTGGGCCAATCAGGGCTGCCCCAAGGGCACGCCCGCTCCGGCCGCTGCGGCGGAGGCCATGTTCATGGCGAGGGCCGCGGCGCCCCGGATCCGCAAGGACGTGAGGGACCTGACGGGTCCGGAGATCGCTACCCTGACCAAGGCCTTCGAAGGAATCATGGCCCGGGACCCGGCCGAGGCCGACAGCTATTTCACGATCGCCGGCTATCACTGGTTCCCGGCGATCTACGTGAACCCGCGCTTCCATTGCCTTCACCACGAGAACCGCTTCCTCGCCTGGCACCGCATTCACCTCATGCGGTTCGAAGACGCCTTGCGATCGGTTCCGGACTGCGCCGACGTCACCCTGCCTTATTGGGACATTACCTCGCTGAACGTCCCCGACCTGTTCAGCCAGCCGCCCTTCGACAAATATGTCGCCCAGGCCCCGGTCAGCCCGAAATACGATCCCTTGACGACCAGCCGCTCCGATCCGGCCACCATCATCGCCGAATTCGAGGCGTCGAACATAGTCGAAGCGACCCGGCAGGCGCTTCGGAACGCCAAGTGGGAGGATTTCAACAAGGCCTATTGGGGCGTCCACGACAACGGCCACAATTCGATCGGGCCGACGATGCGCAACCAGGACATCGCGTCCTTCGATCCGATCTTCTGGTTCTTCCACTGCAATCTGGACCGGGTCTGGCTCGAGTGGCAGATCGGGCTTCAGGCCACGACCCTGTCGGGCTTCAAGTCGACCTGCACCGGGTCGACGGTGTGGCTCGACAATCCGCAGGTCGGAGCGCTGATGCCGTTCGCGGAAACGGCCGCCGACGCCGTCGTCCTGTCGGAAGTCGCCTACTTGGCGCCCAGACGGGAGGTGAAGGCCGTGGATTTCGTCAACAGGGCGGGCGCCATCCGCGCCGGCGCCAAGTTCCGGATCGATTCGACCGCGCCGCTCTCGGTCCGGGTGAAGGACATCGACCGGACGGCGATTCCGGGGACCTTCGTCGTCCACCTTCTCGCCGACGGCGAGGAAATCGCCCGGCAGGCCTTCTTCCAGCCGACGGATCCGGAATCCTGCGTCAATTGCAGCCAGAACGCCGAGGTGCCGATCGACTTCCTGGTCCCGGCCGATCAGATCCTCGACAAGGATCTGTCGATCGAGATCCACGTCCCCGACCATGCCGAGATCGGCACCCGCTTCCCGATGTCGAAGGTCGGCTCGCCGACGATCAACGTGCGCCACCTGCTGGAGGGCGACTGAGCCGCCTACACGCTGAGCAGGCCGGGGTCAGGCGACGAGCGCGGCGACGTCTGCCGCTCGCGCCCGAAGTGCAGGCACGTCAAGACGGCGGGGTAGGGCCGATCTCGCCGGAGCCGTCGTCCTCGCCGGAGGTGGCGCGGCCTTGAGACTTCAAGTGAGCCATGGCGGTCTTCTTGAGAAGCCCACATGATAGGTAAGCGACTGCAGCACGACCTGATGCTCTCCGATGTTGAGAGTAGTGAAGGACTTCTCGATCCCAAGAATCTTGCCCTTTGGGATTTCGGTGAGACAACGATTGAGCAGCTCCGTCGCGGCATTGATTTCGCCTTCGGTCCGTCGGCTCTCCGGGTCTGGGCTGCCCACGGTGATCCGCTTGACGTAGCCGACATCGGTAAGATCAAACATCGCCCTCCCCTCCTTACAGTCGGGCCAGGGCCCGTTCATTCCGCTGCGGGTCGTAGATCATCAGGCTCGCCTACGAAAGAAACATGAAGAGCCCCGGAATGGCAGAGCGAGCCATTCGCTATATCAACGAGCCCGTTATCGGTTCCGCCGGCCCTCGATCAGCCCGGCCACCAGCGCCGGATCGGCGAGGGTGCTCGTATTCCCCAGGGTCCCGAAATCGTTCTCCGCGACCTTGCGCGAAATCCGCCGCATAATCTTGCCCGAGCGGGACTTCGGCAACCCCGGCGTGAAGTGGGATGTCCGGCGTGGCTAACGGGCCGATCTTGCCTGTTAATTGGTGCCTGGCACCAATTACCGGCTGGGGGAAATTGGTGCCAGGCACCGATTCACACATGGCTTCCTAATTGGTGCCTGGCACCGATTTCCTAAATGGTGCCTGGCACCGATTTCCAGGGCACCGATTTCCACCGACACCGATTGCAATTCGACGGGAGCACCGATGGATCATGGACGCCGCGGAGCGATCCGGAGGGCATAAATCGGTTTGCTGATCCGTAGTCCGATCACCAACGCGAAGATGGCTATGCACGCATCCCGGATACCGTCTTGTCGGGACCGGGGGGCGGGGCGGGGACGTAGGCCCTACGCAGAATGTCGCCAGATTCAAGTCGGCCCGGTCCCGCCCTCGCTGCATGCGAGGCATATCGCGGCCTTAAGGAAAGTGACCGGAAGAGCCCATAAGGCTGCGTTCAGCACTCGTCGGTTACCGGTTGCGGCGGCGCTCGATCAGCCCGTCGACCAAGGCCGGATCGGCCAGCGTAGACGTATCGCCCAGGCTCCCGAAATCGTTCTCCGCGATCTTCCTCAATATGCGCCGCATGATCTTGCCGCTGCGTGTCTTCGGCAGGCCCGAGGTGAAGTGGAGGATGTCCGGCGTGGCGATCGGGCCGATCTCGGTGCGGACGTGGCGGCGCAGCTCGGCCTCGAGCTCGGGGCTTTCGGCCTCCCCCTCCATCAGGGTGACGTAGCAATAGATGCCCTGACCCTTGATGTCGTGCGGGTAGCCGACGACCGCGGCCTCGGCGACGCTCCGATGGGACACCAGAGCGCTTTCGATCTCGGCCGTGCCCAGGCGGTGGCCGGAGATGTTGAGGACGTCGTCGACCCGGCCGGTGATCCAATGATAGCCGTCCTCGTCCCGGCGGCAGCCGTCGCCGGTGAAATATTTGCCGCGATAGGTCGAGAAATAGGTCGAAACGAAGCGCTCATGATCGCCGTAAACGCTGCGCATCTGCCCCGGCCATGAGCGGGCGATGCACAAATTGCCGGAGGCCGCGCCGACCAGCACCTCCCCTTCCGGACCGACCAGCTGCGGATCGATTCCGAAGAAGGGACGGCCGGCGCTGCCCGGCTTCATGTCGTGGGCGCCGGGCAGGGTGGTGATCATCACTCCGCCCGTCTCCGTCTGCCACCAGGTGTCGACGATCGGGCACCGGCTTTCGCCGACCACCTCGTAATACCAGCGCCAGGCCTCGGGATTGATCGGCTCGCCGACCGTTCCGAGCAGCCGGATGGACGACCGGTCGTGCTTGCGCACCGGCCCCTCCCCTTCCCGCATGAGCGCCCGGATCGCGGTGGGAGCGGTGTAGAAGATGTCGACCCTGTGGCGCTCGACCACGTCCCAGAAGCGGCTGAAATCGGGATAGTTGGGAACGCCTTCGAACATCAGGCTGGTCGCTCCGTTGAGGAGCGGGCCGTACACGACATAGGAGTGGCCGGTGACCCAGCCGACATCGGCGGTGCACCAGAAGACCTCGCCTTGCCTGTAGTCGAAGACGTAATGGAAGGTCGAAGCGGTCCACACGGCATAGCCTCCGGTCGTGTGGAGGACCCCCTTGGGCTTTCCGGTCGAACCCGACGTGTAGAGGATGAAGAGTGGGTCTTCCGCGTTCATTGGCTCGGGCGGGCACTCGTCCGGGACCAATGCGGCCATGTCGTGAAGCCAGTGGTCGCGGCCCTCGCTCCATTCGATTTCGTTGCCGAGATGGCGGACGACGAGGACGGCCTCCACCTGCGCCCCTTTGGCCAGGGCCGCGTCGACATTGGCCTTGAGCGGCACCAGCCGGCCGCCGCGCCGGCCGCCGTCGGCGGTGACGACGAAGCGGCTCGAGCAATCCTCGATACGGCCGTGGAGCGCCTCGGGCGAGAAGCCGCCGAAGACCACCGAATGGACGGCTCCGATCCGGGCGCAGGCGAGCATCGCCACCGCGGCCTCGGGGATCATCGGCATATAGAGCGTTACCCGGTCGCCCTTGCCGGCGCCGAGCGCTTTCAGGCAATTGGCCATGCCGACGACCTCGCGGTAGAGCTCCCCGTAGGTCAGGCTTCGGCCCGTGCCGGGCTCGTCGCCCTCGAACAGGATGGCTATCCTGCCGGAACGGGCCTCGAGATGGCGGTCGACGCAATTGTGGCAAAGGTTGAGGATCCCGTCCTCGAACCATTTGATGTCGACCGGATCGAATGACCAGTTGCCGGCGACGCTGGGCGGCTGCACCCAGTCGATCCGCCGAGCCTGGGCCGCCCAGAAACCGTCGGGATCGTCGAGTGACTGGCGGTACATCGAGTCATAGTCGGCCGCGGTGCAATGGCTTCGGTCGATGACCGCCTGGGGGGGGTGGACTCGCTCTATCATGCTGCCTCGATCCTCATCGGCGCGGCTGTAGCCGCTGCGTTTGCGCGAGCCTAGAAGGACGCGGGCCGGCGCGCAAAGACGCAAGCCTTCAGGTGGATGTGTCGGGCGGCCTCGTCAGACCCCGCATCCCGACCAGACCGCGTAGCAGGCAAAGGCCGCCAACGTCATCGCCATCCAGGCCACGAGCGCTCCGGGCATCGCCCGTTTCCGCTGAGCTCCAAGCGACAGGGCCAGCGCCGGCACCAGAGCGCCGCTCGCAAGGAAGGCAAGGGAGCCGTAGCGGTACCAAAGCTCCTGGCCCCAGCTGGAATAGAGAATCCTTAATGCCGGAAGCACTCGGACCGACGGATGGCGGTTGCAAGTCCGCATATGCCAAATCTTTACCCGGGAGGGTTAAAGGGGGCCCCCATGATCGAAGGGTGGGTGACAGCCATCGAGGGAATGCCGGACTTGTCCGCGGCCACGGCCGCGCTTGCCCGGCGCCGTCCCGGCGCCCGGGCCGCGAGGAGTCCCGAAGCATCGGCCCTGCCTTTCGACCGCTTTTGCGCGGAAGAACCGCTGGTCCGCTCCTGGCGGAGGCTCGAGGCCGCGTCCTCCCTTCCGATGCAGAGCCATGCCTTCGCTTCCGCGCTGGCCGGCACACTGCTCGCCGAGGCCCATATCGAGGTCTTTTTCGTCCGCGAGCGCAACGAGGTCGCCGCCCTTCTGCCCTTGTGCCGCGGCCCCGGACGATTCGCCCGCTGGACGATGGTCGGAGCCGATAAGGTGTGCGAGCCCGACGACGCCCTCTACCGCAATCCGCAAGCCGCCCACGCCCTGGCCCAGGCCATGATCGGGGACGGCCGCCCGCTGGAAATGGATCGGGTCCCGGTGGGATCCGAGCTGATCCCGGCGCTTCGCCAGGCCCTTCGAGGCAAGGGATGGATGTCGGTCCGCCCCGCCACCCCGACCCCGACGATCAACCTGGATCCGCGCTGGAAGGACCCGGCCTCCTGCTTCAATTCGGGGCGCCGGTCCGATTTCCGGCGGGCGGCCCGGCGCGCCGGCGAATTGGGCCGGCTGTCGTTCGAGATATTGTCGCCCGGACCGGAGGAGTTCGACGCATTGTTCGACGAGGCGATCGGGGTCGAGATGCGAAGCTGGAAGCGAGAGGCCGGGACCGCGATCGCCGCCGACCGGGCCAAGGAGGATTGCTTCCGCCATTATTTCCGCACCGCCTGCGAGCAGGGCAGCTTCAGGGTGGCGTTCATGCGGATCGACGGCCGCGCCGTCGCAATGCAATTGGCGCTCGAGACGCTCGACCGCTACTGGCTGTTCAAGATCGGCTTCGACGAGGCCTATGAGCGCTGCTCCCCGGGCACCCTGCTGATGCTTCATACCATCGCCTGGGCGGCGGGGCGCGAGCTTCGGGCCTATGAGCTGCTCGGCAATCTCGAGCCCTGGATCGCTCAATTCTGGACCCGCGAGCAGCACGACTGCGCCTGGGTGCGCGCCTATCCGTTCAATGCGAGGGGCGCGGTCGCCCTGGGCGCGGACGCCCTCGCTTCGCTTCGCAAGCGGTTGGCCCGGGCCTGATGCTCAACCCCTGGGCTGCGCTGAGGACGGCGCGCTACGCCCTCCCCCATCTCGTCGAGCGGGTCGCCCCGGGACCGGGCCCGAGGGCCGCCGCCCGGCGCTGCCGAAAGCTCGATCGCGCCGGGCTGGCGGCGACTCTCGGCTATTTCCAGTCTCGGGCGGCGCGGCCGGAGGACATCGCCGCCGCCCATGTCGCAATTGCGGCACTCCTCGCCGGCCGCGGGTCCCAGGCCTATCTGTCGGTCAAGGCTCCCCCACTGGCGTTCGATCCCCATCACCTGCGCACGGTCGCCGAAGCCGCTTCGGCGGCCGATCTGGCACTGATGTTCGATTCCCACGCGCCCAAGGATGCGGATCGCACCCTGGAAGCGGTTTCGAACCTGCTCGCCGAATTTCCCCACACCGGCTTCGCCTTGCCCGCCTGCTGGCTCAGAAGCCGCGGAGATGCCTCCGCCTTCCGGGACACAAGCGCCCGGATCCGGCTGGTCAAGGGCGAATGGGCCGATCCGAGCTGGAGGGGGCAGGATGTCGAGGCGAGCTATCTCGCCCTCGTCGCCCGCCTGGCCGGCCGCTCCGCTCCGGTCGCGGTCGCCACCCATGACCCGGCCCTCGCCGAGCAGGCTCTCGCACTGTTGCTCGCCGCCGGCACGCCCTGCGAGCTGGAGCAGCTGCGCGGCCTCCCCGCGCGCAGGACCATGGCCGTGGCGAGGCGCCTCGGGGTTCCGGTCCGGGTCTATGTCCCCTTCGGTCCCGGCTGGTGGCCTTACGCCCTCGATAAGGCCCTGGCCCGCCCCTACCTCCTTTCCTGGATGGTCAGGGACAGGCTGGGGCGCGAAAGCGTCGGCCGAGACGCGAAATCTTTACCGCCGGCGGTTAGTCCGTCCGCATGAAGCAGGAATGGGGAATCGCCTTCGACCCGGCGTTCGAGCTGGAGGCCGAGCGCGCCAGGTCGGCGTCCGCGCCGATCGCGGCCGACCGCTTCGCCCAGGACGCCGATCCGGCCTTCCTCGCCGAATGGCAGAGGCTCGCGCAGGATGCGGCCGAGCCGAACAGCTTCCAGGAGCCGTGGTTCGTGGCGGCGGGCCTCGAGAACCTCACCGACGATCGCGACATCCGGCTGATCGAGGTGCGGGACGATGCCCTTATCGGGGTGGTTCCGCTGTGCGTGCGCAACGATTACGGCCGGCTGCCCGCAACGCATGTGCGCAACTGGCGCCACCATAACGACTTCCTCGGCACGCCTCTGGTCCGCCGGGGGCGGGAGAGCGATTTCTGGCGCGCCCTGCTCCGCCATCTCGACGGCGCCGACTGGGCGCCGGGCTTCCTGCACTTCAACGGCCTCGTCGAGGACGGTCCAGTCCATGCCGGTCTGGTCGAGGCGGCCTCGGCGCTCGGCCGACCGGTGCCTATCGTTCAGCGCCGGGTGCGCGCCGCGCTCGCCAGCGGCCTCTCACCCGACCAATATCTCGAAACGAATGTTCGCAAGAAGAAGCGCAAGGAGCTGAAGCGGCTGGCCAATCGGCTGGCCGAACTCGGCACTGTCGAATCCCGGACCTGGTCGCCCGGAGACGACCTTGCCGCCTGGTGCGACGGCTTCCTCGCCCTTGAGCGAAGCGGCTGGAAGGGTCGCGCGGGCTCCGCCCTCGCCTCGAACCCGGCCACCGAGGCCTTCTTCCGCCAGGCGCTCGGCGGAGCCGCCGCCGCCGGCCGGCTCCAGATCCGGCGGCTCGACCTCGACGGGAAGCCGATCGCGATGCTGATCAATTTCCTCGCGCCGCCAGGCAGCTTCTCGTTCAAGATCGCCTATGACGAAGCCTATTCGCGCTTCTCGCCCGGAGTGCTGCTCGAGCTCGACAATCTCCAGCTGCTGGCGCGCGGCGATATCGAATGGATGGACAGCTGCGCCTCCGAGAACCATCCGATGATCGACAGCCTGTGGGCCGAACGGCGAACGATCGTTCGGCTCAGCCTTCCGCTCGCCGGGGCCCGGCGGCGGCTTTCCTTCGCCGGCTGGAGGGCGGTCGAGGCGGGCTGGGCGCAGGCCAAGCAAATCCTGGGGAGATCAAGGTGATCCGGTCCTTCGACGACGAGGCGCTTGCTGCGTTGCGTGCCCTGTACCCACAGCAGCCCGGGCTGCTCGGCCACGGCCTGGTCGACCACGCGCTGCTGACGCTCGAGGCCCTGGTCGGCCTCTCGCAGCGAATCCGTCCGGTCGATGCCGAATATAATCGCGGCGACCTGCCCATCGGTCTCGATCCGGCGGCCATCCCGGCCAACGGCCTGACCGCCGCCGAGACGATCCGCTCGATCGAGAATTGCGGATCCTGGATGGTCCTGAAGTTCATCGAGCAGGACCCGGCCTATCGGGCGCTGCTCCACGATGCGCTGGCGCCGCTCCGGCCGATGGTGGCGAGCGTCACGGGCGAGATGCTGCACCTGCAGGGCTTCATCTTCATCTCTTCGCCTGGAGCCGTCACCCCCTTCCACTTCGACCCGGAGCACAACATCCTGCTCCAGATCCGCGGCAGCAAGACGATGACGGTCTTCCCCGCCGGGGACGAGGCGCTGGCCCCCGGCGAGCGGCACGAGGACTTCCACCAGGGCGGCCACCGCAACCTGGCCTGGCGCGACGAGTTCGCACCTCGCGGCGAAGCCTTCGAGCTGGCGCCGGGCGATTCGATCTATGTGCCGGTGAAGGCGCCGCATTGGGTCAGGAACGGACCGGAGCCGTCGATCTCGCTGTCCATCACCTGGCGCTCCGAATGGAGCTACAACGAATCCTATGCCCGCGGCTTCAACCGATTGCTTCGAAGGACGGGCCTGAAGCCTTCGGCGCCCCGCCCCTTCCCGCATTCGAACCTGGTCAAGTCGGCCGCATATCGGGCGGTCTGCAAGGCGTTGCGCATCGAAGCCTGATACCGTCGGCCCTTTCCCATGGCCCGGGCAGGCGATAACGTTCCGCTTCCGTATTGTTCGGGTCCGCGCGCTGTCGTCGGAACCCGGGTCACTCTAGTGAGGTTTAACGGGGAACATGACGCCTCCGAACCAGTCCGCGCCCGTGGCCGACGCGCAGACCCGAGATAATGGCCCCGAATCCGCCCTGTTCTTCGCGCCGAAGAGCGATCCGGCAACCTCTCCGCCGACCGCCCGGATGCAGGTGACCGAGGTCGGGGTCTATCGCGGACCGCATTATTACAGCCATACGCCGATGATCCGGATCCAGCTCGACCTGGGGCAATTGGAGGAATGGCCGAGCAACCGAATCGCCGGTTTCACAGACGGCTTGCTCCGCCTGCTTCCGGGCGTAGGCCGTCACGGCTGCTCGCTTCGGGTCCGCGGCGGCTTCGAGCGCCGGCTGCGCGAAGGTACCTGGCTCGGCCATATCGCCGAGCATGTCGCGCTCGAACTTCAGACTCTGGCGGGCTCGCGCGCGACCCGTGGCAAGACCCGGTCGGTCAAGAACCGGCCGGGAGTCTACAACGTCATGTTCGCCTATAACGAGGAGAAGGTCGGGCTGATGGCTGGGCGGGTCGCGCTCGAGCTGGTCCATTCCCTCCTCCCGGTCGACCTGCAGAATATCGGCGGCCTCGACCGGATCTTCCCGCTGGACGTCGAATTCGATCTCGATCGTCGGCTCGACGCCCTGAAGCGGATGGTCCGCCGCAAGGCGCTCGGCCCGAGCACCAAGGCCCTCGTCGACGAGGCCGAGCGGCGCGGGATCCCGGTGATGCGCCTCGACGAGAGGAGCCTGATCCAGCTCGGCCACGGCCGCCACCAGCAGAAGATCCGGGCCTCGATCACCGGCCGCACCTCTCTGGTCGCCACCGACCTCGCCGGCAACAAGGACATGACCAAGAAGCTGCTCGACGAGAGCGGCGTGCCGGTGCCGCGCGGGATCGTCGTTCGCGACGTCGAGGAAGCGGTTCGCGGCGCCAGGCGACTTCGATTCCCTCTGGTGACCAAGCCGCTCGACGGCAATCACGGCCGCGGAGTCACGATCGGGATCATGGACGAGGCGCAATTGCGCTTCGGCTTCAGCGAGGCTTTGGCCCAGGCCAAGGGCCGCGACGTCATCGTCGAGCAGTTCTTCGAGGGCAACGACCACCGGATCCTCGTTGTCGGCGGCAAGATGGTGGCGGTCGCCGAGCGAATCCCGGCCCAGGTGGCGGGCGACGGGATCAGCAGCATCCGCCAGCTCATCGCCGAGGTGAATCGCGATCCGCGCCGGGGCGAGGGCCACGAGAATGTCATGACCCGGATCCGGATCGACGCCCATGTCGAGGAGTTCCTCTCCCGCTCCGGCCTTACCCCCGAATCCATTCCCGAGGCGGACGAAGTCGTTCCGTTGCGTGCCACCGCAAACCTCTCGACCGGCGGCACCGCGGTCGACCGGACCAACGAGATCCATCCCGACAATGTGGAGATCGCCCGCCGGGCGGCCTTGATCATCGGGCTGGACGTGTGCGGGGTCGACTTCGTGTGCCCCGACATCAGCCGCTCGGTCCGCGAAACCGGGGGCGGAGTCATCGAGGTCAATGCGGCGCCGGGCCTCAGGATGCATATCGATCCTTCGGAAGGCGCGCCCCGCGACGTCGCCAAGCCGATCATCGAGATGCTGTTCCCGCGCGGCCGGTCCTCGCGCATTCCGATCATCGCCATCACCGGCACCAACGGCAAGTCGACCGTTGGGCGGATGACCAAGCATATCCTGCGCTACACCGGCCGCACGGTCGGACTCACTTCGACGACCGGAGTCTATGTCAACGATATCCTCACCCACGAGGGCGACGCCACCGGCCCGCGCAGCGCCCGGATGATATTGCGCGACCCGACGGTCGAAGTGGCGGTGCTGGAGACGGCGCGCGGCGGCCTGCTGCGCGAAGGGCTCGCTTATGAGCAAGCCGATATCGCCGCATGCCTGAACGTCACCGCCGACCATATCGGCCTCAAGGGCATCGAGTCGGTTGAGGACCTCGCCAGCGTCAAGCAGGTGGTGGTCGAGGCCGTTCGGCGGAACGGCCGTTCCATCCTGAATGCCGACGATCCCCTGACGGTGAAGATGGCCCGCAGCGCACGCGGCCGGATCATCTGGTTTTCGCTCAACGGCGGCGCCGAAATGTCGCCGATGCTTCGAGAGCATGTCGATGACGGTGGAATGGCGGTGGTGCGCGAGGGCGGCCCCGAGGGCGGCACGATCGTCCTTTACGACGAGGGCCGCCGCGAGACGATCATGAAGGCGGGCGCCATTCCCGCCACCTTGGACGGAATGGCCGAGTTCAACGTCGCCAACTCGCTCGCCGCCATCGCCATCGCGCTCGCGCACGACGTGCCGATCCTGACGATCCGCTCGGCCATGACCCAGTTCATTTCGACCTTCGAGCAGAATCCCGGCCGCCTCAACGTCAACGACGCTCACGGCTTCCGGGTCATCCTCGATTATGCCCACAATGCCGCCGGCCTCGCGGCGCTCGGCAAAGTCGTGCGCGGCCTCAGCCATCGCTACAAGCGCACGATCGGAACGGTCTCGATTCCGGGAGACCGGCGCGACGAGGACATCATGGAGATGGGCCGGATCGCCGCCGGGATTTTCGACGAGCTCATCTTCCGGGAGGATCCCGGGCTCCGCGGCCGCCCGCGCGGCGAGGTGATGCACTACCTTCAGCAAGGCGCGCTCGAGGCGGGCCGCTCGCCCGAGCACATCCACCTCATCGCGGGCGAACAGGCGTCGACGGCCGCGGCTCTGGCCATGGGACGCCCGGGAGACCTCATCGTCATCACTCCCCACGACATCGACGGCACTTGGCAGCAGATCCACGACTTCAAGCCGGTCGCCGAACGCACCTCCGGCCGCGCGGCCTTCCTCGCGGCCGAATAGTGGAAGACGAAAGCCGGCGGCGGCGAGGCTGCCTGATCATCATCGGCGGCGGCGAGGACAGGGCACCGAGCGGCCAGCGCGTGATCCTTCGCGAGATCGCGCGGCATGTACGCGGAGGGAAGCTGGTCCTCGCCACCGTCGCGAGCCACCGTCCCGAGGGCTATTTCGCCGAATATGAGAAGGCTTTCGCCGATCTCGGCCTCAGCGAACTGGTCGAGCTTTATGTCGAGGAGCGAAGCCAGGCCGGGGACCGCCAGAAGCTCTCGGTGCTCGACGACGCCGCCGGCATCTTCTTCTCGGGCGGGGACCAGCTCAGGATCACCAGCCAGATCGGCGACACGGGCATCGAGGCGAAGGTGCGTGCCCTCTACGAGCGCGGCGGGGTCGTCGCAGGCACTTCGGCGGGCGCTTCGGTGATGAGCGAGACGATGCTGATCAGGGGCACCAGCAAGGTCACCCACCGCATCGGCGACCTCCACATGGCGCCCGGCATGGGACTGATGCGCGACGTCATCATCGACCAGCATTTCGCGGAACGCGGCCGCTTCGGCCGGCTGATCGGCGCCATCGCCCACAACCCGCGGATCCTGGGCCTCGGCCTCGACGAAGATACCGCGGCCGTGGTGGAGGGCGACCGCTTCAGGGTCATCGGCAGCGGGGCGGTCTACGTGGTCGACGGAAGCGGCATCACCTATTCCAACATCGCCGAAGCACAGTCCCTGCAGGCGCTGTCGATGCACAATATGAAGGTGCACGTGCTTTCCGACCACGACAGCTTCGATCTCAAGGAAAGGCGGGCGATCCCCCCAGGGCGGACCTAGCGTCATCCCGGCGAAAGCCGGGGGCCTCGTGAAGACCCGCTAAGATTATGCTCTCCGAGGTCCCGGCTTTCGCTGGGATGACGGGGGGCTGAAAAGATTGAGCGGACCTATCGCGTCGCCGGGCGGTTAGGCCGACTATGTGGAAAGCAGCGACCCTCGATCTCGGCTCCGGCCGAAGCCTTCACGCCGTCCAGCAGGGCATCGGAGCCGACGTGCTGCTCGTCCACGGGGCGATGACGACCCACCATGACTGGCTGGAGGGGCCGGCAGCCCTCCTTTCCGAGGGCGCCCGGGTCACGGCGGTCGACCGTCCCGGACACGGTCTCAGCCGCCGGCCCCGGTTCGTCGGAACGCCGCGCGACCAGGCCGCCCAGATCGCCGAGGGCCTGGATCGTCTGCGCGTCGGGCCCGCCGTCGTCGTGGGCCACAGCTTCGGGGCCCTCGTCGCCCTGGCGCTGGCCGAGCGATTCCCCGATCGGGTCACCGGACTGGTCCTGGTTTCGCCTTTGATCTTTCCGGAACCGCGGCTGCTGGAGCACGCCATGGTCGCCCCGCGTTCGATGCCAGTGATCGGGCCGCTGCTCTCTCGGGTCGGCCAGCGCAGCGGCCTGGACAGGGCTTCGATCGAGTGGATGCAGGTCGTGATGTTTTCTCCGACGCCCGTCCCGAGGCCCTGGAAGCGGAGCTTTCCATTCGATCAGGTGCTCGACCCGGACGTCCTCGTCCATGAAGGCGAAGATTCCGCTTCGATCCTGCCGCTTTCACCGGCGGGAACCATGGATCTGCGGCGCATCGAAGCCCCCGTCCGGGTCCTTATCGGAACCGACGATCGGGTGGTCGGGCACGAGCGCCAGGGCAGGGCTCTGGCGCGGCTGCTGCCGGACGGCCGGCTCGTCGAGATCGAGGGGGCGGGCCACATGCTTCATCACAGCCATTCCGAGATCGTCGTGCGAGCCGTGGATGAGGCCACTTCCCTGGCGATGGCATGAGCCCTCGTCATCCCGGCGAAAGCCGGGGCCTCGGTGAGACCCGCCGAGATTTCTCGTCCCGAGGTCCCGGCTTTCGCCGGGATGACCGGGATGGAAAAGTACGCAACCTGATTCCCGCGCCGTCGTTCTGACGCTAAGAAGAGGAATGCGTTTGGACCAGACTGCCCAGTGGCAACCGACCCCGGCCCCGTATCAGGCCCCGGGAGGCCCACCCCAGCAACCGCCGCTCGGTCCGCGCAAGCGCGCCTGGTACAACCCGTTGCGCTGGGGCTGGAGGCGGATCGTCCTCGCCTTGGTCGCTTTGCTCATGCTGATCGTCGCATGGCTTGCGATCACCGCTCCGCTGTCCAAGTCGCTTCAGCCCATCGCCGCTCCCAGCCTCACCCTCGTCTCGGTCGAGGGGGAGCCGATCGCCCGGCGCGGCGCCGACATCCGCGAGCCCGTCAGGATCGCCGACCTGCCCAAGCACGTCCCCGCCGCCTTCATATCGGTCGAGGATCGCGGCTTTCGCGACCATCTCGGGATCAGCATCCGTGGGATCGCCCGGGCGGCCTGGCGAAACCTCGGCGCCGGCGGAGTTCGGGAAGGCGGAAGCACCATTACCCAGCAGCTCGCGAAAATCTCCTTCCTCACCTCCGACCGGACGATGGCCCGCAAAGGACAGGAAGTCCTGATCGCCTTCTGGCTGGAAGCCTGGCTGAGCAAGGACGAGATTCTCGAACGCTATCTCTCCAACGTCTATCTCGGCGACAATACCTACGGGCTTCGCGCTGCTTCCCACCATTATTTCAGCGTTCCGCCCGAGAAGCTGAGCCTCACTCAGGCGACGATGCTCGCGGGGATGGTCAAAGCCCCTTCGCGCCTCGCTCCGACCCGAAACTACAAGCTGGCCCGGGAGCGCGGGAAGATCGTGATCGCGACCATGGTCCGCGACAAGGTCCTCACCCAGCGCGAAGCCAATCGGCTGAAGCCCCCCAAGCTCAAGGTCGAGAAGCAGAAGGTGGTTCCGACAGGCACCTACTTCGCCGACTGGGTCCTGCCGATGGCGCGGGCCCGGGGCGAGGCCGGTTATGGCGACGAGGAGGTGCAGACCACTCTCGAGAGCCGGATGCAGAAGCTCGCGCTCGCGACCGTCCGAAAGGCCGGGCTCGGCGGGGCCCAGGTCGCACTGGTCGCGATGCGGCCCGACGGACGCGTGGTCGCTATGGTCGGCGGCCGCGACTATGCGAGGAGCCCGTTCAACCGGGCGACCCAGGCCCGCCGGCAGCCGGGCTCGGCGTTCAAGCTCTTCGTCTATCTGGCGGCGCTCCGGTCGGGCCTTACTCCCGACAGCCCCGTCGCCGATACGCCGCTTCGAATCGGCACCTGGCAGCCGAAGAATTACGGGGACCAGTATCGCGGCCGCCTCACCCTGCGCGACGCGCTTGCTTTGTCGAGCAACGTGGCCGCGGTGCGGCTGTCGGAGCGGGTCGGGCGGCAGAACGTCATCGCCGCCGCCCGCGACCTCGGGGTCAGGAGCCCCCTCACCGACAATCCGAGCCTTGCGCTCGGCACGTCCGGACTCACCCTGCTCGAGCTCACCTCCGCCTACGCGGCCGTCGCCGCAGGCGCCTATCCGGTTCGGCCCAAGGGACTGGAGGACGCACAGAAGCCCTGGTGGCAGCGTATGTGGAACCAGGCCCGCCCCGGCACGAGGACCGACTCGACGTTCGACGACATGAGGGACATGCTCGGCGCCGTCGTCGCGCAGGGCACCGGCCGAGGCGCGGCGCTCGCCGTCCCGGCATTCGGCAAGACCGGCACAACGCAGGACAGCCGCGACGCCCTGTTCATCGGCTTCGCCCAGGATCTGGTGGTCGGAGTCTGGGTCGGCAACGACGACAACAGCCCCCTGGCCGGGCAGATCGCCGGCGGAGGCCTTCCGGCCCGGATCTGGCGCGACTTCATGACCCAGGCGGTTGGGACCGCGCCCGCCCAGAAGCTCGCTCCGCCGCTCGCGGCGCCTGCGCCGGCGACCGGGTTCAACGGGTCGGTGACGCTGCCGATCGAGGGAACCGGCGGCTACGAGCTTGGAGTTCAGGTGGACGAGAACGGGCTCACCGTCACCGGCGACGGCGTGCCCCTGCCGTTCCCGATCGAGGATCTGCCGCCCCGCGACGAGCGCGAGCCGATCGACAATCCGCGCCGCGAGCCGCGTGACCCGCGCGACGACGCAGGGCCGCCGCCGAGGGACGAGCCGCTTCCCGAGGACGAGGAAGGCGCCTTCTGACGGACGAGAAGGACAAGCTCGCCGAGGAGCGGACCGATCTGGCGCAGGACCGGACGATCCTGGCCAACGAGCGGACCTTCGCGGGCTGGATGCGGACCGGCTTCGCCGCGGTCGGGATCGGCCTCGGCTTTCAGGTGTTGTTCCAGGCGATGGAGCCGACCTGGGTTCCAAAGGCGATCGCGACCGCCTTCCTGCTCGCGGGAGCCTATGTGATCGTGGTTGCGGGGCGTCGAGCGGCGGCGGTGATGGAGCGGTTCGACAAGAACCAGGTGGCCGAGCTTAGGCCGGTCAACCTCGCGGTGGTGACTTGGACGGCCGTCGCCGCGACGCTTGCGCTGGTCGCGGCGATCTGGCTGCTGGAGATGAGGCCCGCTTAGCCGTCATTGCGAGCGAAGCGAAGCAATCCAGTACGGACTTCGAGGCCCGCTGGATTGCTTCGTCGCTTCGCTCCTCGCAATGACGGATTGCGCCGTCAGTAGGTGCGGGTCGGCCTGGCAGCGCTGCTGCGGCGGTCCCAGAGCTTCTTGGCGACATAAGCGCCGCCGACGGCGAGGCCGAGCGGGCCGAAGGCGCGGCGGGCGAGGGTCGGGGCGAGGGCTCCGAGGAGAAGGCCGGTGCCGCCATTGTAGCGGCCCGCGACCCTACGTCCGACCGCCGCTCCGATTATCTTGCCGATCATTACTCTACTCCTTGAACAGTTCCAGGGAACAGCGCTGGAGGGCCCCACTTGTTCCCCTGCTGCTCCCCTCCCTGGAAGGGAGGGGTCGGGGGTGGGTCCGCCGGAGGCGGCCGAAACTCCGGCCCCCAGAAAGTCTCGCTTCGCTCGCCTACCCACCCCCGGCCCCTCCCTTGCGGGGAGGGGAGTCAGTCCAGGAACAGCTCCGCCGCCGCTTCCACGATCGAATCCACATCCAACCTATACTCCCGATACAGGTCCGGAAGCGTTCCGGTCTGGCCGAAGCGCTCGATCCCCAGCGGGCTGACCCGGTGGCCGAGCACTCCGCCAAGCCAGGAGAGGGATGCGGGGGCGCCGTCCAGCAGGGTGACGAGTCCGGCGCCGGCGGCAAGCGGAGCAAGGAGCCGCTCGACGTGCGACTGAGTCGTCCCCTTCCCGCCCCAGCGCCCGCGCCGCCGCTCGCTCCAGCCTCGGTGGAGCAAATCGGGCGAGGTGATCGCGAGCAGGCCCAGGCCCGGCACGTCGCCCTGAAGCGCCTCCCAGGCGGCCAGGGCCTCCGGGGCGAGGGCTCCGGAATAGACCAAAGCCGCCTCGGATCCGGGCCCCGGCTCGCGGAGCCAGTAGCCGCCAGCCAGGGCGCCGGCCTTCCAGCCGTCGTCCGGCCGCTCCGGCTGGCGGAGCGTCCGGGTGGTCAGGCGCAGGTAGACGCTCTCGCCGTCCGGCGCCTGCATGAGCCGGAAGCCTTCCTCCATGAACAAGGCGAGCTCGTCGACGAAGGCGGGCTCGTAGTGGCGAAGGCCCGGCTGGCCGAGCGCGATCAGCGGCGGGTTGATCGACTGATGGGCGCCGCCTTCAGGGCCAAGCGTCACCCCGGAGGGCGTCGCCACCAGCAGGAAGCGCGCGTCCTGGTAGCAGGCGTAGTTCAGCGCATCGAGGCCGCGGGCGATAAAGGGATCGTAGACGGTGCCGATCGGGAACAGCCGGGTCCCGAACAGGTCGCCGGCGAGGCCGAGCGCGGCGAGCATCAGGAACAGATTGTTCTCGGCGATGCCGAGCTCGATATGCTGGCCGGCCTGGTGCCCGCCCCATTTCTGGGCCGAGGGGATCTTGGCCTGAGCGAAGACGTCGGCCAGGTCCTGCCGGCGGAACAGGCCGCGCTGGTTCACGAAGGCGCCGAGATTGGTCGAGACCGTGACGTCGGGCGAGGTGGTGACGATCCGGTCGGCGAGCGTCCCTCCGGCGCGGCTGAGATCGAGCAGGATCCGGCCGAACGCCGCCTGGGTCGACTGCTCCTCCCCCGTCGGCGGGAGGATGGCCGGCACCTCGGCCTGGTTCCACGGACGCTCCCGCTTCGAACGGGCGATCCGGCTTGCTTCCACCGTCGCCCTGACCGCTTCGGCCGAATTGCCGCCAAGGCCGGCCCAGGGCTCCCACTCCTCCCCCTCGGCGATCCCCATCCGGTCGCGAAGGGCGGCGATCTGGCCCGGGTTCATCAGCCCGGCATGATTGTCCTTGTGGCCGGCGAAGGGGAGGCCGTGGCCCTTCACCGTATAGGCGATGAAGAGGGTCGGGACGTCGTCCTGTGCGGCATCGAACGCCTCGACGAGGCTTTGCATGTCGTGCCCGGCGAGGTTGGTCATTAGCAGCGCGAGCGCCTCGTCGTCGCGGGCGTCCAGCACCGGCTTGGACCCGGGCGCCTCCTCGAGGAGCCGTTCGCGCCAGGCGGCGCCGCCGAGATGGGTGAGAGCGGCGTAATCCGCGTTGCCGCACTCGTCGATCCAGCGCTTGAGAGCCTCGCCGCCGGGCTCCGCGAAGGCCGCTTCCATCGCCTTGCCGTATTTCAGGGTGATTACCCGCCAGCCGCAGCTCGCGAAGATCTCGTCGAAGCGGCTGAACATCCGCTCCGCCGTGGTGGCGTCGAGCGACTGGCGGTTATAGTCGACGATCCACCAGCAATTGCGGATGTCGTGCTTGTAGGCCTCAATCAGGCATTCGTAGATATTGCCCTCGTCGAGCTCGGCGTCGCCCATCAGCGCGACCATCCGCCCCGTATCGGCCGCGGACATCCCGCCATGGGCGACGAGATAATCCTGGACCAGGCTCGCGAAGGCGGTGACCGCGACCCCGAGGCCGACCGAGCCGGTGGAGAAATCGACCGGGATCCTGTCCTTGGTGCGGCTCGGATAGGATTGCATCCCGCCGAAGCCGCGGAAATTCTCGAGCTGCTCGCGGCTTTGGCTGCCGAGCAGGTAATGGATGGCGTGGAGCACCGGCCCGGCATGGGGCTTGACCGCCACCTTGTCGTTGGGCCCGAGCGCATGGAAGTAGAGCGCGGCCATGATCGAAGTCATCGAGGCGCAGCTCGCCTGGTGGCCGCCGACCTTGAGGCCGTCCGGACTCTCGCGAAGATGATTGGCGTTGTGGATCGTCCAGGCAGAGAGCCAGCGCAGGCGATCGTCGATGAGGCGCAGCGAGTCGAGATCGGGACCGGAAGTCTTCTTCAGCATGGCGGCGGCCATAGCGGGCTGCACAGTGAAAAGCGACTGTGGGACACCCTAAGTTGAAGAAGTTGAGGGTTGCCGGCGCTCCAAAGTGGACGATCTGGACGAGTTGCACACGGCATCGAGTTTTTTCGGGGGCCTGACGGCGGAGAAGGCGATGGTCCCGGAGCAGGGCTCGTCATCCCGGACTTGATCCGGGATCCATGAACACGGTTCTCGGGGCTTCGTATAGGGCAGTGTTCATGGATTCCGGCCTTCGCCGGAATGACGGTAGCGGGCGTCATCGCTCTTGCTTTTCGCGGGCACGGTTATCCTCGGCAAACTTGCGCGCCGCATCCCACGCGGCGGCGAAGCTCCGGCCATGGGGATGCTTGCGCAAAGCGAGGGCGGATTGCCTGGTCTTGCCGATCCGAGCGGCGGCCTTGGCCGGGCTCAGGCCTCGGGCGATGCCGATGACGAAGCGGATCTGGAGCACGGGGGTCCAGCCGTCGCGGCGGGGGCGGACCGGGACCGGGATGAAGTGGAGGAACGGGAATCGGGACATGGCATGCAGCCTAGCATGCGTAGAACAAATGGGGAACGCTTTCGTCATCCGGATTTGATCCGGGATCCATGAACACGGACCTTTGCGTTCTCGTACGGCGGTGTTCATGGATTCCGGCCTTCGCCGGAATGACGGATTTACGCGAAGCGGTTGCGGCCCCTGGCAACGCTCATCATATGCTTCGCCGCCAATTGCGTGGAGCGGGTCCTGACCGTATCGAGGCTGAGCCACTCGCCGACGGCCCGATCGCGGGTCAGGGTGAGCGTCATATAGCCTCGGCGCTGGACCTCCGCCCATCTGAGGGCGGGATTGCGGTTCCTCAGAGCGCGCGCCAGCTCGGTTGGAGCAACGCCCGGAGCATAGGCTTCGAGGCCCGGGGAAGTGACGCTGTGGACGGCGAACTCCGCCCCGGCCGCGGCCCCGCCAAGGTCGAGGTCGAAGGCCCAGCCATTGTGGCTGTCGCCCGAGAGGACGAGGAGATTGGAGTCGGCATCCAGAGCCGAGCGGAGCAGCCGGTCGCGGGCCGCGGGATAGCCGTCCCAGGAGTCGAGGTTGAGCGGAAGTCCGACTTCCGACGCCGCGGCGCCGATCGCCGTCACCTGCTTCACCTGCGCGGGCGCATCGGCGCGGAGCCAGGCCCTGGCTTCGAGCGGCAGTGCGAAGCTCCCCATCACCGTCTGCTGGGCGAGGATCTGCCAGCGCGTTCCCCGCCGGGTCGAGCGCTTGAGCCCGCCGGCCAGCCAGGCCTCCTGCTCGCCGCCCAGCATGGACCGCTCCGGATCGCCCCAGGCGCCGTCGCGGAAGCGAACCAGCGAGGCCTTGATGTCCTCGCCGCGGCGGAGCTGCTCGGAGAATTTGGGCGGACGGCTTCGCGCCCCCAGGCGGGTCTCCGGGCGGAAGAGGGTCGCGAGATCGCCGATCTCGTAGCTTTCCCAGTCATTGTCCGAAACCGGCAGCCATTCGCGATAGGCGCGACTCGCGGCCGCCTTGCGGGCGTCCCATGAGCCCTCCTTCGCCGGATCGTGATTCTCGGCGCCCCCCGACCAGGCATCGTTCGCGCTCTCGTGATCGTCCCACATCATCACCATCGGCGCCGAAGCGTGGAGGCTTCTCAGGTCGGGATCGGAGCGATAGGCGGCGTGGCGCAGGCGATAATCCGCGAGCACGATCGTCTCGTCCGCGGGGTCGAGGACCCGGCCTGCCAGGGCCTCTCCGGGCGAAGGATATTTGCCGCTTTGATATTCGTACAGATAGTCGCCGAGATGGACGAGCAGGTCGATGTCGCCACGGGCGGCGGCGTGGGCGTAAGCGTTGAAATGGCCGAAGGCGAGGTTGGAGCAGGAGAAGATCCCGAGGGTGAAGCGCGGGGTTCTGCCTTCGGGCAAAGTGCGGGTCCGGCCGACGGCAGCGGCGGCGCCGTCGAGGTTGAGGAAGCGGTAGCGATAGGACCGGCCCGGCTTCAGCCCTGTCGCGGTCGCCTTCACGCACCAGTCCCTTTCGGGCGTGGCGACGACCTCGCCGGCGGCGACGACCCGGCCCGGAGAGTCCGTCTCGTAAACCTCCCAGCCCAGCCGGCCCGAGCCGCCGCGCATCTGAACGTGGCGGGTCCACAGCATGACGGAAGTCTGGCGAGGTTCCCCGCTTGCGACTCCGTGGGTGAAACCGCGGGCGGAGGCCATCTGTGCGACCCCAGGGACGGCGAGCGCGCCGAGGCCGAGGGTTCCGGCCTTGAGCAGGAGGCGGCGGTCGAGGTCCAGGGTCATGGGGCGATTGTGGCCGGGGAATGTGACGAGATCAATTCCTCGCCGGGCTTGCCGGGGAAGGCGACGGCCGGGCCCTTGACCGTCGACCCGGCGCAATAATACCGGATCCCGAATGATTTGCTTAAATACTAACCTGGGATAAGGTATCCGCCAATCGAGGGGGAGAAATTCAATGCCAGGTACACATGAAGTAAGGCTTCACAACGACGAAATCGATTTCGGCGATCTATCGAACCTGGCGGGGCATTGGCAGGGCGCCAACGGCTTCAACATGATCGCCGTGCCGAACCAGAAAGGCGGCTTCGAGCTCCTCGTCGCGCCCTATACCGAAACCCTTATCATCACCAAGGTTCCGGCCACCACGCCGAACCGGGGCATGGAGGTCATCGAGAATATTCCGACGCTCCAATATTCGACGACGATCACGGTGCTCGGCACCGGCTCGCTGATGCACGTCGAAGGCGGCTTCTGGGAATTGTCCGATCCGACCTTGAACGACGGCTTCAACATCTTCCGGATCGCGAGCGTCCCGCACGGCAACGCGGTCGAGGCGATGGGCAATTCCTCCAAGATGGCCGGGCGGCCGAATATCGACTCTACTCTGAGCGGCCTGCCCACCGGGGACATTCCGCCGGGGCAGGCGGCCGGTTACATGGACGAATATATCGGCCATCAGGTCTATCCGAATTTCAGCCCGGTCACGCCCAACGATACGCTCATCCAATATCTCGATGGGCAGATATTGCAGGGTTTCAAGGTCGTCGCGACGACGCAACTCCAGGTCAGCACTCTCAACCGGGGCGGGATAGCGAATATCGCGTCCCTGCAGGGGAAGGTAACTCCGTCCCAATTCGACGCCACCTTCTGGATCGAGATCCTTCGCGACCAAAACGGCAACGTCTACCGGCAGCTCCAATATTCGCAGCGCACCCTCATCGAGTTCCCGGTCAGCCAGGACAAGCCCGGGCAGACGATCGTCTGGCCGCACATCAACGTGAACACCCTGACCGCGGTAACTTGAGATAGGGGGCTCCCCTCCCTGTAAGGGAGGGGTTGGGGGTGGGTCCGCCGAAGGCGGGTCCAGCTCCGAATCAGCAAAAGTCTCGCTTTGCTCGCCTACCCACCGCTTTGCTCGCCTACCCACCCCTGACCCCTCCCTTCCAGGGAGGGGATTCCTAGCCCAGCAATTTCAGCGGCGCTTCGACCAGCTTCTTCAGGTCCTGCATGAAGTTGGCGGCGTCCCAGCCGTCCACCACCCGGTGGTCGCAGCTTAGCGACAGGTTCATCCGCTTTCGGATCTCGAGCTCGCCCTCGACCACGACCGGCTTCTCTTCGACCTTGTTGACGGCGAGGATCGCGACTTCAGGGCGGTTGATCACCGGGGTCGAGGCGATTCCCCCCATCGGGCCCAGGCTGGAGATGGTGATGGTCGAACCCGACAATTCGTCCCGGCTCGCCTTCCCGGTCCGAGCCGCCTCGGAAAGGCGGAGGATCTCGCGGGCTATGTCCCAGACGGTGAGGCGGTCGGCGTTGCGGATGACCGGGACCATGAGGCCGTTCGGGGTCTGCGTCGCCATTCCCATGTGGACCGAGCCGGAGCGGTGGAGCAGGTTCTGGTCGTCGTCGTAGCGGGAGTTGATCTGCGGATAATCGGCAAGCGTTCGGGCCATCGCCGTGATGAGGAAGGGAAGCAAGGTGAGCTTCGGGTTGCCGCCCCGGTCGGAGTTCATCATCGAGCGGGTCTGCTCGAGCGCGGTGACGTCATATTCCTCGACGAGGGTGAAATGCGGGATCCGGCGCTTGGCCTCCTGCATATTCTCGGCGATCTTGCGGCGCAGGCCGACGACCTTGACCGTCTCGTCCTGCCGTCGCTGGCCGCCCGGGCGGGAAACTCCGCCGCCATTGTAGAGGAGATAGGCATCGAGATCGGAGTGGCGGACCCGGTCCGCGGTCGTCTTCACCAAAGCGAGATCGATCCCGAGGTCGCGGGCCCGGGCCCGGACCGCGGGCGAGGCGAGGAACCGGGGCGGGTCGGGTTGGGGGTTGAAGCCCTGGGCCTCGCCGGGGTCGGACGGCTCGCCGCCACCCCCGTTCGGGCTGGGCTTGTCGAAGCCCTTCCCTTCCCTCGGGCCGGAAGAAGAGGAAGAAAGCCCTTCGACAGGCTCAGGGCGAACGGCGGGGGTCTCCCGCGCCTCGCCGGTGCTCGGGATCGCGGCCTCGAGCTCGGGCCGTTCCTCGACCAGGCCGTCGGCGAGCGCGACCTCGTCATGGCGCCGCCCGTCGGCGGCGGTCTCATCCGCGCCGGCGCTCGCCTCCACTTCGGTCTCGATCACCACCAGCACCGAGCCGATCGGGATCTGGTCGCCGACTTCGCCCGCCAGCTGAAGCACCTTGCCTGCGACCGGACTCTCCATCTCGACCGTGGCCTTGTCGGTCATCATGTCGGCGAGCTGCTGGTCTTCCTTGACCTCGTCGCCGACCGCGATGTGCCAGGCGACGATCTCCGCCTCGGCAATGCCTTCGCCGATGTCGGGCAGCTTGAATTCGAAGCGCGCCATGCTTGTCCTCTGTTTAACTCGTCATTGCGAGGAGCGAAGCGACGAAGCAATCCAGTTTCCGGCGCTGGTGCCGCTGGATTGCTTCGCTACGCTCGCAATGACGGGGGGGTGGGAGGCGACCGTCACGTCAATCCTCCAAAGCTTTCTTGAGCGCCAGCCCGAGCCGGACCGGGCCTGGGAAATAGGCCCATTCCATCGAGTGCGGATAAGGCGTGTCCCAGCCGGTGACCCGGATGACGGGCGCCTCGAGATGGTAGAAGCAGCGTTCCTGGACGAGCGCCGAGAGCTCGGCTCCGAAACCCGAGGTGCGGGTCGCCTCGTGGACGATCAGGCAGCGCCCGGTCTTCCTCACCGATTCCTCGATCGTCTCGATGTCGACGGGCACGAGGGTCCTGAGGTCGATCACCTCGGCATCGACGCCCTCGGCGGCGGCGGTGGCGAGCGCGACATGGACCATGGTGCCGTAGGCGAGGACGGTGATCGCCTCGCCCTCGCGGACGATCGCGGCCTTGCCGAGCGGGACGGTGTAATGGCCGTCCGGGACCTCGGCCGACGGGTGCTTGGCCCAGGGGGTGACGGGGCGCTCGTAATAGCCGTCGAACGGGCCGTTGTAGATTCGCTTGGGCTCGAAGAAGATGACGGGATCGTTATCCTCGATCGCGGCGATGAGCAGGCCCTTGGCGTCGTAGGGGTTGGACGGGATCACCGTCTTCACGCCCGCAATATGGGTGAACAGGGCCTCGGGCGACTGGCTGTGGGTCTGGCCGCCGAAGATCCCGCCGCCATAGGGCGAGCGAAGGACCATCGGCAGATGCCATTCGCCGGCCGAGCGGTAACGCATCTTGGCGGCTTCGGAGACGATCTGGTCGAAGCCGGGATAGATGTAATCGGCGAACTGGATCTCGGCGACCGGGCGGAGGCCGTAGGCGGCCATCCCGACGGCGATCGCGACGATCCCGTTCTCGCTGATCGGCGAATCGAAGGCGCGCTCCTTGCCGAAGGTCTTCTGGAGATGCTCGGTGACCCGGAAGACCCCTCCGAAATAGCCGATATCCTCGCCGAGGACGACGATCGAGGGGTCGCGCTCCATCATCACGTGATGGGCGGAGTTGAGCGCCTGGATCATGTTCATGACGCTCATACCCGCTTCGCCTCCGCCTCGGCCAGCGCCTGGGCCTGCTGTTCCTTGAGGTGCCAGGGAAGCTCTTCGAACACGTCCTCGAACATGGAAGCGACGTTCAGATAGGGGTCGGACTGAAGGGTACCGAGCTTCTCGGCCTC